>JALSHB010000187.1 GCA_026982475.1 Chromatiales bacterium
TGTTCTGCTTCTGACATTGCGGTAATTCCAGGTGCGGGGCCCCGTGCGGGGCCGGATTCAGAGGTGCGGAAAGTCTACTGGCTCGGTGCTGAAATTGAAACCGGCAGGCGACGCGCAGAAGCCTACAAGTGCTGGCGCGTCCAGGCCAGCAGATTGCCCAGATCCATGGCGCCGGACACGCGCGCCGCTTCCTGGCCGTTCTTGAACAGAATCAGGGTGGGAATGCTGCGAATGCCGAGCTGGGCGGACAGCTGCTGCTCTTCTTCGCTGTTGATCTTTACCAGCCGCACGCGCGGTTCGAGCTGCTGCGCGGCCTGTGCAAATACCGGCGCCATCATCTTGCACGGCCCGCACCAGGCGGCCCAGAAATCCACCAGCAGGGGCAGGTCGCCCTTGCTAAGGTGCCGTTGAAAACGGGCGCTGTCGAGCACCAGGGGCTCGCCGCTGAACAGCGGCTTGTGGCAGACGCCGCACTTGGGTCCGGCGCTCAGCCTTTCCTGCGGCACGCGGTTGATGCCGTCGCAGTGGGGACACACAACATGCAGGGAATCGGCCATGGGTTTCCTCCCGGGTTGCCATTCGTGGTTATGCTGGCTGTCTCGGCACATCGACGCCGCTAGGACTTGCCAATACCCAGCAGCTCATCCAGCTTGCCCTGGGCATCGAGGGCGTGGATGCCGTCACAGTCGCCGATGTGCCTGTCATCGACGAACACCTGCGGCACGGAACTCGAACCGGCCTTTTGCGTCATTTCCCGGCGCAGCTCGGGCTTGCCGTCGACGCTTACTTCAGTATAGGCGACGCCCTTGTCTTTCAAGAGCTGCACGGCGCGCACGCAGAAGGGACAACCCGCCGCCGTGTAAATGACGATCTCCGGGCCGCTGGCCTGTTCCTTTTCCTGCCCCGTTTCCTTTTCCTGCTCTGTTTCCTTGTCGGTCTCCTGCGCCGTTTCCGCCGGCGCATCCTGACCGATGGCCTTGACGGCCTCCTTCTTCCCGGCCTTTTTCTTGCCAGCCTGTTCCTCGACCCCATCATCCCCGGCCTTTTTGGCCGCGCCCGGCTTCGGCGGCTTGCCCTTCTCCGTGGTCAAGGGCATGTTGGCGTTCTGCCAGGCCATGATGCCGCCGGCAAGGTTGTAGACCGCCTCAAAGCCCGCCTTCCTCAGGGTGGCCGCGGCCTGCGCCGAGCGGGCGCCGCTGCGGCAGACGATGACGATGGGGGTCTGCTTGTACCCCGCCAGCTTCGCCAACTGACTGGACAGCATGCCCAAGGGGACATGCATGGAATTGATGATGTGGCCGTCCTGATATTCCTTGTCCGTGCGCACATCCAGCACCAGCGCATTCTGGTGATTGATCAGCTGCAGGGCCTCCATGGGGCCCACGGCCTTGGTGGCGCCGGGGCCGACATAGGAACGCACCAGCATGAAGAGGATGATGGCCAGGGCCAGAAACAGGGGCCAATTGGTGACAAAGAACGCACTGAATTGCTGCATGGTAGTCTCGAAATCGCCAGGGAAAGAAGTGGGCGGACGATATAGCGGAAAGGCGGGAAACTCAAGCCGCCCGCGCGACGCCAGGCGCCGCGCGGGCGGCCGTCGAGATTACTCGGTGGAACAAAAGACCTCGCGCATCATGCTGATGAGACGCAGGGTCCGCGAGTCGCCGACGCGGTAATAGACACGGTTGGCGTCCTTGCGCGACACCAGGATGCCCTTGTCGCGCAGGATCGCCAGATGCTGGGAGATGTTGCTCTGCGAGGTGCCCACCAGGGCGACGATATCCTGCACGCTGACCTCCTGATCGCCCAGGGCGCAGAGGATCTTCAACCGCAAGGGGTGCGACATGGCCTTGATGGAACGCGAGGCGCGCTCGATATCCTCATCGCGGGTAATCAAATGTTCCGACTCACTCATAGCACACCACCCCGATCTGGCCACCACGCGTCCGGCGACCGAATTGCTGACGTTCAGCGGACATGCGCCGCTCCTCCAGAAATATTATCAAAGTCAAATACAGTAATATATGATTCCGTTAATTCAGAATAGTCCGAAACACTAATAATCAAAAGGCTTATTAACCCCGGACAGGCCGCCGAATCACCCCGCGCGCTTTCCAGGCAGGGCGAAAGTCGTTTAAAATTCCGCTCTTCTGCGCCAGAAGAAGATAGGAACCCATGCCCACACCTCCCTCACCGCCCGCCCCCGTCATCGCCATCATTCTCGACGGCTGGGGCTATAGCGAAGACCCCGAAGCCAACGCCATCCACCGCGCGCGCAAGCCGCAGTGGGACAAGCTCTGGGCGCAGTACCCGCACACCCTCATCAAGGGTTCGGGGGCCGAGGTCGGCCTGCCCAGCGGGCAGATGGGCAACTCCGAGGTGGGGCACCTGAACCTCGGCGCCGGGCGCGTGGTGTACCAGGAATTCACCCGCGTCAGCCGCGCCATCCGCACCGGCTCGTTCTTCACCAACCTGACCCTGACCAACGCCGTCGACCAGGCGATCGAAAACGACAAGGCCCTGCACATCCTCGGCCTGCTGTCGGACGGCGGCGTGCACAGCCACGAGGAACACATCCAGGCCATGGTGCGCCTGGCGGTGGAGCGCGGTGCCAAACGCGTCTACCTGCACGCCTTCCTCGACGGCCGCGACACCCCGCCGCGCAGCGCCGAAACCTACATCGGCAACATGCAGAAGGTGTTCGACGAACTGGGCGGCGGCCGCTTCGCCTCCATCATCGGCCGCTACTACGCCATGGACCGCGACCACCGCTGGCCGCGCATCCAGGCGGCCTACGACCTCATCACCCAGGGCAAGGCCGACCATCAGGCCCCGGATGCGCAGAGCGCGCTGCGGGCCGCCTACGCGCGCGGCGAAACGGACGAATTCGTCCTCGCCACCGCCATCGTCCCCGAGGGCGAACAGCCCGTCGCCGTCGAAGACGGCGACGTGGTGGTATTCATGAACTACCGCTCCGACCGCGCCCGCCAGATCACCCGCCCCTTCATCGAAGACGACTTCAACTGCTTCGAGCGCGCCGCCAGACCGAAGCTGGGCGCCTTCATCAGCCTCACCGAATACAGCGCCGACTTCGACGTGCCCGTGGCCTTCCCGCCCGAGCGGCTGAAGAACGTGTTTGGCGAATACATCGCCGAACACGGCCTGCGCCAGCTGCGCATCGCCGAGACGGAGAAATACGCCCACGTCACCTTCTTCTTCAACGGCGGCCGCGAAGAGCCCTTCGAGGGCGAGGACCGCATCCTCGTGCCCTCGCCCAACGTCGCCACCTACGACCAGCAGCCGGAGATGAGCGCCCCCGAGCTGACCGACAAGCTCATCGAAGCCATCGAAAGCGGCAAGTACGACACCATCATCTGCAACTACGCCAACCCCGACATGGTCGGCCACACCGGCAACTTCGAGGCCACGGTAAAGGCCATCGAGGCCCTCGACAGCTGCCTCGGCCGGGTCATCGAGGCCCTGCGGAAGGTGGGCGGCGAGGCCCTGATCACCGCCGACCACGGCAACGCCGAACGCATGGCCGATCCGGACACCAACCAGCCGCACACCGCCCACACCAACAACCCGGTGCCGCTGATCTACGTCGGCCGCCCGGCGCAGCTGGAAGAGCACGGCTCCCTGTGCGATGTCGCGCCCACCCTGCTGCACCTGATGGGACTGGAGATCCCGCCGGAGATGGGCGGCCACTCGCTGGTAATGCTCGAATCCGAACGCGGCGACGACACGCCAGAGGGCTGAAGCACCGCGGGGCCACCCCGGTCCCGCGGGCTTCTCGCCCCGCCCTCCCTTGCGGTACCATCCACGGCATCCCATGACCGATGCCCGCCACACCGTGCCCCTGCCGCTGATCCTTCTGCTCCTTCTGCTCCTTCTGCTCGGCGCCCTGCCCGGGCACGGCCTGGCGGCGGACGACGACAACAGCGCCCGCCTGCAGCAACTGCGCCAGCAGATCCAGAGTCTGCGCAGCGAACTGGACAGCGACCGCCAGCGCAAGCAATCCCTGCAATCCCGCCTGCGCAACACGGAAAAGCGCATCGGCAAGACCGCCGCCCTGCTGCGCGAACTCGACCGGCAGATCCGCCGCCAGAAAGGCGAACTGAAGGCCCTGGAAAAGCAACGGCGCGGCCTGCGCGACGATCTGCGCCAGCACCGCATCGCCCTCGGCCAACAGCTGCGCGCCGCCTATGCCAACGGCCAGCAGGAATATCTGAAGATCCTCCTCAGCCAGCAGGACCCCGCCGCCGTGGCGCGCACCCTGACCTATTACGACTATTACAATCGCGCCCGCCTGGAAAAGATCCGCGCCATCGATGAGCACCTCACGGAACTCACCGCCGTGGAAAAGAAAATCCGCCAGCAGACCCGCGAACTCGAACGAAACCGCGCGGAAAGGGTCAATGAGAAGCAGCAACTGGAACGCAGCCGCAGTGAGCGCTCACAGCTGCTGGCCCGGTTGCAGCAGGACATGCGCAGCAAGGACCAGCGCCTGTCACGGTTGCTGGAAGACGAAAGACAGCTGCAACGCCTGCTCGAGCGGCTCGCCGAGCAGCCCGTCAAGGCACCCCTGGAGCTGAGCGAGGGCAAACCCTTTGCCCAGCTGCGCGGCAAGCTGATCTGGCCCACCGCGGGACGCCTCACGGCGCGCTTCGGCCAGCGGCGCAAGGTCGGCAAACTGCGCTGGCAGGGGGTGCGCATCGGCGCCCGCGAGGGCACCGAGGTGCGCGCCATCCACCATGGCCGGGTGGTCTTTTCCGACTGGCTGCGCGGCTTCGGCCTGCTCACCATCATCGATCACGGTGACGGCTACATGAGCCTCTATGGCGGCAATCAGAGCCTGTACAAGGAAGAGGGCGACTGGGTCGAGTCGGGCGAGGTGATCGCCGCGGTGGGCAACAGCGGTGGCAACGACCGGCACGCCCTGTATTTCGAGATCCGCCACAACGGCAAACCCGTCAACCCGCTAAAGTGGTGCCGCGGCAAGCCGAAGAAGATGGCCAGCCGCCGATAATGGCCGAGCGGAATCCGCCCGGGAAGTGCAACTTACCCGCCAGTCCGGCATAATCGCCGGATTCCTGCGCTGTAAGCCACTGAATCTTTGACGATCGCAGCATCTCCTACGGAGCTACACATGAAATCGAATACCCGCACCCTGCTGGTGCTCCTGATTGGTCTTACCCTCGGCGTCATGCTGGCCATCGGCCAGGGCGTACTGGCCGAAAAGGAAAAGGCACAAGATGACGCCACCTCACTGCCCCTGAGCGAGCTGCGCACCTTTACCGAGGTCTTCGCCCGCATCAAGAAAGACTACGTGGAACCCGTCAGCGACAAGGAACTGCTGGAGAACGCCATCCGCGGCATGCTCTCCGGCCTCGACCCCCATTCCAGCTACCTCGACCCCGACAGCTTCAAGGATCTGCAGGTGGGCACCTCCGGAGAATTCGGCGGCCTCGGCATCGAGGTGGGCATGGAGGACGGCTTCGTCAAGGTCATCTCCCCCATCGACGACACCCCGGCCCAGCGCGCCGGCGTCAAGGCCGGCGACCTGGTCATCCGCCTCGACGAAAAGCCCGTCAAGGGCATGACCCTGCGCGAGGCGGTCAACCTCATGCGCGGCAAGGTGGGCACCGACATCACCCTCACCATCATCCGCGAGGGTGAGGAGAAGCCCCTCAAGATCACCATCACCCGCGACATCATCAAGGTCAAGAGCGTGCGTCAGCGCAGCCTGGAGGACGGCTTCGGCTACCTGCGCATCTCCCAGTTCCAGTCGCACACCGGCGAGAACCTGGCCGAGGCCATCGACAAGCTGAAGGAAGAGAACGGCGGCAAGCTCAAGGGCCTGGTGCTGGATCTGCGCAACAACCCCGGCGGCGTGCTCAACGCCGCGGTGGAAGTCTCCGACGCCTTCCTCGACAAGGGCCTGATCGTCTACACCAAGGGCCGCATCCGCGACTCGGAAATGAAGTTCAACGCCACCCCGCGCACCCTGCTCGATGGCGCCCCGCTGGTGGTGTTGGTCAACGGCGGCTCCGCCTCTGCCTCGGAGATCGTCGCCGGCGCCCTGCAAGATCACAAGCGCGCCCTCGTCGTCGGCACCCGCACCTTCGGCAAGGGCTCGGTGCAGACCATCCTGCCGCTCAACAACAACACCGCCCTGAAGCTCACCACGGCGCGCTATTACACGCCGTCGGGCCGCTCCATCCAGGCCGAGGGCATCGAGCCGGACATCACCCTCGAACCGGTCAAGATCACCACCCTGCCGCATGCCGAGGACGGTCGCCTGAAGGAAGCCGACCTCGCCGGCCACCTGGAAAACGGCAATGGCAAGGACAAGAAGAAGTCCGACACCAAGAGCGACAAGAAGGCGCCCAAGCTGCCACTGGCACAGACGGACTACCAGCTCTATGAAGCCCTCAACATCCTCAAAGGGGTGCAGATCCTGGAAAGCCGCTAGGCGCCTGTCGGATTTGGGCAATCGTAGCGAGCATGGTGGGAGATTGTTCCCAAACCCGACAGACCCCTGGGGCCGCCACAAAGAAATGAAAATCCGCCTGCCAAGGATCGCCTCCCTGCCAGCCCTGCTGCTGGCGGGGATACTGGGCGGCTCTCCAGCCACGGCGGAGCCCCTCACCCCCATCGCCGAGCCGGGCCGCCCGTCCATCAGCATCATCATCGATGACCTGGGCAACCTGCGCGATCGCGACCTGCGCGCCATCCGCCTGCCCGGGGCCATCACCTACGCCTTCCTGCCACACACCCCCCATGCCCGCGAACTGGCCAATCTCGCCGACCGCCTCGGCAAGGAAGTGATGCTGCACCTGCCCATGGAGGCCATGGATCACAACCGCCTCGGCCCCGGCGGCCTGACCCTGGACATGACCCGGCAGCAGTTCCTGCGCCAGTTGCGCGACAACATCGCCGCCGTGCCACACGTCGCCGGCATCAACAACCACATGGGCAGCCTGCTCACCCAGCATCCCGGCCACATGCGCTGGCTGATGCAGGCGCTGGGTGAACACGACGCGTTCTACTTCGTCGACAGTTACACCACCAAGGCCAGCGTGGCAGTGCAGGCCGCCAACGAAAACTGGGTGCCCAACATCCGCCGCGACGTATTCCTCGACAGCGACCGCAACCGCGAAAAGATCCGCGCCGAACTGAAGCGTACCGTGCGCCTCGCGCGCGAGCACGGCATCGCCCTGGCCATCGGCCACCCCTATCCCGAGACCCTCGCGGTACTGGAAGAAGAACTGCCGCGACTGGCCGAGGAAGGCATCGCGCTTCTCCCCGTCTCCCAACTTCTCGATCAACACATGCAGAGGTTCCGCACATGGCGAGCGTTCTTGTCCCCCTAGCCCAGGGCTGCGAAGAGCTGGAGGCGGTGACCATCATCGACCTGCTGGTGCGCGCCGGCGCCGAGGTGGTCAGCGCCGGCCTCGAAGCCGGCCCCGTGCATTGCTCGCGCGGCGTCACGCTACTCCCCGACAGCACCCTCGACGAAGCGCTGCAGCGCGACTTTGACATGGTGGCGCTGCCCGGCGGCCTGCCCGGCGCCGATCATCTCGACGCCGACCCGCGCATCCACTCGCTGCTGAAGGCGATGGCCGCCAACGGCAAGTACACCGCCGCCATCTGCGCCGCGCCCAAGGTGCTGGCCAGCAGCGGCCTGCTGGCCGGCCGGCGCGCCACCGCCTATCCCGGCGTGCTGGAAAGGCTCGACCTCCCCGACACCACCCTGAGCGCCGAGGCGGTGGTCATCGACGGCCCCGTGATCACCTCGCGCGGGCCGGGCACGGCGATGGATTTCGCCCTCGCCCTGATCGAAATCCTGCTCGGCCACGACAAGCGCAACGAGGTCGAAAGCGCCCTGCAGCGCCCGTAATCTCCGAAAACACCACATGGCCCGCCAGACAAAGTACTGATCATCGCCCTTGACCAGATTGACAGCACCTTTTGTGTCCGTGACGCCGCCCCCGCTGACCGGATCGCTGGGCAGTCTTGGAGTCGGGGGAAGACAGATCGGATTGGTCATAATTGTCCGCAGGGTGAAGAAGCCGGTGCGGCGCTTCAGGCAAATGCCGCTGCTCTGGATGTCCAGTTTGCAGATCACTTCTTCCGACGGCATGGGGCCATCGCTCGCCCGGCCGTTGCAACGTAATGAGGGGCGGAACGCGCCTCCGGCCACCCAGGCTGGGGGCGCGTTGCAATGCCCTAAAAGTCCCGGGCAATGAAGACGCGCGGGGTGTAGCGGATGCGCTCCCGGTTCGGGTTCAGGAACTCGATGTCGAAGGTGACCGTCGCCCCCGGCATCAGGCTGTGCAGCCGGTTCTTCGTCGGAATGTCGAATTGCGGACTGCCCGGCAGGATGCGGTCGCTGCTGGTGGTGCGGTTCACCGCCGTCACGCCCGGGGTCAGGCCTTCCAACAGCAGGGCCAGGGAGCCGGGGATGGGCAGGTCGGTCGGGTTGGTGATCGTGACCCGCTGGGTGAAGAAACCGGTGCGGCGGTTCAGGCGGATGCCGCTGCGCTGGATGTCCAGCTAGTAGGTCACTTCCTCCGGTGGCGTGATGCCATTACTGTCGCTGACTGCCACCATGGAAAAGCCCCTCACGCCCTGGTTTTCGACGGTGATCACCGCGCGCCCCAGGCTGACCGGGGTCAGCACGCCTTCGGAGTCCACCGTGACGATACTGGTGTCACTCGAGACATAGGTGGTGCCGGTCACCGACTGATTTAGAGTAACTTCAACACCATTGTATATGCCCTTCACGGATACCCGGGGCGGATTCCGGTCATTCGCAGGCCGCGGGGTGATGATATCCGAGGATGACTCCACAATCAGCCTGTCCGGCGGCGTTGACCGGCGGACGATGATGGTGACGGGTTGGGCTTTATGGGCTGTAAAGCGGGTTCCATCATAAGTATTGGATCTGGCGCTAATGGTCAGCGTACCGGACGCCCTCTCCGGAAGGGTGACCGACACCTCGTAAGGCGCTTCTTTGTCACTGAAACCACCAATGAAGGTCATTCCGCCTTTAATGCACCGACGAAGTCCGGGTTCAGCAGCTCGACTACGATATTAACCGTATCGCCCGGCTCAAATACCTCTCCCTCTGCCGGCGAGACAATGCGGATATCGGGATCGAAGCTTTGTGCCGCCGCCAGCAATGTGACACCCATCGCAAGGTTGTTCATTTGCCCTCCTGACGCGCATTGGTTCGCATAAATGGCCGCATCCGTTGCCTCGCCCTGGCCTGGCACAGGTGGAATGCTGACGCCATCGCCCCGTGAAGAAACGGCCGGTAGCGTGGTCAGCACGGCAGAGGATGTTGCAGCATCCAGAATAGTACGAATCTGCTGCGCGGCGGCAGGGCTTTTCGTGAAACCACGGGTAATGAGGGAATCGAAGTGCTCGGTACTCGCGCTATTGGTTGCCGCCTGACTCGCTCCGCCCACCCCGCCAAGCTGGCTGGAAAGCGGCACAATGAGGTCATTCTCTTCACGAAAGCGAAAGGCGTCGACGGTGGCCTGGAGGTAAACAGGCACCCATGTGCCGGTACAAAAACCCAGGATAACAATGCCATTGACGCAAACTTCTTCGGTGAAACGATCCTCAAAAAGTTCGGCAAATATGGATTCCCAGAATTCCGCCGGATCGGTCTCGGAGCCGGCTGGCCCGCCCGTAGCGGTGAAAACATGCGCCATCGGTACGCTGGCATTGAGGCGCCCCAAATCGACGCTGTTTTGCGCCAGACTGCAGATGGCGCCAGCCGTGATATTGCCAGCCTGTCCGGGAGGGTTGCCACTTAGCCAAATAACTTCACGGACGTCCTCCTCAATCTCTACCTCAGTACCCGGATCATCATGCAGCGCA
The DNA here is from genome assembly GCA_026982475.1 of Chromatiales bacterium. Classification (GTDB taxonomy): domain Bacteria; phylum Pseudomonadota; class Gammaproteobacteria; order SZUA-152; family SZUA-152; genus DRQN01. Next base: position 9,895 of record JALSHB010000187.1, read on the forward strand.
ATCAGCAAGTTGGCCAGATTGGTCCCGAAATGCGGCGTATTCAGCGACACGAAGCGCCGGATGTCGCCCTGATCCAGGTTCTCCGGCTTTGCTGTGGCCGATGTAGTCCACCTGGGTCAGGGCGATGTTGTTATCACGCGCATCTTCAAATGCATCTTCAATCGCTTCCGTCACCGCGCCGGCATTGGCCGTCAATTCCTCGGCGTTGGTCGTGGCGTAGTCTCCCGCCACGACGATGCCATCGGGATCGGGACCCCTGACGTTGTCGACAAAGTCATCTTCCCAGCTCTCATCATCCGCCCACAACCCGTGCATCAGCACCACCGGCGGCCGCACCAGGGTCAGGGTGT
>JALSHB010000188.1 GCA_026982475.1 Chromatiales bacterium
TCATTGATACATCTCGCTATATGAAAAATCTCGGCAATAATCCCCGCTATTCCCTCGATTTTTCATTACGCGATATGTATCAAGCAGTTGCACGCTTCATCCGCCCTGAACCTACGGATTCAGGTTTCAGGCAAGTTTGTATATCACGCCGTTGCGCCAGCGTACCAGTTCGAAGTCTTCGGAATAACTGGAAATGGATTCCGACCCGCCGAGCACCAGGTAGCCGCCGGGGTTGAGGGTGCGGGCCATGCGGGTGAGGATGTCCCGTTTCAGGTCGGCGGAGAAGTAGATCAAGACATTGCGGCAATAGATGATGTCGAACTTCCCCAGCGCGCCATAGCCCTGCATCAGGTTCAGTTCGCGGAAGCTGACGCGCTTGCGGATCTCCTCCCGGACCTGCCAGCCCGCCTCGGTCTGTATGAAGAAGCGCCGCTTGCGTTCCTCCGACAGCCCACGCGAGGCAGCCACACCTTCGTAGATGCCGCTGCGGGCCTGTTCGAGAACGGTGGGGGAAATATCCGTGCCGAGGATCTGTACGCCGTTGGCCGGCAGGCTTCCCGGTCGTTTCTGCAGATATTCGCTGACAATCATGCTCAGCGAGTAGGGCTCCTGACCGGTGGAGCTGGCCGCGGACCAGATGCGCACCTGGCGGGCCCGTTTGTCGGCATATTCCGGCAGCAGTTGCTCCTTGAGGATATCGAAGGGATAGCTGTCCCGAAACCAGGAGGTCTCGTTGGTGGTCATGGCATCCATGATGCGGTTGCGCAGCTTGCGGTCCCGCTTGATGTTCTGCATGAGCATGCCGAACGACTCGATGCCCTGCTCCTTCATAAGGCGCGTGAGGCGGCTGGTCACCAGATAATGCTTGTTGTCACCCAGAACGATGCCGCTCGCGTCTTCGAGAAACCGGCGAAAGGCGTGGTAATCCTCACTGCTGAGGCCCTTGGCGGGCATGGCATTCCCTGTCATTGCGCTTTTTTCATGGGTATTTATGCCGCTTTACCGGCCTTGAGCGTCTCGATGGCCGCCAGGATCGTTTCGGCAAACTCGTTGGCATTGAATTTCGGGATGAATTTGTCGGCCCCCACCTTTTCCACCAGGGCCTGATTGAATACGCCGCTCAACGAGGTATGCAGGACCACGTAGAGATCCTTCATATGCGGATCCTTGCGGATCTCCGTGGTCAGCGTGTAGCCATCCATGTTGGGCATCTCCACATCGGAGATCACCATCGTCAGCTCGGTCGAGAGGTCGTCGTGCTCCTGCGACAGGGCCCGCAGATATTGCAGCGCCTCCAGGCCATCCTTCATGACCACCGTTTCTATGCCGAGTTGATCGAGGGTACGGGTGATCTGGCGGCGCGCAACGCTGGAATCATCGGCGACGAGAACCTTGGGAATATCACCCACGTGGCCGTTTTCAATGATTTCTTCAGATACCTCGGAGACCGTTCCCACCACTTCCGCGAGCACCTTCTCGACATCGAGTATTTCCACCAGGCGGTGATCGACACGGGTCACGGCGGTCAGGTAACTGCTGTTCCCCGAACCCCTGGGCGGCGGCAGGATCTCTTCCCAGTTCATGTTGACGATGCGCTCCACGCCGTTGACAAGGAAACCCTGCAAGGTGCGGTTGTAGTCGGCGATCACCACAAAGGCGTTGCTGATGTCACCCATGGGTGCATAACCCAGCGCCATGCCCAGGTCGTAGACAGGAATGGTCTTGCCACGCATGTTGGCAATCCCCCGCACCACCGGGTTGGCGTTCGGCACATGGGTCAAGGGCGGACAGCGGATGACCTCCTGCACCTTGAAGACATTGATGCCGTACAGCTGATCCGTCGCCAGTCTGAACAGCAGTAATTCAAGCCGGTTTTCGCCAACCAGCTGTGTGCGTTTATCAACGCCATCGAGTACTCCAGCCATCGCTCAACTCCAGAATTTTGCCTGAATCCGTGAGTTCAGGGCGGATGAAGCGTGCAACGGCTTGAGACGTATCGCGTAATGAATTGTGAGGGAATAGCGGGGGCTATTGCCTAAATCTTTCATATAGCGAGACGGATCAATGCGTTGTGCGATTCGCCGTCATGGGCTCACGGATGCAGGTATTCAACACCCGTGTTTCAGTAATCGCTCTATCGACACCCCGACGGGGTTTCTTGAGGGTCGCATGGCACGCCTGTTGCAACTGCTCTCGCAGTGTTCCACCCGGGGCTGTCACGGGGATGGACGATCATCGTCGACAGCCATTCATCGAACCCAGAACATCGCTTGATAAAACAGCGGCTTAACCCTATGAACAGCATCACAGGCATCATTTCGTGGATCCTCGGCGGCGACGCCGGCCGGCAAGTGCGCGTCACAAAGTGGCAAATCCCTGCCAGCCGTCTCGTGTTGCTCGCCATGGCCGGCCTGCTTCCGCTGACGGCAACCGCCGCGGGCAAGACCGCGCAATACCAGTCATTGGCCTCTCTGCAGGAGACGGCGCGTGATTTTCTGCAATCGCAAATCCCCCCGGAACCCGGGAATACGCAGGAGATCCAGCTTGGCCGCCTGGATTCACGCCTGCGCCTGGGACGCTGCGATACGGCGCTGCAGGCCTTCTTGCCGGCCGGCAGCCGCCTGCAGGGAAAACTCACCGTGGGCGTGCAGTGCCCGGGCGAAAGGCCCTGGACCGTCTACATCCCCGCCAATATCCGGGTCTTCGGCGAGGTGCTGGTCACCGCCCGTCCCATCAGTCGGGGTGATCCCCTCGGCCGCACGGACATCATCGCCCGGCGCCAGGAGATCTCGAAACTCAATCACGGCTATTACCGCCAGGCCGACGAGGTCATCGGCAAACTGGCCGCGCGCGCCCTGCCCGCAGGCACCCCTCTGACCCCGCGCATGCTCAAGGCGCGGCTGCTGGTGCGCCGCGGTGACGATGTCACCATTCTCGCCAATACGGGCCTGCTGCAGGTGCGCAGCAAGGGCAAGGCACTGCAAGACGCCGCCCTGGGTGAGCGCATCACGGTGCGCAACACGCGCTCGAAGCGCATCGTCGAGGGCGTTGCCATCAGGGCGGGTATCGTGCAGGTTCACATGTAGCGCGGCGCGTGAGGCATGGATGGTGAAGTACGGAAATACCCCTGTGAACAGGCCAGAAACACCCGTGGGCAGGCCACCACAACCCCTGTCACGATTCCATGGAAGTCCCCTTAAGTTTCAATACCCTGTGCCGATAGTCATAGCAACAGCGTCAAAGGAGCATCACCATGGCAATTGATATCACCGGCTTTCCCCCCCCCCAGCCACAAGGCGCGGGAGGAAGCACAAGGCACACTGCCGACGGCAGCGGAAACGCCACACAGGCCGTATCGGCCAACCGGGCGGATACCGTGACGCTCACACCACAGGCCAGCCAGCTGAAGGGGGTCGAATCGGCGATCAATGCCCAGTCCGTGATCGACGGCGAACGGGTGCAGAGTCTCAAATCGGCCATCGATGCGGGAGCGTATGAGATCAACGCCCTGCGCGTGGCGGAGAAATTCATCCAGTTCGAGAACAGTCTCAGATCATGAGCAATCCGGCATCGGCACAACGCTTACTGACCCTGCTGGAGGCACAACAGCAGGACGCGGCGCGCATGCTGGAGGTCCTGGAAGAGGAATTCAACGCCCTCAAGGGTAATGATCTGCAGGCCTTCGAGCAGGCCATGGACAGCAAGCTCAAGCATCTGGGCGACCTGGAACGGAAAGAACAAACGTCATTGCCGGAACTGGAAAAGATCATCGGCGCCCCCTGCAACCGGCAGCAGCTGGAGGCCTTCATCATCAACAGCAGGGATGCGCAGCTGCTGGCCGCCTGGCAGGCGCTGCACACGATCCTGAAACAGTGCCATGAACAGAATCTGCTCAACCAGCGCGTCCTCGCGGCCTCACACGCCCAGGTACAGCAGGCGCTGAATCTCCTGCGTGGTAAAGACCATCAGGCACCCTCCTCGGTCACTTACCAGGACAGCGGAAAATCGGAACACCGTCCCGCGCTGGGGCAATCCATCGCCATTGCCTGAGGCGGGCATTGATGACCGGGCGACAACCCGATGACCCGATGAAAGGCAACCCAACAAAAACAAACTCCACATGGCCCAGCAACACGCGGAAGAAAATGACTACCAACAGCAGTACGAGGAAGTCACTTCGGCAACCCGTATCGCGGCCATTCTTCGCCCCCTGCAACAGCAGCACAGTATCGTCAGCATTGCCGTGCCGTCGGCAAAACGCCTGTACAACAGCACCCTCCTCGAAGTGAATCCCGAGCAGGGCTATCTGCTGCTCGACGAACTGCACCCCCAGGAGGGCCATGCCCGGCTCAGCACCGCCAGCAAGATCGGCCTGAGCGCGCATCGTGAAGGCATCGAGATCAAGATGATTCTCGAGATCAGCGAAATCGGCAGCGACAACGGCGTCGCCTTCTACAAGGTCGCCTATCCCGAACACATTCGTTATCGCCAGCGCCGCCGCGCCTTCCGCGTGCCGGTGAGCGCGGTGCACGTCATCCCGGTCGAACTGGCCGATGAACAGGGCAATGCCTTTTACGGCGAGTTGCAGGACATTTCCGCCGAGGGCATGTGCGTGCGCTTTCCGCCCAAGACCGCCATTACCGAGGACCAAAAGACGCAGCCCCTGTGCTGCACCATCACCCTCCCCAACAAGAAGCGCGTACAGAGCCGCTTCATCCTGCGCCGCGTCACCGAGCACGAAACCACCCGCAATGTTCAGGTCGGCGGCAACTTCGAGCAGCTGGACAAGGCACAGGCGCGCATCATCGAGCGCTTCGTGCTGGAAATGCAACGGGCGTCGCGCCGCAAGATGTCGCGGTCCTAGGCACTCAGGCCGGAAACGCGGAAAGACGGTCCTTCAATTCATCCGCCAGGGACAGGCCTTCGGCCTCCCGTTTCAGCCGCCACAGATCCTCGACGACATCCACATCCCACAGTGGCGGCAGGGCAAGGTAGTCGCCCGCCATTCGCTGGCAGGTGGTGTCAAACACGGCGCCGGTTCCCCAGGGCATATCTTCAAATAGCGGACGATGGTTGCGCCGCAGCCCCAGCATGACATAGCCGCCATCCTCCGCCGGGCCGATCACCGCCGGCGCCCCTTCGCGCAGGGCACTGAGTGCCTGCCGAAGATAGTCGGCGCTCAATGCCGGGCAGTCACTGCCAATCACCAGCGCATAGCCGGCATCGGCCAGGGCAACGTCGAAGGCATGGCTCATGCGCGCCCCCAGGTCGGCGCCGCACTGGCCATGCAGGCTGAGAGACAGGCGGGCCTGCTGGCGGGAAAAGAAATCATGCCGGACATCGGGGCTGCACCACAGCTGCAGCGGCGCCAGTTGCGCGGCGGAGACGGTCTCCAGGCAATGCGTGGCCAGCGCCCGGTGCCAGCGCGCCGCTGCCTCGTCGCCGATGGCGCGCGCCAGCCGCGTCTTCACCTGCCCCGCCACCGGCGCGCGGCAAAACAGCAGGATGCGGGCCTCGGGAAACTGCATCAGCGGTAATACTGCCGGACCAGGCGCGCGGGATCGGCGCCCAGCCAGTAAGCGAGACGCAGCCGCCACATCAGCAACACGGTCTTGAGCACACCGTGTTCCTCCCAGCGCCGGCTGGAGGTGACGACGCGCTGGCGCAGGCAGGCGGCGGGCGCCAGTTTCTTCAGCCGGCGACTGAGGGCGATGTCCTCCATCAGGGGGATGTCATCGAAACCGCCCGCGGCGTGAAACAGTTCCCGGGTCACGAACATGGCCTGATCACCGGTGGCGATGCGGGTCCAGCGGGAACGCAGGTTGATCATGAATTCGATCAGCCGCAGGGCCGGCGCGGAACCGGAGAGGCGCACGTCGAAGCGTCCCCAACGGGCCGCCGTTTGCAGGGCGGAGAGGATGGTGTCGCAGGCCGCATCGGGGAGCCGGGTGTCCGCGTGCAGGAACAGCAGCACGTCACCCTGCGCGATGCGGGCGCCCTGGCCCATCTGCCGCGCACGGCCCGGGGCAGACACCAGCACATGGTCCGCCCGTGGCCGCGCCAGCGCTGGCGTGCCATCGTGGCTGCCGCCATCGACGACGATGACCTCATGGCCCTGCGCCCGGTACGCTTGCAGCCCGTCGAGACAGCCGACCAGGGTCTGCGCCTCGTTCAGCACCGGAATGACGATGGAGATCCGTCTCGCCCGCGGCGCCACGCGGCCCGTCACGACAGGGCGCCACCACAACTGCTGCCCTGCCCGGCGGTACAGCCATAGCAGTGGCCGCTGACCACGATGGGCTCACCCGCCAGGTCGACACCGATCAGATCCGAGAGGTGGGTCTTGCCCTGTTGCGCGGACGCCCCCTTGCGGGCGATGGGCAGCTTCAGCATCTGGTTGAAATCGCAGTCGTAGACATAGCCCTGCCAGTCGACGCTCAGCAGGCTGCGGCACATCACGGTGGCGAGATTGGCATCGCTGTGGGAGGCCGTCAGCAGCGCCATGTACTCATCGAATTGCCCGCGTGAAATCAGCGTGCTGCCAAAGCGCTGGATGGGCATGTTGGCCAGGGTCAGCAGCCGGTTGAATTCGATGCCGTGTTCGGCGCGCAACCGCTGCTTGTAGTCCGACTCCAGCGCATCCTGCCCCGGGGGAAGAAAGGGGCCGCCGGGGTTGTAGACCAGGTTCAGCACCAGGCCGCTGCCGGCCTGGCCATAGCCCAGCCGGTTCAGGCACTGCAGGCCGCGGATACTGGCGTCGTACACACCCTTGCCGCGCTGTCCATCGACATTCTCTTTCTGATAACAGGGCATGGAAGCCACCACCTCCACCCCCTGCGCGGCCAGAAATTCGCCCAGCCCCTCCTGGCCGGGCTCCTCGAGAATGGTCAGATTGCAGCGGTCCATCACATGCACGCCGAGCCGGCGCGCCTCGCGCACCAGATAACGAAAATGCGGGTTCATCTCCGGCGCACCCCCGGTCAGGTCCAGGGTGCGGATCTCTGCGTCGCGCAGATAGCCCAGCACCGTCTCGATCGTCGCCTCATCCATCAGCTCCGTGCGCTTGGGGCCGGCGTTGACGTGGCAGTGCAGGCACTGCTGATTGCACAGATAACCGAGGTTGACCTGCAGCGTGGTCACGCCCTCGCGCAACAGGGCGGGGAATCGGGTTTGTTGCAGTAAAGGCAGGGTTTCCAGCATATTTCTCTCTCAAAACACGTAAAGGACGACGGGGCATCGGGCGAATGGGCAGGCATCCCGCCCGGCGCGCGGCTTGAAGCCACTCATGGCCAGGGGCAGAATACTTTACCGCGCTGCCCAGGCCTACTGAATGACGCGCAAAAAGGACAAATGTTACCTTGAACCAGCAGCTACCCCGCGACGACGAGTTGATCCCCCGGCTGCTGGCACACGATGAGCACGCCTATGCGCAGCTGGTCTCCGCCTATCACGGCCTGATGGTGCATCTGGCCCGCGCCATCGTCGGCCCGGCCATCGCCGACGAAGTCGCCCAGGAGGCCTGGCTGTCAGTGATCCGGGCCCTGCCTCGCTTCGAGCGGCGCTCCAGCCTGAAGACCTGGATTCTGCGCATCGTCAGCAATACCGCCAAAACCCGGCTGCGCCACGAGTCCCGCACCGTCAATCTGCAGGACGCGCTGGGCGATCAAACCCGTATCGACCCCGGCCAGTTCAATGCCTCCGGCCGCTGGGCCAGCCCGCCCGTCGCCTGGCACGCCGATACGCCGGACGACCTGCTGGCCAGCCGGGAGCTTCGCGCCTGCATCGACGCCAGCCTCGACGCCCTGCCCCCCATGCAACGCGCCGCGCTGACCCTGCGCGACATGCAGGGGCTGGATATGGAAAGTCTTTGTAAGGTTCTGGAGGTTTCCGAGTCCAATGGGCGGGTACTGCTGCACCGGGCGCGCCATCGCGTCCAGGCGGCCATAGAGGCGTTTTACCAGCGATGAAGATGATGCTGCCGAGTTGTCGTGAGATCACCGAACGGGCCAGTGACTACCTGGACCAGAACCTGTCACCCTGGCAGCGGGCCGCCTTCCGCATGCACCTGCTGATGTGTATCTACTGCCGCCGGCACGTCAGGCACCTCGACCTCACCGTGGCCACCCTGGGCAGGATCGCCGCCGAAGACGAGACGCCGCAAAACGACGACATCCAACAGATCGTCGAACTGCTCAAACGTCAACAGAACGAGTCCGCCGGGCAAAAGGGCGAGGACGGTGGATAAATTGTCAAATCCGGTGTTAAACTTGCCGCCACAAACGGGGCCGTAGCTCAGCTGGGAGAGCGCTGCGTTCGCAATGCAGAGGTCGGGAGTTCGATCCTCCTCGGCTCCACCAAAACACTTTTATCACCGTTGCATCGACCCGAGCACACCCGGACCAGTCCCGGCCAGCACGCCGCAACCCTCACCGTCTCAAGCCCCGGTAGCTCAGCTGGATAGAGCAGCCGCCTCCTAAGCGGCAGGTCGGACGTTCGAATCGTCTCCGGGGCGCCATCTTCCCCGCCCTTCATGCGGGGCTCACCTTGGTCAGCTTGCAGGAAACCTCATAGCGCAGGTTGGCATTCGGCTCACAGCGTACCACGCTGCCCTTCGCCGAAACGGCGGGAATGGCCTTGTCCTCACCGGGCTTTATCTGGATCGCCACCGGCGTTCCGAGCATCAGCAATTCATCGCACTCGATGCGCATGCCAATCGCCGAGAAATCCACCAGCCGGGCCGCACTCCAGCCCTTCGACTCAGGCGTGCGATACAGCACCTGACAGCGGGTCGCAATGCGCGGAAAGAGCCGTCTCTCCCGTAACGGCTTGCCAGAAAAGCCTTTCATCCATTTGTCCACGTGAATCGATACCCTTGTTCATCGGCGAAGGCGACGAAGATTGAACCCCCCGAGGCACCACGTTCACCGCCCGCAACCGCCGCAACGAAAAAACACGATACACTATACTGTCAATCCTGACCGCAACACCCACGGATCGATCCATGCAAGAAATCAACATCGAACATCACGTCTCCCCCGCCAAACTGGACGCCATGGGCGTGGACGGCTGGCCACTCTGGCGCAAGGAGGTCTCCCGTTTCGACTGGCACTACGACAACGAAGAGATCTGTTACATCCTGGAAGGCGAGGCCATCGTGACACCCAACGGCGGGGAACCCGTCACCATCGGCCGTGGCGATCTGGTGCACTTCCCGGCGGGCATGTCCTGCGAATGGAAGATCACCGCCGACATCGAAAAACACTACACCTTCAAATAACCGGCAGAACCAGCGCCCCAGAACCCGCATGTTGATCCCGCACAAACAGCTCAGCGCGGAGGCCCTGAACAACCTGATCGAGGAATTCGTCAGCCGCGACGGGACAGACTACGGCTGGGAGGAAATCTCCCTGAGGCAAAAGACGGAACAGGTGCGCAGGCTGCTGCAAGAGGGTGAGATCGCCATCCTCTTCGACGAGGAAAGCGGCAGCTGTAACATCGTCCCCCGCCGTGAACTGGCTCGCCGAGGCATCAAGCCGTCGGGCGATTCGTGACGGAACGGGGCCTTGAAAACAACCTGGATCCGCAGATCCAGGAACAGCATCCGCTGGCGGCGCAAAATCAGGAGGTGCGGGACGCCGCGCGACGGACAACAAACGCCTTGCCGAGGTAGCCCATCATGGAACAATCAGGTTGTAGCGCAGAGGAACTGGAGGCATTTGCCCTCCGCGTAATTGGTGACAGCATGTCACCGGAGTTCGAGGACGGACACATCATCATCGTCGATCCCGGGCATCCACTGGTGAATGGCGCCTATGCGGTGATCGAGCAGAACGGTGAATTCTTTTTTGCCCAGTACAAGCGGCGTGGCGAACGCCAGTGGCTGCATCATCTGAACCCGGCCTTCGAAGATATCGAGCTCATCACCGGGTTTACGGTAAAGGGCGTCGTTACCCAGCGGTCGAGCCGGCGACGGCGGGACATCAAACATTACGAGTACCCGGTGATGCCGTGAATCGCCCCACCGCAGCCGCCGTAGACACCCTGAGGCGGCAGGTGGTGTAACGAGAAATGTTGTCCACCCTGTAGGAGCGGCTTCAGCCGCGAAGGGAACCCGCCAATATTCGCGGTTGAGGCCGCTCCTGCAAGCTTTATTGCAAACTGCGGAGAATCCAGCCCGGGGAGTCAAACGGCGTGAAACATCAC
>JALSHB010000189.1 GCA_026982475.1 Chromatiales bacterium
ATTCTTGGTCAATCACTGCCAGTTCCACATCCACTTCGTCCGCATACTTTCCCTCATGGACAATTTTGGCTTTCTTTAGAACTGTCATTCCTTTTTTCTCCGTAACCGCCCCATTGTCGAGACTTGGGCAGACAGGCTATAAAAACTGCAGAACGATCATTGTCTGTTGATATGCCCCAAATTACACACGGTGGATCTCCATTTCTGCATTGCTTCCCATCAGTGTGCCGACCGTTTGCTCTATCACGGTAGCTTTCCGGCCTATTTCCTTGCTTATGACGGGTCATTAAGGCGCAGAATGCCCAGGATATCAAGCGACGATCGGCGCTGGTTCGGTGGTACGGGGTGTGGGGCGGGGCCACAAATGAAGCGGCAAGCTGTGCGGCTTGGTGTCGGGTTTCGGGCGGCCCGGCCGTTTATTCGCCGTTGAGCAGCAGCTCGATCCGGGCCAGTGTCCCCGCCAGCGGCCCGCGCGTGAACCAGTAGCCGAGCAGGGCACCCAGGCCGTTGGCGAGCATGTCGGCGGGCTCGAAGTAGCGCAGGCCGCTCCAGCCTTGCAGGTATTCGATGGCGACGCCCATCAGGGCGAGGCCAAGGAGCCAGGCGCGCTGGCTGGCGGTGCGGGTGTGGATCTGGCCGAACCAGGCCATGAGGATGGCGTAGGCGGTGAGGTGTTCGAGCTTGTCGATGTGGGGGATGTCGGGCGAGGCGGGCGGGTCGCCGGTGAGGCTGAGCCAGACCACGGCGCCCAGCATGGCCCAGCCGATGGCCAGCCACAGGGGGCGCAGGCGCAGTCGAGGGTGCATGCCGGGCGGGGGCGGGTCAGCTGGCCTTCTTGATGGCCTTTTTCTTCACGGTCTTCTTTTTTGCCGTCTTTTTCCTTGCCGCTGTCTTTTTCTTCGGCGCGGCTTTTTTCTTCGCTGTGGCCTTTTTCTCCACCACCCATTTGCCGTCGCGGTAGAAGGCGGCCCAGCCGGTGGCCTTGCCGTCTACTTCGGTCATCACGTACTGCTCTTTTTCCTTGCGCTTGAAACGCACGATGGCGGGGTTGCCGGCGTCGTCCTCCTGCGGGGCCTCGCACAGGTAGCGGTGCTTGGGGTCCAGTTCCTGGCAGTGGGGGATGAGTTCCCTGACCAGCGGGGCGCGGGTCTCGCGCGAACGCGGGAAGGCGCTGGAGGCGAGGAAGATGCCGGCGGCGCCGTCGCGTAACACGAAGTAGCCGTCGGACTTTTCGCACTTCAGCTCGGGCATGTGCACGGGGTCGGCCTTGGGCGGGGCGACTTCGCCGTTGCGCAGCAGCTTGCGGGTGTTCTTGCACTCGGGGTTGGTGCAGCCGAAGTACTTGCCGAAGCGGCCGGTCTTGAGCTGCATCTCGGCGCCGCACTTGTCGCATTCGATCACCGGGCCTTCGTAGCCCTTGATGCGGAATTTGCCTTCCTCGATCTCGTAGCCGTCACAGTCCGGGCTGTTGCCACAGATGTGCAGCTTGCGGTGCTCGTCGATGAGATAGCTGTCCATGGCGGTGCCGCACTTGGGGCAGCGGCGCTTTTCGCGCAGGGCGCGGGCCTCGCTCTCCTCGTCGGCATCGGCGTCCACCACCTCTTCGCCGGGGATCAGGTTCATGGTGGTCTTGCAGCGTTCCTTGGGCGGCAGGTTGTAGCCGGAGCAGCCGAGGAACACGCCGGTGGAGCCGGCGCGGATCTGCATCTTGCGGCCGCAGGTCGGGCAGTCGATGTCGGTGGGGATGGGGTCGTTGCCGCGCATGCCGTCTTCGTCGTTCTCCGCCTTGTCCAGCTTGGCGCGGAATTCCTCGTAGAAGCTGTCCAGCACCTCGCGCCATTCGACCTTGCCGCTGGCGATGGCGTCGAGCTTTTCCTCCATGCTGGCGGTGAAGCCGTAGTCGAGCAGGTCGTCGAAATTCTCCACCAGGCGGTCGGTGACAATTTCGCCGATCTTTTCCGCGTAGAAGCGGCGGTTCTTCACCGTCACGTAGCCGCGTTCCTGAATGGTGGAGATGATGGCGGCATAGGTGGAGGGGCGGCCGATGCCGCGTTTTTCCAGTTCCTTCACCAGTGAGGCCTCGCTGTAGCGTGGCGGCGGCTTGGTGAAGTGCTGCGAGGGATCCAGCCTGTCCAACTGCAAGTGGTCGCCTTCCTTGACGTCCGGCAGCAGGGCGTCGTCGGCGCCCTTCTGCGGCAGGGGCATGACGCGGGTCCAGCCGTCGAAGCGCAGGGTGCGGCCCTTGGCGCGCAGTTCGAAGCCGGCGGTCTCGATGGTCAGGGTGGTGACGTCGAATTTGGCCGGCGGCATCTGGCAGGCGACGAACTGGCGCCAGATGAGTTCGTACAGGCGCTGGGCGTCGCGCTCCATGTCCTTGAGGTCGGAGACCATGGTGTGCACGCTGGAGGGGCGGATGGCCTCGTGGGCCTCCTGCGCACCTTCGCGGGAGCTGTAGTTGACGGGTTTTTCGGGCAGGTACTGCTTGCCGTATTTGTTGCCGATGTAGTCGCGCACCATGGCCACCGCCTCGTCGCTGAGGTTGGTGGAGTCGGTGCGCATGTAGGTGATGTGGCCGGCCTCGTAGAGCCGCTGCGCCATCATCATGGTCTTCTTCACGCCGAAGCCGAGCCGCGTGCTGGCGGCCTGCTGCAGGGTGGAGGTGATGAAGGGCGCGCGCGGGCGGCTCGACGAGGGCTTGGTCTCGCGCTTGGTGATGGTGTAGTCGGCGCGTTCGAGGATCGCCAGGGCGGCGTCCGTGAGGCCCTTGTTGGGCGGGCGGAAGGTCTTGCCGTTCTGCTTCACCACCTGCATGCGCAGGGGTTCGCCGGCGTCACTGTGCAGGTCGGCGTAGACCTCCCAGTATTCCTCCGGGGTGAAGGCGTGGATCTCGCGCTCGCGCTCCACCACCAGACGCACGGCGACGGACTGCACGCGGCCGGCGGACAGCCCGCGCGCCAGCTTCTTCCACAGCAGCGGCGACAGCATGTAGCCCACCACGCGGTCGAGGAAACGCCGCGCCTGCTGGGCGTTGACCTGGTCGGTGTTGAGCTGGGTCGGGTGCTCGAAGGCCTCCTGGATGGCCTTCTTGGTGATCTCGTTGAACACCACGCGCTTGTAGCGCGAGGGGTCGCCGCCGATGGCCTCGGTCAGATGCCAGGCGATGGCCTCTCCTTCGCGATCCAGATCGGTGGCGAGATAGATGGCGTCGGCGGACTTGGCCAGCTTCTGCAGCTCGGCGACCACCTTTTCCTTGCCGGGCATGGTTTCGTAACGCGCCTTCCAACCGTGCTCCGGGTCGATGCCCATGCGCTGCACCAGCGCCTTACCGGCGCGTTCGCGCTTGCGGCGTTCACGCTCTTCCGGCGACAGCTTGCGCGCCTCGGCGGCCAGCTTGGCGCGCGCCTTGGGGTCCATGGCGGACTTCACCGAGCTGCTGCCGCTGGTGGGAAGATCACGGATATGGCCGATGCTGGACTTCACGATAAAGTCTTTGCCGAGGTATTTGTTGATCGTCTTGGCCTTGGCCGGTGATTCGACGATAACCAGTGATTTTCCCATAAATGTCTTTTCTTTCAGTTGCTTGATGATGATTTGCGGGACGCCAGCAGGCGCCACCTATTATTACAAATACGGGCAGGCTCCCTGCCCTGTCAAGTTCGCCTCAGTCTTCGAGACGAATGCCGACCTTCAGCGTGACCTGAAAATGCGCCACTTTCCCGTCCACCAGCTGGCCACGGGTTTCCACCACCTCGAACCAGTCCAGGTTGCGCAGCGTCTTGTCTGCGCGGGCGATGGCATTGCGGATGGCGTCGTCGGTGCTGTTGGGGGATGAGCCGACCAGCTCGATCATCTTATAGACATGCTCAGACATTGTTTGCTCCCGGGTGAATGCGGTTTGAGGCGGCAAGTGTAGCAGGCCATGGCGCGCACCGATGCATGGCCTTGGCCGCCAGCGCCTGTCCGCCGCTTTACGGCCGCAGGCAATGCTTTCTTGAATTCGCCCCCCGGGGGCCACATGCTAGATGGCAGATCAAAAACATTTTGTGGAGCCAGCAAGGCATGAAATTCAAGGATTATTACGAGATTCTGGGGGTATCGAAGGATGCCACCGAGAGCGAGATCAAGCGCGCCTATCGCAAGCTGGCGCGCAAGTATCACCCCGACGTCAGCAAGGAGACCGACGCCGAGGCCCGCTTCAAGGAGATCGGCGAGGCCTATGCGGTGCTCAAGGACCCGGAAAAGCGTCTGGCCTACGATCAGCTGGGCAGCGGCGCGCGGCCGGGCGAGGAGTTCACCCCGCCACCAGGCTGGGACGCCGGCTTCGAGTTCAGCGGCGGCTTCGGCGGCGATGGCGCCGAGCAGTTCAGCGACTTCTTCGAAAGCCTGTTCGGCGGCGGTGGACGCCGCCACTACGCCGGGCCGGGATTCCATGAGCGGCCGGGACGCGACCATCATGCCAAGATCCTGATATCACTGGAGGATTCCTACAACGGCGCGACCCGCACCATTACCCTGCAGGCCCCCACGCTGAGCCCCGACGGGCATGTCCAGACCCGGCAGCGCACCCTCAACGTCACCATCCCCCGGGGCATCGCCGAGGGGCAGGTGATCCGCCTTGCCGGGCAGGGCGCGCCGGGCAGCGGCGGACAGCCGGCGGGCGATCTCTATCTGGAGGTGGCCTTCCAGCCGCATCGCCTGTACCGGGTGGACGGCCGCGACATCTACCTCGACCTGCCCATCACCCCCTGGGAGGCGGCGCTGGGGGCCAAGATCAAGGTGCCGACCCTGGGCGGCAAGGTGGATCTGAAGATCCCGCGTGGGGCAAAATCGGGACAGAAACTGCGCCTGCGCGGACGCGGCCTGCCGGGCAAGCCCGCCGGCGACCAGTACGTGGTGCTGGAGATGGTCACCCCCGAGCCGCGCAACGCTGAGGACGAAGCCCTGTACCGCAAGATGGCGGAGCAAATGCCCATGAACCCGCGCGCCGCACTGGAGGTTTGAGCAGATGAGCACACACACAACCGTACTGGCCGGCGTGCTGCTGGACGAGAGCGCCGAACTGTCGCTGGAAGACCTGAGCCGCGCCTGTGGCGTGGAACGCATGGTACTGGTGGAAATGGTGCAGGAAGGCCTGCTGGAGCCCCTGGACATGCGCACGCTGCCCTGGCGCTTCCCCGGCGAGGCCCTGCGCCGCACGCGCGCCGCACTGCGCCTGCAGCGGGATCTGGAGGTCAATCTCGCCGGCACCGCCATGATCCTCGACCTGCTCGACGAGATCGAGCAGCTGGAGACCCGCCTGCGGCGCCTCGAAGGGCGCTTCGATTGAACGGCCTCGACCCGCAGGCCTACCGACAACGGATCATCTCGGTCTTCGACGAGGTCGCCGGCGGCTACGACGGCCCCGCGCTGCGCTTCTTCCCCTTCAGCGCCGACCGCGTGCTCAGCCACCTGGCTCCCAGGCCCGGCAGCAAGGTGCTCGACGCCGCCACCGGCACCGGCGCGCTGGCGGTGGCGCTGGCCCAGGCCGTCGGCCCCGCGGGGCGGGTGATGGGCATCGACCTGTCGCCGGCGATGCTCGACCGCGCCGCGCACAACGCCGCCAAGATGGCCCTGGACAACATCGACCTGTTCGAGATGGACGCCGCGGCGCCGGAGTTCCGAAGCGATTATTTCGACGCCGTGACCTGCGGCTTCGGCCTGTTCTTCCTGCCCGACATGGCCGGCGCCCTCGAGCAGTGGCGTCGCGTCACCCGCCCCGGCGGCACGGTGCTGTTCACCAGCTTCACCGACCAGGCCTTCACGCCCCTTGCCGAACGCTTTTTCAGCCTGCTGGAATCCTACGGCCTGGACTTCAGCGGCGAACACCAGCTCGCCTCACAGCGGCTGGTGGCGGCGCGGACCTGCCGGGAGCTGATGGAGGCGGCGGGTTTCGAGGCCATCGAGCAGCACACGGACCAGCTGGGCTACCACCTGCGCGGCCCGGCGGAATGGTGGGAGGTGGTGTGGAATTCCGGCCTGCGTGGCATCGTGCAGCGGCTGCCCGCCGAACAGCGGGAGGCATTTCAGCGCGAACACCTGGCGCAGCTGGACGCCCTGCTCACGGAACAAGGGCTGTGGATGGATGTGGAGGTGCGGGTAACGCTGGGGCGGGTGCCGTAGCGCGGAAGCGGGGCACGCACGGAGGGGCAGGGCCCGCGAATGAACGCCTGTCCACGCAAATCGGCGTGGGTGCCTTCGCCCCGGGCGCGCACCGCCGTTCCCCGGCCGGTTTCACGGGCACCCATTGGCGGATCCGCTACTCCCGTCGGCGGTCAGATGTAGACGTCGATGTGGCCGCTCGGCGCGTCGTCATCGTCATCCTGCTCGCCGCGCCTGCGGCGGTCGCGGCCGCTGCGCGTATCCAGCAGCACCGCCTCGTCGCGTTGCCGCCGGTCGCCCTCGCGCCGCCGCTTCCGCGGCTGTGCGGGCGTCGGGGCGGTGTGTCCCTGCTCGTTCTCCTTTACCGGCGGCGTGACCGGGTAACCCTCGGCAGGCTTGACGTTGCGCTTGGCGACGGCCTTGGTATCGATCATGATCGCCGCGTCATCGCGCGGCAGGTTGACTGAGGTCATAAAACCTCCTTACCTATCCAGGTCTTTCTCACCGAAGTATAGCCATGGCATGCGTTTTTCCCAGTCTGGAACTGTGAGCTGGGGCGGCTTTTCGCTACTTTTCTATGAATTTTGGGGCTTTTTGTCCGTCGCACAGTCACAGGCCGCCATCACGTCCTCGCGGGTGAGCATGCCCACCAGCTTGTCCTTCGCATCCACCACCGGGATGTGATGGATGTTATTGGCGGTGAATTGCTGCGCCACCTCGGACAGGGGCTGGTCTTCACGCGCGGTGAGCACCGGCTGGGTCATGATCTGCCCCGCCACCTCGGGCTTGTCCGACTCCAGGCGGGTGGTGCGGCGGCGCAGGTGCGCGAGGCGCTCGGCCAGGGTCTCGTGCGGCAGCTGGTCGGCATGGTGGACGAAATCGCTGACGGTGACGATGCCGATCACGTGCCTTGCGCGATCCACCACCGGCAGGCCGCGGATGTCGTGCTTCTCCAGCAGCGCCCAGACCTCCTCCAACTCGGTGCCGAATTCCACCGCGATCACCGGCTGGCTCATCACCTCGCTGCAGCGCAGCCGGCCCAGCTGGCGGCCGTGCGCCAGTTGCTCGGCACGGGTGTAGATCTCCTTCAGGTCCTTGCGGCTGATGTCCAGAAAGGTGTCCATTTCCGCCATCGCCCGGTGCAGGTCCTCGTCGGAGAAGGCCGGGCCGCTGGCGAGCCATTTTTCCTCGCCGCGCTGGATCACCGTCTCCAGCGGCCGGCGGCGGCTGCGCTGCTGCATCAGCTGGCTGAGGCGCCAGTAGAGCAGGGCGCAGCCCATCATGATGGCCACGTTGACGGCCACCGGCGAGAGCAGGAACTGATAGCCGAGGCGGTGCACCGTATCGCCGCCCACCACCGCCAGCAGGGCGGTGGCGCTGCCGGGCGGATGCATGCAGCGCAGCAGGTGCATGATGAGGATCGCGCCGCCGGCGGCCACCGCGGCGGCGATGGCGACGTCGGGAATCAGCTGCGCGCAGCTGACGCCGACCAGGCCGGCGGTCAGGTGGCCGCCGACAAAGGGCCAGGGCCGCGACATGGGGCTGGAGGGGACGACGAACAGCAACACCGACGAGGCGCCCATGGAGGCGAGCAGGAAGGGGCCGGCGATGCCCTGCAGGGTCTGCCGGCTGGCCAGCCCCACCAGGACCACGGAGACCAGGGCGGCGGCAGCGGAGATCAGGATGCTTTTGCCGCTGAGGTCGCTTTGTGGCGGAAACCAGCGTTGCAGGGTCGTGGACAGGCTCATGGCGTTGTTGTTTTTGTTGGGCGCTTTATCGTGTATCTGACATGCATGTTACTCGCCGCCCCCGACCAGACCAAATTCCAGGCAAAAAAAAGGGCGGTTGACCCGCCCTTCTTCGGCTTGCCTGACGGCAAGTTTAGCGATGGCCTTCAGAAGGTCACGCCGACCGCCTTGATGCCCGTCTCGTCTTCCTCGTAATTGACCATCACGCTGCCCGTGTGGGCCTTGAGCGCCTTGAGCACATCGGCGTCGGCGCTGAAGGTGATGGGACCGCCGGACTGGGCGTCGCGGATGGTGAAGGTGGCCTTGTCCGGGTCAATGGACATCAGTTGTCCCATGTGGGTGCTGGGACCCATGGCGTCGCAGGCCAGGGCGCTGGCGGAAAACAGGGCGGCGGCCAGGGCCAGGCCGCTGAGGGTAGTTTTGCGCATGATGATTCTCCTTTCCTTTTGTCGGGGGCGATAACCCGACTCAAACAGTCGGGTATCGTTGGCCGATTATTCTCCCTCGCGGCGGATCTGGCAAGCGTTCTCTTGCCGCATCCACGGACTGTGAAGCGGGTCACGGTTTGCGGTGTAATTTTTTGCTTGCGGGACGATAGCCCCAGTGAGGGTCGCGCGTGCCACAAACTTGACCACGCGCATTGTCTTCACCCTCATCGGGACTATTCTTGACTTGCTAGGAAGGAGAAAGCCATGAAGATCGACCGCCTGGAACATGCCTTGCCGAAAATGTCAGAAAAGGCGCTGGTTCGGTTTGTTCGCCGCAGTGTCTGCCAGGCCTTGATGGGGGCGGGCAAGGCGGCCGACGAGGGCCGCCAGGTGCTGGATCTGGTGTATGTGGAATGCAGCAGGCGCGGCAAGGAAAAGCTGTACGACACGGTCTACGCCATTATCTCCAAGCACCCGGAACGCTGTGGCCTGCACTGAGTTGACGCCGCCCGAGAGGACGACTCCCGCCCTTTCGTCATTTATCTTCCGCGGCTGATACCGCGCCCGGCAACGCCGGGCGCAGCAGGGTATTGGCCTCTTCCAGCAAAAACCGCTTGAAGGCCTGCGCCACTGGCGACAGGCGCTTCGCCCGCCGGTGCATCACGTACCAGTGGCGCACGATGGGAAAGTCCTCCACGTCCAGCACCACCAGCTTGTTCAGCGCCAGCTCCATCTCCAGGGTATCCCGCGACAGCAACCCCAGCCCCAGGCCGGCCTGCACCGATTGCTTGATGGCCTCGTTGCTGGATATCTCCATGCCGGTATTGAGCGTGATGCCATGCTGATTGAAAAAGCGCTCGGTGGCGCCACGGGTGCCTGAGCCGCGCTCGCGCACCACAAAGGTCTCCTCGGCCATGCGCGTCAGCGGGATGTTGCGCTCGCTGGCCAGCGGGTGATCAGGGGGGGCGATGATCACCAGCGGGTTTTCCATGAAGGCGCCAGCCTCCAGATCCTCACCCGCCGGCGGCTGGCCCATGATCACCAGATCGGCCTCATTCTCGGCCAGTTGGCGCAGCAGGGTCTCACGGTTGGTGACGTCGAGACTGATGGTGATGTCCGGAAAACGCCGACAAAAGCTGCCCAGCAGGGCCGGGGCGAAATAGTTCACCGTGGAGGCCACCGACAGCGCCAGCTTGCCACGCCGCCCCCCCTTCAGTTGTTCGATGACCTCGTCCGCCTCGGCCAGCAAGCCGGCGATGGCACGGCTGTAGTGATACATCTCATGGCCCGCCTCGGTGAGAAACACCTTCTTCCCCACATGATCGAACAGTGGCAGCTCGACATTGGCCTCCAGCTGCTTGATCTGCATGGAGACGGCGGGCTGGCTGAGGTGCAGCTCCTCGGCCGCGCGGCGAAAGCTGAGGTGGCGGGCGACGGCCTCGAAGACCTTGAGTTGGCGCAGGGTAAGGTGCATCGCTTTTCCAGATGACGTAAGCCGATAAGGTTATACTTATCGATATGATCAATAGTATTTAGTTTTAATTATGTGTCCACGGGGATAGAGTGGCAATCCCGATCGAGAGGGGAGTGGCGAAAGCCGCAAACGGCGCCGCAATGCCTGCGCTCACTCGAAACCGATTTCGTATCTATTCACCACAGAGGCACAGAGAACACAGAGAATGCATCAGTGGGAGGCAATGCCCCGGGTGGCGATGTGGCCTGCCCCGACGACCTGGCATTTCATTTCTCCGTGAACGCCGTGTCT
>JALSHB010000190.1 GCA_026982475.1 Chromatiales bacterium
CACGGCGGGCGCATCTGGGGCGAGGGAGAGCCGGGGCAGGGGGCGAGCTTCTTCTTCACCCTGGAAGGCGTTCGCGCCTGAAGGCGCTACAAGGCGGTGATGTTTTTCGTTTTAGCGCTCTGCGGTGTAACAAGCCGCAAACAAGGCATCTCCGCCAGGGAAATATTGTGGGGCTTCAGCTGCGAACAGGGTTGTTATTTCTTCGCGGCTGAAGCCGCTCCGACAACTTCATCATTTTTCCTTTCCATCAATCGCGGGCATGGCCCGCTCCTACGGCCTGACTTTGCCAATATCGGCGGATTGTCGGGCGTTGCCCGCTGCGCGGCAGGGGGTGACGACCGCCGTGCGCGGCAGGCGCAGACAGAGGTCGCCGTCTTCGTCGGTGCGCAACAGCCGCCCGCCGGCAGCGCGCAGGCGTTGCAGGGTGCCGTCGTGCGGGTAGCCGCGCAGGTTGTCGCGGTTGACGGAGATGAGGCTCCAGGCCGGTCGCACGGCGGCGAGGAAGGCCGCGTCGCCGGTGTCGCTGGCGCCGTGATGGCCGACCACCAGTATCTCCGCGCGCAGGTCCTTCCCCTGTTGCAGCAGCGCCCGCTCCACCACCTTGCCGGCATCGCCCATCAGCAGCGCGCTGCGCTCGCCGTGGCGGACGTGGAGCACCAGCGAGTGGCGGTTGAGGTTGTTGCTGTCGAAACGGGCGGGCCACAGCACCTCGATGCGGGCGTCGCCCCAGGGCAGGCTGTCGCCGGCGGTGAGGCGGCGGCGCAGGGGGTCGCGGGACAGGGCCTCGTTCACCCAGCGCACCATGTCCGGCGAGACATCGGCCGGCAGCGGGTGCCGGGCGTCCAGCACCGGGGTGTCCGGCCAGGCCTCGCGCAGGCGGAAATAGCCACTGGCGTGGTCGGGGTGCAGGTGGCTGAGGATGAGCATGTCCAGGTGCCGGATGCCGCTGTCTGCGATGGCGCGCAGCACCTTCGGCGCCTGGCCGGCATGGCCGGTGTCGACGAGGATGCCGCGCTCGCCATGGCTGAGCAGCACGGCCTGGCCCTCGCCCACGTCCAGCAGCCGCAGGCGCAGTTCCTCCGCCCCGGCGCTGCTGGCGAGGCCGGCGAGCAGCAGCACGGCCAGCCAGCGGCGCATCAGCGTCCGCCCAGCCGCGCCAGCAGCAGGCCGCCGCCCACCGCCAGCAGGTTGAAGCCCACGTCGCGCCAGTCGCCCACGCGGTCTGGCAGCCAGTGCTGCAACAGTTCGTCGAGGCCGGCGGCGGCCACGCCCAGGGTGACGGCGAGGGCGACGGGAAAGGCGCGCCCCGCGGCCAGGCCGAAGGCGCCGAAGACGAGGAAGTGCAGGCGTTCCTCCACCGCCGGCAGGGTCAGCGGCAGCAGGCCGAACAGGGCCAGCGCCCAGCTCAGGTGCCAGAGGCGGCGGTAGCCGCCGCGCCGTACCTGTTGCACCAGGACGGCGACCACCAGCAGCAGGGTGGGGACGGCGATGAGCCAGGCGAGCAGGGCTGGGTCGAGGTTGTCGCGGGCCAGGGTCTGCAGGCGCCGGCCATAGATGGAGAGGGCCGGGATGATGGCCAGGGTGAGCAGCCAGGCCAGCAGCCAGTAGCGCTCTGTGGGGGTGGTCTTTTTGCTGGTCATGGCGTGATTGTGCCGCATCGGGGCGCTAGAACGAAGCGCCGAGGTTCAGATAGATCTGTTGCGTGCCGCCGTCGTCCAGGCCGTGGGCGTAGCCCAGGCGCAGGTCCACCGGCAGCCAGTAGCCCAGCACCACCCTGGCGGTGAGCTCGGCGCCGAGGCCGGACTTCAGTTCGGCCAGGTCGAAGCGCTCGTTCCAGGCGTCGCCGGTGTTGAAGAACAGGGTGCCGTGCAGGCGGTGCAGGCCGATGGGGGGCGACATCAGGCCGCGTTCGATGAGGGCGATGGGGAAGCGCCATTCCACTTCGAGCAGGCCCATGCGCCGGCC
This sequence comes from Chromatiales bacterium, assembly GCA_026982475.1. Lineage (GTDB taxonomy): Bacteria > Pseudomonadota > Gammaproteobacteria > SZUA-152 > SZUA-152 > DRQN01. The sequence goes on from JALSHB010000190.1 coordinate 1,966, forward strand.
CACCAGGCCGTACAGGCCCTCGGCGTAGCCGCGCAGGGCGTAGCGGCGGCGGTTGAAGAGGGCGCCGGTGGGGGCGAGGGCGGCGGCGCGCGGGTCGCTGGGGCGGCTGTCCGGGAGGCTGCCGCCGAGGCGGAAGGGGCGTGGCCGGTCCGTGCCCCAGCCGGCCAGCAGGCGCGCCGCCAGCACCTGTTCGCCTCGCAGGTCGATGAATTCACGCCAGTCCAGGGTGTAGACCTGGCCGCGGGCGTCGCTGCGCAGGGCGTCGTTGTCCTCGGCGATGAGGCGCAGCTGGCGGCCGTTGCTGGGGCTGATGGCGCGCGCATAGCGGCGGCTGGAATCATAGCTGACGGCGAGGCCCAGCAGCTGGTCACGCAGCGTCGGCTGGGGGGCGAAGCCGGGCAGGATGTGCTTGTCCGCCTCGATCTCGGAGACCAGCCCGGCATGCAGGGTCCAGCGCCGGTCGTAGCGGAAGAAGGGCCACAGGGCCTCGAGGCTGAGGCTGTCGCTGCTGCGGTAGTGCACCGGCTTGTCGTTGCGGTCGCGCAGGGCAAACACTTGTCGTTGGGCGCTGAGCTTGAGGGTGGGGTTCCAGCGGTCGTAGATGTAGTCGAGGCGGCCGACGGGCCAGCCGTTCTTGGCGTCGTAGGCGAGTGACAAGATATAGTTATGCCGGTTCAGCGGGTCGCTGCCGCTGGTGCTGAAGCCGATCTCGCTGCGTTCGTCGCTGAACGCCAGCCATGGCCACCACCAGGTGGGGGCGACGCGTCCTAGCGGGCTGTAGTCGCTGATTTCGCCGTCGATGGCCTTGGCGGCGGTTGTCGGCGCGGGCTTGGTGGCGGGCGCCGTGTGTCGGACGGGGCGCGGCTGCGGGCCGGGCAGGAAGTAGAGGTCGAAGCCGCGCGCGCCGAGGCCGGTGAAGTACAGGCCGCTGCCGTCGGGCGCCTCGATGGGGGCGAAGGCGCCGCCGATGAGGTTGCTGAGGGTGTGGATTTCACCGCTGCGCAGGTCCAGCCGCTGGATGTTGTAGACGCCGTCGTAGTCGGCGCTGAACAGCAGGAAGCGGCCGTCGCGCGAATAGCGCGGCGTGGTCTCGATGCCGGCGCTGCGGGTGAGCATCCGCCACTGGCGATCCGCCAGGGAGAAGGTCTCGAGGTTCCACAGGCTGTCGCGGCGCCACACCGGCAGGGCGAGCCGTTGCCCGTCCGGCGACCAGTCCAGGGCGCCGAGCACGCTGTGGTCCTCGCCCTGCCACAGCACGTCCAGCAATTTTCCGCTGGCGTCGAGCAGGTGCAGGGCGCTCTGCCCGCCGCTGTTGTGCACCGCGGCGATGCGCGTGCCGTCCGGGCTCCAGGCGGCGTACAGGTAGCGGCCGCCGTGGGTCAGTTGGGTCTTTTTGCCGCTGCGCGGGTCGAGGTGGTAGAGGTCGGCGAACTGGTTGGTGCTGCGGGTGGCGTCGATCTCGGCGACGACGATGCCGGCCTCGGGGTGCAGGTCGAAATGGCGGCCACGCATGTCGCCGATGGCCTGCGGCGGCTGGCCCCGGCGCAGGCGCATCAGGCGGGGTTCGCTCTGCTGATCGTTGCGCAGGAAATAGAGATCGCCATTGCCGGCCAGGCGCGCCATGCCGGTGAAATAGCCGTAATCGGTGAGTTGCTGCGCCGGGCTCTCGCCGCGCTGGCGGATGGCCTCGATCTCGGCGCCGAAGTCGTCGCGCAGGTATTGCTTGAATGCCGCCCACAGCCGCGTGAGGTTGGCATCGAGCACCCGCCGGCTGTTGTTGTTGATCATGAAGGGGATGATGTTGTCGCTGTACTGCTCGACCAGTTCCTGCACTTTGTCGGGCCCGTAGCGCTCGGCCACGAACTGGTAGAAATAGACGCCGTAGAGGTAGCGCACGGTATTCATGGGCCAGCTTTCCAGCGGCTGGTTGACCTGTTTCACCGGCTTGATGCCGTGTGCCACCTCCATGCGCATCAGCATGCGGAACTGGCTGCTCTGGCCGCGACCGATGTGTGCGTCGGGGTCGGTTTCGTGCCAGGTAGCGAGGCCTTCGATGAACCACGGCGGTTGCATCACGTTGGGGAACAGCGGCAGCAGGCGGCCGAAGGTTCTTTGCAGCCCGGCGGGCAGGCCGGCGCGCCTGTCGAGGTGCAGGATGTGGGTGTATTCGTGGGTGATCAGGGTGTCCAGCCAGTCGTTGTAGTCGTTGACGCTGCTGTCGCTACGCGGCGGCGTGACGATGATGGTCATGGTGTTGCGCGGAAAGGGCGTCGCCGAGCCGTTGGAGAAATCGAAGCGGTCGGTGAGGATGAGTTGGGTGCGCTTGCGCGGCCGCCAGTTCAGTTCGTCCACCAGCCGCGCGTGGGTCTGCTCGGCAATGGCGGCGACTTCACGGGCGAGGGCCTCTTCGCCGTGGTGAAAATGGATCTCGAAGTGCGTGCTGGTGAGGGTCTTCCAGTGCAGCGACGGGTCGTGGCTGAGTGCGGCGTACAGGGGGGTGGTGAGCAGTGCGCTGAGCAGCAGGATGGTGAGGGAGGGGTTCACGATGGTTGCTGACCGCTGTTGGATTTCGGTGCTCATAAATTCCGGCTTGGCTACCAGTGTGTGCGGAGCGTCAGTTGCCAGGATGGCGCCACTTCCTTTCGGTATTCCAGCAGCACGGAGAATTTTCTAGATGGGCTGTACTGAAGGGTGGCCGTAGGTGTTGTTTGCCAGTTCTTGGCGGTGCTTTCAACACCTACTCCAAGGTTGAGACGAAGGTTATTGCGTAGAGGATATAGAATTCCCCCCTCTGGACGGAGCCGGAAAAAAGGTGTCCGTGAATGGATGGAGGGGGTAAGAAGGCCATACAGCAATGCCTTGTCCAGTTTTCTGGATCTTCCCAGACCGAGATAGAGTTGGTGATCATATTTTTTGTCAGCTTCTCTCTGTGTGCGGAGCTGCAGTCGCCATGACCAGGGAGATGTCATTGGCAGTGGCGACAGCGCATGATGAAAGATGCGAAGGTAGTCTATCTTTTGAACTACTGGCTTACCGGTCGGCAGGCTCAGATGCAGGTCGAGAACTGTCAACTCTCCCCCGTCCAGAGGGTTCCTTCCAGTCGGTTCCTGGGCAAATGCAGTCAGGTTGATCGATGCTGCAATTTCACCACTCCTTTCGCGCATTACTCCGGCACCGATAATGGATGATCGTTGCCCCGCTGAGGGTGCAGGGCGATTGGGCGGTTTGCTATCCTCTGCGGGTGAGGGCGGCAAGGCAAGCCGTTTCACCATCAATGCATGTTTCAGAGAAAGGGTTTCTTGAGAGGGGTCTGGTGATTCCTTGATGAAAATGAAGTGCTGGTAGGAAAACAGGAAGTCCAGTAGCGTCTGCTGTTCGGCGGGTGTCAAGCCTGCCAGCGTGGCATTAATCTGGTTGCTTTGAGGGTGGCTCAGGAATTGCTTGGCCACTTTTCTTAGTTTGGCGTTCAGACTTTCATATTCATGAATGAGTTTGCGCTCTGCCGAAGGGTGGTAACGAACTTGCTTGATCAGGGTTGAATGCTGATTGTCCGAGGCCGATTGGTCGAGATCGTGAAGCCTGTCGAATAGCTCAACCGGAACGTACCAGGCACGAGCTGGTTGGGAGAGTGGTGGATCCATAATTACATCGGCAATTCGTGCAAGCTCATAGGCGCAATTCCGAGTAAGGAAAAAATACTGTTTTTTCTTGCCAATGATTTCCCAGATGTGAAGTTGCAAGAACTTGGCCTGGTCTGGCTTCAGGTTGAGTTCATATTCCCAGATGTCTCTTGCTTCAGTGTTCGTGTATACGACGTCCTGAGTATAAAAGTAGCGATCCGAGTAGCCAGCTTGATAGCCGCCAAACAGGCCTTTGAAGATATAGACAATAATGGGTTCTTCCGGAGGCACAAGCGCACCGTAATTGATGGTGGTGCTGAACAGGTCATGGTTGTTGTTGGAGGTATTCAGTTTCAATATGGAGTGGCCGAACATGGAGGCTGGATTGCCCATGTAGCCGCTGACCATCAACAGGCTGATCGAATGCAGCGGGTTTTCCCTCAACCATTCTCGTAGTTTACGGCAGGCCGACGGGATAGTTTTCCACTGTGGTTGTTGTAGCTGATCGGCCAGCCAGGTGTATCGAGCGGGGAAGCGGCAACGGGGATGGGATTCTGTCGTCACAGCCGTGTTCGCGGTGTCTAAGGTAGCCTTTAATTCTGCGGCCGGGTTGCTTTTCCCCTGTTGGCTTAGGTAGAAATCTTCGCTCAGGAAAGTGCCTTGGTGCGTGTCGACGTCATAGTGCAGCAGTCGCAGCCATTTTGGGTGGTGCGCCAGCTGCTCGATTGAAATCACCGACGGGCCAGTGGCTGCATTGGCAGACCGGAAAAGAGAAACAACAATGAAGGTCAAAAGAAAGAGCCCCCTGCAAGAGGGGGCCCGGAAAGACAGTGCAGCCACAGATCAACTGCGTGAAATGACGATGTTGTAGAGCTGCTCGGCCTTTTTCTGACGCGACAGCATTTCATAATCCGGGGAAGCTGCCTGTTTGGCAAACTCAGCGCGGATGGTCTTGGCAAATTCCGGCCGATCCATGGGGGCTACCTCGGTGACTTCCGCAAGGGCGTCCAGGTAGCGACCATTGCCCAGTACCAGATCCTTTTCGAGCTGGGCATAGCTCTTGAGGATATATGCTGCGGTCTTGGCGTCACCCCGGGCACAGCTGTTCGGCGAGGTGATGTTTGAAGAGACGGCAGTGGTACCCAGATCCCATGTGATGTTGGTGACGATGGCAACGATATCCGCTGTGCCTTCATCGTTGATACCCTGGGCAATCAAAGCGCCTAGACCGCAGTCTGTATAGATTTCCCCAAAGTTACGGTCAGCCTGTGCGCCGGATGAAAAGGCAAACAGTGAAGCCAAGGATGTGGCTAACAAAATCTTTCTCATGATTCTACTCCCTGTTGGATGAAAATTTTGTTCTTTAGTCTCGAGAGACTGTGCAAGCTTAGAACATTTGGCATCTGGTTTGAACAGTAAAATGCACATCTTGATGTTGCCGTGATTACTGAATGTCAGGTTTGGCGCTGCCGCCGGGTGCCGCCCAGGCCCATGAAGGTGCGGTACAGCAGCGGGATCACGAACAGGGTCAGCACGGTGGAGAAGGCCAGGCCCCAGACGATGGCGGAGGCCACCGGACCCCATAACAGGGATTCGCCGGCCAGGCCGGTGGCCAGCGAGAACAGGCCGGCGATGGTGGTCAGGGAGGTGATGATGATGGGGATCACGCGCCGGCGGGCGGCGTAGACGGTGGCGTGCAGTACGCTCATGCCGGCGGCCAGGCGGGTGTTGGCGGCGTCGATCATGACGATGGCGGCGTTGACGGCGATGCCGGCCAGGGCCACCACGCCATAGAGGGTGTACAGGCTCAGCGGGTTGTGGGTGACGGCGAGGCCGAACACCACGCCGATGAAGGCCAGCGGTACGGTGGCGAGGATCATGAAGGGCTGGAAATAACTGCGGAACTGGCTGCCGAGAATCAGGTAGATGAGACCGATGCCGAACAGGAACAGGGCGGCCATGGCGTCGAGGCTCTCCTGGATGTCGTCCAGTTCGCCGGAGAATTCCAGATCCACGCCGGGATACCCTACGCGCAGGGTCTGCCATTTTTCCTGTATCAGCCGGTTGGCGGTGACGGTGTCCATCTGCGCCGGGTCCAGCTCTGCCTGCAGGGTGATGGTGCGGCGGAAGTTGTAGTGGCGGATGTAGGCCTTGCCGGCGCCGGTGCTGACGTGCACCAGTTCCCCTAACGGGATTTCGCGGGCCTGTCCGGCGCCTTCGGGCAGGGTGATGGGCTGGCGCAGGGCCTCGTCGATGTCGTCGACGCTGAGCGGCCGCGCACGCACCCGCACTTCCACCTTTTCGCCCTGGTCCTGCATGCTGGCCACTACCTCGCCGTCGAACAGCAGGCGGATGTCGCGCATCACCTCGCTGGTGCGCAGGCCGCTGCGTTGCAGGGCGTCGGTGTTGAGTCTCAGGCGCAGCTCGGGCTTGCCTTCGCTGTCGTCGTCGCGGATGTCGCGCACCGCGGGCATGGCCTGCAGTTCGCGCCACAGGGCGTCGGTGGCGGCGCGCAGTTGCTGGAAGTCGTCGCCGCGCACCTTGATGTTGATGGGGCTGGAGGTGGGCGGGCCGGGTTTGATGACGAAGAAATTGACCCGCGCCGGCCCCGGAACCGACAGCACGTCGGCGCGCATGGCGTCGATGATCTCGTCGATGGTGCGGGTGGCGTTGTGGTCGGGGTTGAGGCTGAAGGCGATCTGTCCGTACTGGTCGCCGAAGTAGGGCGCCATCTCGGTGAACATCTGTCCGGCCACGGAGATGATGCCGCGGGTGTCGTTGTCTTCGAGGTGCTGGCGCGCCCTGTCCTCGATCCTGAGCAGGGTGTCCATGGTGGTGTGCAGCGGCGTGCCGGGTGGCATCTGCACGTTGATGTAGAACAGCCGCGAGGGGTCGAAGGCGAAGAATTGCACCCGTACCTGACCGCTGGCGAGCAGGCCCAGGGCCGCCACCAGCAGCAGGCCGATGACGCCCAGCGAGCGCTTGGGGTGGCGCAGCACGCGGATCAGCAGGCGGCTGTAGGTCATGCGCACCCAGTGGGTGAAGCGTCTGCGCAGGCGCTGCGGGCGGGAGGTCCTGTCGAAGCGGATGCGCGCCGCGCTGATGTGCACCGGCAGCATCCAGAAGGCCTCGATGAGGCTGATGGCCAGCGCCACCGAGACCACGAAGGGGATGATGAACATGAAGTCGCCCACCAACCCCGGCAGCAGCATCAGCGGCAGGAAGGCGGCCATGGTGGTCAGCACCGAGGAGGTCACCGGCTTGAACACCTCGCGCAGGGAATCCAGCGCCGCGTCCAGCGCCTGGGCGCCGCGTTGTAACCGGTAATAGATGGCCTCCACCACCACCACCGCGTCATCCACCAGCATGCCGAGGACGATGACGATGCCCAGCAGCACCGACTGGTTGAGGGTCTCGCCAATGCTGTTGAGCAGCCAGAAGGTGGCGGCGAGGGTGAAGGGGATGCCGATGCCGATGAAGGCGGCGATGTGCCCGCCGAGAAAGATCCAGGCCACCAGCACCACCAGCAACAGGCCCAGCGCGGCGTTGTTCTGCATGATGCGCAGGGCGTCGCGGGTGGCGGCGGTCTGGTCGTCGAGCAGCTTCAGCTCCAGGCCCAGTGGCGCCAGCACGGCATTCTTTTCGCTGATGTAGTCCTCGATGCGTTGCACCAGTTCCAGGGTGTTGGCGTTGGGTTTCTTGGACACCGCGAGGAGGACGGCGGGCCTGCCCTCGTGCATCGCCAGCTTGGTGCTCTTTTCGCGCACCCGCTGGACCTCCGCCAGCTCGCCGATGGGGGGGCTGCCACTGGCGGTGCTCACCGGCAGGCGGGCGATGTAGCCGGGGTCGCTGCTGGTGCCGATCAGCCGCACCAGCCAGGATTGTCCGCCGAGGCGCAGCTCGCCGGCGGAGATGTCGCGGAAGTGGGCGCGCACCGTGTCGGCCAGCTGGCTGGGGGTGACGCCATGGGCGCGCAGCAGCCCGGGATCGAACTCGATCTGGATTTCGGGATCGCGCAGGCCGGCGGGGTCGACGGTATCGACGCCGCGCAGGCGGTCGATGTCGTCGCGGATGTTGCGCGCCGCGCGGCGCAGGGTTTCGTCGTTGGCCATGCCGTGCAGCACCACCATCGCCGTGGGGAACTGGTTGGCGGTGGTGAATTCCATTACGAAGGGTTCGCTGGCCTCGTCGGGCAGGTCGGTGTTGGCCTTGTTCTGCACCTCGCGGCGCAGGTCGGTGAGGCGTTTGTCGAACAGGCGTTCGTCGATGTCGTCGAAGCGCACGCTGATGTCGGACATGCCCTCGCGGGTGTTGCTGATGACGAACTTGACGTCGGACAGCCCCTGCAGGGCGTCTTCCAGCGGCTGGGTGACCAGCTTTTCGACATCCTCCGTCGAGGCCCCGGGCAGGGCCGTGAATATCGCCACCCAGTTGAAGTTGATCTCCGGGTCCTGGGCGCGGGGTAACTGGAAATAGCTGAGCGTGCCGACCAGCAGCACCACCACGAAGGTGGCATTGGCGAGGACGTGGTTTTCCAGGAAGTGGCGCAGGAATTTCATGCTGATCGATGTGCGCGGGCGGCTGTCATGAAACGTTCACGAGGCGGCAATACGGCCGTCATGCGCCGGCGATAGTGTGGCCGTGCAAACCGCTGAACACGAGAGAGGAAAAACACCATGATCTTTTTTATCAAGGAATGGCCCAACCGCACCGCCACCCTGATGGCCGACAACGGCGCCGTGCTGTGGAGCTTTTGCAGCGTGGAAGAGGCGCGCAGGGTGTGCGACGAGTGGTACCGGGTGCAGGGCGAAAAGGTGGAGTACCGGCTTTACACCCTGCGCGACGAGGAGCCGCCGGTGGAATACGAGGGCTTGCAGGAACTCTCCGGCGCCTGCTGCGCGGTGGCCTGAGCCGCTCACGGTGCTACCCTCACCGCGTCGCCATCCTGCAGGCGAAAGCGGCCGAGGGTGACCACGGGGGTCTGCCCCGGCAGTGAAACAGCCGCCGGGCGGCCTTCTTCCGCCCGTGGCAGGGGGACGAACCTGGCGTGTGCGTTGTCGATGACGAAGACGCCCAGGCGGCCATCGCGGCGGCTCAGCAGTTCCGCCGGCAGGTGGGCCTGGGTGCTGCGCCACACCAATTCGCCGGCGCTGCCGGGCAGGGCGCTGTCGGCGCTGAAGCGCAGGCGCGCCTCGCGGGTGCGGGCGCGGGGGTCGAAGGCCGGCATGATGCGCCGCAGCGCGAGGGGATAGCGTTGCCGCGGGGTCACCAGTTCGGGACGCTCGGCCTGTGGCAGGGAACGCGCCAGATCCGCCTGCAGCTGGGCGGAGACTTCGAGGTGGCGGTTGTCGACGATCTGCAGCAGGGGGCTGCCGGGACGGGCCAGTTCGCCGACGTTGGCCAGGCGCTCGCGGATGACGGCCTCGAAGGGGGCGCGCAGGGTGCACTTTTCCAACTGGCGCCGGGCCTGCGTCAGGGCCACTTCCTGTCCCGCCCGCTGGGCGCGCAGGTGGTCCAGTTCTGATTGCCGTTGTTTCAGCAATTCCTCGGAAACCGCCTGTTTGCGCGACAGCGCGCGCGCCCGGCTGAGCTGGTACTCGGCCAGTTCGAGGCGCGCCCGCAGGGCCTCGAGCGCCGCCTCTTCACGCGCCAGGGCCAGCTCGAAATCACGGCGATCCAGCTGTACCAGCACCGCACCCTTTTTCACCACCTCGCCGACCCGCACCGGGATGGCCTCGATGCGCGCGCTGAGCTCGGCGCTGATGCGGCTGTCGTTGTCGCTGACCACCGAGGCCGGGGCGCGGAACTGCGGATACACCGCCAGCTCGGCCAGCGGCTGCGCCGCCACCGGGATGGTCGGCAGGGCTTCCCCGCTGGCGGCCGTCCGGGCCGTGAAGGCCGGCAGCGCGGCGAGCGCCAGCAGGCCGGCGAGCAGGGCGCGGTGTCTGGTGTCGAGTCGTGGCATGCACATTCCCTTGTGAAGACGCCGCGTGACGGTCGTGGTCCGCCGCCCGTTACAGGCTGGCGAAGACCCTTTCCGCCGCCGCCAGGGTGGCGTCGATTTCGGCATCGCCGTGGGCCGCGGAGACGAAGCCGGTCTCGTAGGCGGAGGGCGCCAGATACACGCCCTGTTCCAGCATGCCGTGGAAGAACAGCTTGAAGCGGTCGGCGTCGCACTGGGTGACCTGGTAGAAATCCGTCACGCTGTCGGCGTCGGTGAAGAACACGCCGAACATGCCGCCCACCTGGTTGGTGGTGAGCGCAATGCCGGCGGCGCTGGCGCGTTCCTTCAGGCCCTCGCAGAGCCTGGCGGCGGTGGCGGAGAGACCGTCGTGGAAGCCCGGCTCTGAGACCAGCTCCAGGGTCTTCAGGCCGGCGGCCATGGACACCGGGTTGCCCGACAGGGTGCCGGCCTGGTAGACCGGGCCCAGTGGCGCAATCTGTTCCATGATCTCGCGCTTGCCGCCGAAGGCGCCCACGGGCAGGCCGCCGCCGATGACCTTGCCGAGGGTGGTGAGGTCGGGGGTGACGCCGTAGTGCTGCTGGGCGCCGCCGAGGGCGACGCGGAAGCCGGTCATCACCTCGTCGAAGATCAGCACGCTGCCGTGTTCGTCGCAGATCTCGCGCAGGCCCTCGAGGAAGCCGGGCACGGGCGGGATGCAGTTCATGTTGCCGGCCACCGGCTCGACGATGATGCAGGCCACCTGGCTGCCGACCTGGGCGAAGGCCTCTTTTACCGAGTCGATGTCGTTGTAGGTGAGGGTGATGGTGTGTTCGGCCAGCGCCGCCGGCACCCCCGGCGAGGTGGGCACGCCCAGGGTCAGGGCGCCGGAACCGGCCTTCACCAGCAGCGAGTCGGAGTGGCCGTGGTAGCAGCCCTCGAACTTGACGATCTTGTCGCGCCCGGTGAAGCCGCGCGCCAGGCGGATGGCGCTCATGGTGGCCTCGGTGCCGGAGTTGACCATGCGCACCAGCTCCACCGAGGGCACCAGCTCGCAGACCTTGTCCGCCATCTCGGTCTCGATGCGCGTCGGCGCGCCGAAGCCGAGGCCATGCTGGATCACCCCCTGCACCGCGGCGATCACCGCCGGGTGCGAATGGCCGACGATCATCGGCCCCCAGGAGCCCACGTAGTCCACGTAGCGCCGGTCGTCCTCGTCGATGATCCAGGCGCCTTCGCCGTGCTTGAAGAAAACCGGATCGCCGCCCACGCCACGGAAGGCGCGCACCGGCGAATTGACGCCGCCGGGGATGTGTTTCTGGGCAGCTTGGAACAGGTCGTGGGAACGTGTCATGGGATAACCTTTTGCTTGCAGTATTTGTGTCAATGGAATGGGGCGCGCGCCGGGCGCGTCAGGGGGCACAGTTTGCGTTGTTTTGGGCGCTGTCGCAATGGTGGCAGCAGTCAGTCTGGCAGGGTGGGCATTGCCCGCCGCAGGTGCATTTGCATCCCGCCATGGTGGGGTGTGTTTATGGGGATCAAGCTGCTCACCACGGCGGGCACGGAGGTACACAGAGAAAACATGAATTCAGTTCTCTGTGTACCTCCGTGTCCTCTGTGGTGAATGTTTTTTGCTTGATGCTGCGCGCTTGTCTTGCCTTTGACTTGCGTGGCGGGATTTCCCACTATCAAACGATGATGCATCCTTTGCGCAATACCCCAGCCTCCCGCAATGCCTGAAGGCCCGGAAATCCGCCGCGCCGCTGATGTGGTGGCGGACTGTATCGTCGGCCGGGTGGCCGAGGCCGTGTGGTTCGCCTTCGCTCACCTCAAGCCCTTCGAGCGACGGCTCAGCGGGGTCGAGGTGTGCGCCGTGGAGACGCGCGGCAAGGCCATGCTGACGCGCTTCGCCAACGGCTTGGTGATCTACAGCCACAACCAGCTCTACGGCCGCTGGTACTGCTGCCCGCGCGGCGAGCGGCCCGACATCCGGCGCCAGCTGCGCCTCGCCATTCACAATCGCACGTCGTCGGCCCTGCTCTACAGCGCCTCGGATATCGAGGTGTTGCAGGCCGCCGAACTGGCGACCCATCCCTTCCTCTCCCGGCTGGGCCCGGACGTGCTGGACCCCGCCACCGACCAGGCCCTGCTGCTGGCGCGCCTGGCCGAGCGGCGTTTTCGCAATCGGCAGCTAGGCGCCCTGCTCACCGATCAGGGCTTCGTTGCCGGGCTGGGCAACTACCTGCGCTGTGAGATCCTCTTCGTCGCCGGCCTGCACCCGCAGCGGCGTCCGCAGGCGTTGACGGAGGCGCAGCGAATCCGCCTGGCCGACGCCATGGTGCAACTGCCCCGGCAATCCTATGAAACCGGTGGCATCACCAACGACCTGGCGCGTGCGCGTGAGTTGATGGCAAGTGGCGCGGACTTCGAGGCGGCGCGCTTCTGGGTATTCCGGCGCGAGGGCCTGCCCTGTTACCGCTGTGGCGCGTCCATCGTCAAGCAGCTGTTGAACGGCCAGCCGACCTATCTGTGCCTGCCATGCCAGCCGGCTGCCGGGTAATGTTTTTCACCACAGAGACACGGAGGCACGGAGACAAAATCTTGTTCTCTCGCCTGGGTCAGAGATAAAGGTCTCACTGGTGACGCTGCTCCGTGGTGTTGCACATTTTGTGGCGCTCAGCGCTACGCCGCCCCATGGTAGAGTGATCGGCCTGTTTGCGTTACCCCGCAGGGCGGTGTAACGAGAAATGTTTTTCACCACAGAGACACAGAGGCACGGAGACAAAATCCTGTTCTCTCGCCTGGGTCAGAGATAAAGGTCTCGTTTGTGACGCCGCTCCGCGGTGTTGCACATCTTGCGGCGCTCAGCGCCACGCTACCCACGGTAGAGTGATCGGCCTGTTTGCGTTACACCGCAGAGCGGTGTGACGAAAAAAAGTGCCGTTTTTTGTTTGCGTTGATTGGCGTTTATTTGCGGATGATGTCGAGACGCGATTGCTGGGGTTCGCTGCGCTTGCCGCCAATCTATGGGGCCTCTGTGTGCTCTGTGTCTCTGTGGTGAATAAACAGTTTTTGGAATTGCTCGGCGCTGGCACAAACATCGGGCCGACTGAACAGGCCGTCGACCACCGCCAGCATGTCGGCGCCGGCCTCGATGAGCGGGGCGGCGTTGTCTGCGGTGATGCCGCCGATGGCGACCACGGGGATGTCCAGTTCCTGTTTGGCTTTGTGGATCAGGTCGAGGCTGGCGGGCACGGCGTCGGGCTTGGTCGTTGACGGAAAGAAGCGGCCGAAGGCGATATAGTCGGCACCGGCCTGTGCCGCTTGCCGGGCTAACTGGAATTGGTTGTAGCAGGAGACGCCGATGAGGGCGTCCGCGCCCAGCTGGCTGCGGGCCTCGGTCAGGTCGGTATCGTGCTGGCCGATGTGCACGCCGTCGGCCTCACTGTGTGCGGCGAGTTCCACGTCGTCGTTGATGATCAGCAGGGCGTGGTGGCGGCGGGTGAGCTGGCGCAGGGCCTGCGCCGTCTGCTGGCGGCGTGGCCGGTGGTCGGATTTGTCACGGAACTGGACGATGCGCGCGCCGCCGAGCAGGGCCTGTTCGACGGCGCGGGCGATTTTTTGCGGGTCGGTTTCGCGGGCGTCGGTGATGGCGTAGAGGCCGCGCAGGCGTGTGTCAGTCATCGTCGCCGTGGGCCCAGAAGAAGCGGTCGGGGATCATCTGCCCCATGCCGGGGCGGTAGCCGTGTTGGAGGGCCTCCCAGGTGTATTCCTGCGCCTCGAGGATGGCGGTGACGGGCTCCATGCCCTGCGCCAGCAGGGCGGTGATGGCGGCGGCGAGGGTGCAGCCGGAGCCGTGGTAGCTTTCCGGCAGGCGCTCCCAGGTGTAGCTTTCGATCAGGCGGTGGCCGCTGTAGAGATTGTTGACCACGTTGGGGGTGGCCTCGTGACTGCCGGTGATGAGCACGTAGTCGCTGCCCATGTCGAGCAGTTCCATGGCGCAGGCGTCGAGGTTGTCGGCCTCGGGGGCGAAGATGCGCGCCTCGTTGCTGTTGGGGGTGAGCACGGTGGTGAGCGGGAACAGCAGGCTGGCCATGGCGTCGAGTATCTCCTCGTTGGCGAGGTCGCCGCCGCCGCCGGCGCTGACCAGGGGGTCGAGCACCACCGGCAGGTTGGGGTAGTCCATGAGAATGCTGTGGATGGCCTCGGCGTTTTCCACGCTGCCGATCATGCCGATCTTGATGGCGGCGACCGGCATGTCCTCCAGAATGGCGCGCGCCTGTTCCACCAGCAGGGCGGTGGAGACGGCCTCGTAGCGGATCAGGGCCTGGCTATCCTGGGCGGTGACCGCGGTGACCACCGGCGTGGTGTGCACGCCCATGCTGGCGAGGGTTTCGATGTCGGCCTGCAGGCCGGCGCCGCCGCTGGGGTCGGTGCCGGCGAAGGACATGGCGATGGGCAGGCTGGGACGGTCGTTCATGGTGTCGGGCTCCGGGTTGCGGCTGATGCGTAGAGTCTAGCCTGAATCCGAAGGTTCAGGGCAGCATTGGGCGGCTTGTATCCGGCCGGTCTGCAGCGGCCGGGGATGTCGTCTACACTTTTTCCAGTACGGAATGGGTGATGGAGGTTGGCGATGGTTGCAATCCCTTCGCAGTGTGGACAGATGGCGCGGGTCGCCGAGGAGTATTGTCGCCTGATCGACGATTTCGATCCGGACAGCCTGAGCCGGAGCTGGTGGCTGCAACTGGAAAAGGTGCTGCCGCGGCTGCATGTGGCGGTGATCGCCCTGGCCGGGCCGCGCGATGGTTATGCGGCCTATTCCCTGCCCGATGATGAACAGCGCTTCGAACTCTACATGCGCCTCCACGACCGCCTGCACACCAATCCCCTGCTGTGGTCGTCGCTGGGTGAGTACCGCCTGCTGGCGCGCCTCTGTGATCGTCTGGCCGATGATCTCACGGACATGTATTTCGATCTGCGGCGCGGCCTCAGCCTGCTCGAGGCCTATCCCGCCGATCCCGCCCGGGCGGTGGGCGACTGGCAGAACAGCTTCTATGTGCACTGGGCCCAGCACCTGCTGAGCGCCGAGCGCTGGCTGCACACGGTGGATACCGCCGAGCGTGGCCCGGTGAGCCGGCCGTGGCAGACGATGGTGGTTTGAAGGGCGCAGGACCGAGGGCCAGGTTTTCAGCCCTCAGGGCCGTATATACACCAGCAACACGATGCCGATCAGGCCGATCACCGGGGCCTCGTTGAACCAGCGATAGAACACATGGCTGCGGGCGTTGCGGTCGTGCTTGAAATCCTTGACCAGCTTCCAGCACCAGGCGTGGTAACCGATCAGCGCCAGCGCCAGGGTCAGTTTCATGTGCAGCCACATCTCGCCCTTGAAGGCCTCCCAGGCATAGTCCTGCAGCATCCACAGCCCCAGCACGATGGTGATGATGGCGCCGGGGGTCATGATGCCGTAGAACAGCTTGCGCTCCATGACCTTGAAACGCTCGTTGCTGACGGCGTCGTCGCTCATGGCGTGGTAGACGAACAGCCGCGGCAGATAGAACAGCCCGGCAAACCAGGTCACCATGAAAATGACGTGAAACGCTTTGACCCACAGCATGTGTGCTTCTCTCTCTGATGGTGGTTATCGGTAATGCGCCTCGACACTCTGTCGCGACAGGGTGCCGACGATGTTCTCGCCAAAGGTGACGTAGAGGGCATCGACGCTGTGTTCGTTCATCTCGTCCAGCGCCTGCTGCAGGGTGGCCTGCATGTCGATGGGGCGGATGTCGTCGCGCTGGGCGGGGATCTCCAGCAGGTCGATCTCCGCCTCGTCGGGATGGGTGGCGAGATAGCGCGCCAGGTCCGCCGCCAGCAGCAATGATAGCGGCTGCCCGTCCTCCATCACCAGCACGTGCAGGGGTTCGTCGATGAGCAGGTCTTCCGCCGCCTGCCGGCTCAGGGTGCGCGTCGCGGTGGTCAGCGAGGTATTCATCACGCTGGCCACGCCGATCCGCCGCAGGGCCTGCGCCAGCGGCGTGCTGCGGTAGTCCAGGCCGCGTGCGCGCAGCAGTACCAGGAACACCGAGTCACGGCCGAACACATGGCTGGCAATGATATCCGATACTACCACCGCCAGCATGCCCGGCAGGATGATATGCGGGTTGTAGGTCAGCTCCATCAGCGCCATCAGCGCCGCCAGCGGGGCCTGCAGGGTGGCGCTCATCATCGCCCCCATGCCGAGCATGGCGTAGAAGCCGGGTGAGGCCACCTGCCCCGGAAACAGGTATTCGGCGACGATGCCCAGGGCGCCACCGGCGCAGGCGCCGATCATCAGGGTCGGCCCGATCAGCCCACCCGGCAGCCCCAGCCCCAGGCCCACGGTGGTGGCCACTACCTTGGCGGCCACCACCAGCAGCAGGAAGCCCAGCCCCAGCTCGCCGAGCATGGCGGCGTTGACGGTGTCGTAGCCGATGCCCATCACCGCCGGCACCAACAGCCCGCACAGGCCGACGAAGCCGCCGCCCAGGGTCATGCGCTGCCAGATGGGGAAGCGCGCGCCGAAGCGGGTGACGCGCTGCAACTGGCCGATGAACAGTGCCGCCAGCGAGCCGATGACGATGCCCATCACCAGCATGTTGGGCAGCTCCAGCAGCGAGACCATGTCCATGGGCGGCACGATGAAGGCCGGCGCCGCGCCGAAGGCCAGGCGGCTCACGGCGGTGGCGCTCACCGCGGCGAGGATCACCGGCGCGAAGCCGGCGATGGTGTATTCCATCAGGATCACTTCCATGGCGAAGATCACTCCGGCGATGGGGGTGTTGAAGGAGGCGGCGATGGCCGCCGCGACGCCGCAGGCGAGCAGGGTCTGGATGCTGTTGTTGGGCAGTTGCAGGCCCTGGCCGAGCAGGCTGCCGCTGGCCGCGCCGAGATGCACGCTGGGTCCCTCGCGGCCCACCGAGTGGCCGCTGACGATGCTCAAGGCGCCACCAAAGAATTGCATCAGCATGTTGCGCAGCGGCAGGTGGCCCTGGAAATAGACCAGCCGCTCCAGCACGTGCACCACGCCCACCTGGGCGCCGCCGGCGAACTGAAACAACAGGCCGATGAGCAGGCCGCCCAGGGTCGGCAGGGTGAAACGCCAGAAGGCCGACAGACCCTCGTAGTTCTCCACGTCGCCGCCGGGCAGAAAGCCCATTTGCAGCATGTCGATGAGGATGCGAAAGAGGATGATGACGCCACCGGTGACCAGCCCCGTGAACAGCCCCAGCACCGCCAGCAGGGGCAGGGCGTCGGCGTGGGCCAGGCGGGTGCGCAGTTTATCGAGCATCGGCGGGGTGTCCGTGGGCGGCCTGTTCAGCCGAGGTTCATGTGTCGGTTGACTCGCTCGCGGCCATCCAGTAGAGTCGGAGCGTCTGGTGGGAGGAAACTACCGGATTCGAAATAATCATAATAAAACATTTAGAAAGCGGCTTCGGCCGCTTTTTTTTGTCCGCCATTCCTGTCCGCACGCATCGCCTCCCCGCCCTATGTCAGCGCCTTCACGAACACCTTCGAATTGCGCCGGTAGTTGTACATGGCCTGCCGCCTTGGCGGCAGCATCTTCGGCTTGGCCGGGGCAAAGCCACGCTCGCGGAACCAGTGCGAGGTCTTGGTGGAAAGCACGAACAGGCGCCGGATGCCTGCATCAGCGGCGCGCCGTTCGAGATACTTTAGGAGGGCGTCGCCGCGCCCCTGACCGCGGTAGTCCGGATGCACGGCGAGACAGGCCAGCTCCGCGGCCGTGTCGTCGAGGGGGTACAGTGCCGCGCAGGCGATGATGGCGCCGTCGCGCTCGACCACCGTGAAACGGTCGATCTCCATCTCCAGCCGCTCGCGCGAGCGCCGCACCAGCAGCCCGGCCGCCTCCAGCGGGGCGATCAGCTCGAGGATGCCGGCGACATCGTCGATGCTGGCCTGGCGCGTGCCTTCGTAGCGATCGGCGCTGATCAGGGTGCCGATGCCGTCGCGGGTGAACAGTTCCTGCAGCAGGGCGCCGTCGACGTGGCGCGGCACCAGGTGCACGCGCTTGACGTCGTGCCGGCACAGGTTGACGGCGCTGGCCAGCAGGCGCCGCATCTCCTCCGGCAGCTTGCGCCGCGAGGCCAGCACCCGCTCGGCCTCGGCCAATGCCAGCTCGCGGGTCAGGCGCCGGCGCGCGTCGCGCAGGCCCGGTCCCTCCACCAGGTACAGCACCTTGTCGGCCCGCAGGGCGATGGCCGCGGAGCTGGCCACATCCTCGGCGCTGAGATTGAACACCTCGCCGGTGGGCGAATAACCCAGCGGCGACAGCAGTACCACCGAGCCCTGGTCCAGCTGCGCGCGCAGGGCCTCGCTGTCGATGCGCCGTACCTCGCCGGTGTGCAAATAATCCACGCCCTGGTGCACCCCCAGCGGGCGGGCGATGACAGCATTGCCGGAGGCGACGCGGATGCAGGCGCCGGCCATGGGCGAGTTGGCCAGGCCCATGGACAGCAGGGCCTCGATCTCCACCCGCACGCTGCCCACCGCCTCCTTGACGCACACCAGCGCCTCGTCATCGGTGACGCGCAGGCCGTTGACGTATTGCATGTCGGCGCCGCGCGCCTGCAGCCGCGACTCGATCTGCGGCCGCGCGCCGTGCACCAGCACCAGGCGGATGCCGAGGCTGTTGAGCAGGGCGAGGTCATGGATCAGGCCGGCGAACTGGGCGTCCTGCACCGCCTCGCCGCCGAACATGACGACGAAGGTGCGGCCGCGGAAGGCATTGATGTAGGGGGCGGAGTCGCGGAACCAGCGCACGAAGGCGGGGGGTGATGGCGGCGTGGCCGGCGTGCTTGGCATGGGATATATGTCTCTGAAATGTAATGTTATTCGCCATTGTAGCGCAGCGAACCGGGGATGACAGCCGGGCATTGCCGGCAAGGCATGTATAATTGACGACCGTTTTTTCATCAACAGGCCGCGGCCGGCTGAGGATCATATCTTGCTGGGAAAAATCATCGGTGGTGTATTCGGCTATCTAATCACCCACAACATCTGGGGCATCCTCATCGGCGTGTTCCTGGGGCATCAGTTCGACAAGGGGCTGTCGCGCAGCGGCGGTGGTTTCTCCGCCGGCTGGCGGGTGGTCAACCAGGCGCGTGCGCAGCAGGCCTTCTTCGAAACCACCTTCTCCGTGATGGGGCACCTGGCCAAGGCGGACGGGCGCGTGTCCGAGGAAGAGATCGCCCTGGCGCGGCAGGTGATGGCGCGCATGGGCCTGCCCGAGGCGGCGCGCCGTGAGGCCGTGCGCCTGTTCGGTCAGGGCAAGGCAGCGGACTTCGATCTGGACGCCGCCCTGACGAACTTCCGCAGCGTCACCCTCGGCCAGCGCAACCTGTTGCAGATGTTTCTCGAAATCCAGTTCTTTGCCGCCTACGCCGACGGCGCCATGGATCCGGACGAGCGCCGCGTGCTGCTGCATGTGTGCGAGCTGCTGGGCTTCTCGGAGGTCGATTTCGAGCGCCTCGACGCCATGATCCAGGCCGAGATGCACGGCTTTCAGGGTGGCGGCGCCCAGCGCCAGGGCCCCTCGCTGGCGGATGCCTATGCGATTCTCGGCATCTCCGAGGATGCCTCGGACAGCGAGGTCAAAAAGGCCTATCGCCGGCTCATGAGTCAGCACCACCCGGACAAGCTGGTGGCCAAGGGCCTGCCGGAAGAGATGATGAAGCTGGCGCAGGAAAAGACCCACGAGATCCGCAGCGCCTACGAGCGCATCAAGGAGGCGCGGGGATTCTGATCTGAATCCACGGATTCAGGTCTGAGTCAGGGCATGTGGGGAGCGGCTTCAGCCGCGAAGCCTTTGTCGAACAATCTTTCGCGGCTGAAGCCGCTCTCACAGGTTTGCCTCCCCACCGCCGCCCGCTGGCGGCTGAAAAAGCCGCCCAGATAGGGTAAAGTGCGCGATTCGATTTTAATACCCATGGCCTTGTCGGCCGTGGTGTCATGTCAATTAAGAGGCTAGAACCATGGCTGATTTCAAGATTGCCCCCTCGATTCTGTCGGCGGATTTCGCCCGTCTCGGCGAAGAGGTCGACAACGTCCTCAAGTCCGGCGCGGACATCGTCCACTTCGACGTAATGGACAACCACTACGTACCCAATCTCACCATCGGCCCGCTGGTCTGCGAGGCCCTGCGCAAGCACGGTGTCACTGCCGACATCGACGTGCACCTGATGGTCAAGCCGGTGGATCGCATCATCCCCGACTTCGCCGCCGCCGGCGCCACCTACATCACCTTCCACCCCGAGGCCTCCGAGCACATCGACCGCACCCTGCAGCTGATCAAGGGCGAGGGCTGCAAGTCCGGCCTGGTGTTCAATCCGGCCACGCCGCTGGACGTGCTCAAGTACGAGATCGAAAACGTGGACATGGTGCTGCTGATGTCCGTCAACCCCGGCTTCGGCGGCCAGAGCTTCATCCCCACCGCCCTGGACAAGCTGCGCGAGGCGCGCAGACTCATCGATGCCTCCGGCCGTGACATCCGCCTGGAGATCGACGGCGGCGTCAAGGTGGACAACATCCGCGAGATCGCCGAGGCCGGCGCCGACACCTTCGTGGCCGGCTCCGCCGTGTTCGGCGCCGCCAATGCCGACGACCCCAACACCTACGACTCCGTGATCCAGGCCTTCCGCGAGGAACTGGCCAAGGTCGGGAAATAAAAATCCAACGCAAAGGCGCAAAGGCGCAAAGGCGCAGAGAACGCAAAGTTTTTTGATTTGTTTTCTTTGCGTTCCCTGCGCCTTTGCGACTTTACGTTGAAATCTTTTTTATGAAACTGAAAAAACCCAAGATGATCCTCATCGACGTCGATGGCACCCTGGTGGATTCCGTGCCCGACCTGGCCTACTGCGTCGATGAGATGATGAAGCGGCTCGACATGCCCGTGCGCGGCGAGGCCGCGGTGCGCAACTGGGTCGGCAACGGCGTCGAGCGCCTGGTGCGCCGCGCCCTGATCAATGCCCTCGACGGCGAACCGGACGACGAACTGTTCGAGCGGGCCTATCCCATCTTTCTCGATCTCTACGCCGACAACACCAGCAAGCGCAGCGTGTTGTACCCCGGCGTGCGCGAGGGCCTGGACTACCTCAAGTCACAGGGCTACCGGCTGGGCTGCGTGACCAACAAGGCCGCCCAGTTCACCCTGCCCCTGCTCAAGGACCTGGGCGTGCACGACGACTTCGAAAGCATCGTCTGCGGCGACACCCTGGCGAAGAAAAAGCCGGACCCGCTGCCCCTGCTGCACTCCGCCGAAAAACTGGGCGTGAAGCCCGAGGACTCGCTGATGCTGGGTGATTCGATGAGCGACGTGAAGGCCGCGCGCGCCGCCGGCTTCCAGATCGTCTGCATGAGCTACGGCTACAACCACGGCGAAGACATCCGCGATTCCCACCCGGACGCGGTAATCGACTCCATGGCCGAGTTGAAGAACCTGCTGTAGAGATACAATGACTCAACGCAAAGACGCAAAGGCGCAAGGACCGCAAAGGCATTTCCTATTTTTTCTTTGCGTTCTCTGCGCCTTTGCGCCTTTGCGTTGGATTTTTCGGGCCTAGCCATGACCATGACTGCCGAACAGTTCGCCGAGCTGGCCCGCCAGGGCTACAACCGCATCCCGGTGATGCGCGAGGTTCTGGCTGACCTGGATACGCCGCTCAGCACCTATCTCAAGTTGGCCGACGGGCCCTATTCCTACCTGTTCGAGTCGGTGCAGGGCGGCGAGAAGTGGGGCCGCTACTCCATCATCGGCCTGCCCTGCCGGCGCGTGGTGCGTGTGGCGAGGCATCGCGTCGAGCTGCTGGACTCTGGCGACGCCATCGAGTCACTGGAAGTAGACGACCCGCTGGCCTGGATCGAGGACTTCCAGTCCCGCTACCGCGTGGCCGAGGTGGATGGCATGCCGCGCTTCAATGGCGGCCTGGTGGGCTATTTCGGCTACGACACCGTGCGCTACATCGAGCCGCGCCTGGCCGAATGCCCCAACCCCGATGAGCTGGGCACGCCGGACATCCTGCTGATGGTGTCCGACGAGGTGGTGGTGTTCGACAACCTCAGCGGCAAGCTGTATCTCATCGTGCACGCCGACCCGGCCGTCGATGATGCCTATGCCCATGCCCAGCAGCGCCTGGATGCCCTCAGCGAACGCCTGCGCACCGCCACGCCGCGCCCCGAGCCCACCACTTCCAGTGAGGTGACGGAGAAAGACTTCGTCTCCGACTTCACCGAGGAGGGCTTCAAGCAGGCGGTGGAGAAGGCGCGTGAATACATCGTCGAAGGCGACGTGATGCAGGTGGTGCTGTCGCAGCGCCTGACCATCCCCTACAGCGCCCCGCCGCTGGATCTGTACCGCGCCCTGCGCAGTCTCAACCCGTCGCCTTACATGTTCTACCTGAACCTGCACGACTTCCATATCGCCGGCTCCTCGCCGGAGATCCTCACCCGCCTGGAAGACGGCAAGGTCACCGTGCGGCCCATCGCCGGCACCCGCCGCCGCGGCCACACGGAAGAAGAGGATCGCGCCCTGGAGGCCGAGCTGCTGGCCGACCCCAAGGAGCTGGCCGAGCACCTGATGCTCATCGACCTGGGGCGCAACGACGCCGGCCGCGTCAGCCAGATCGGCAGCGTCGAACTCACCGAGAAGATGGTGGTGGAGCGTTATTCCCACGTCATGCACATCGTCTCCAACGTCGAGGGCCGGCTGCGGCCGGGGCTGACCGCCATGGACGTGCTGCGCGCCACCTTCCCCGCCGGCACCGTCTCCGGCGCGCCCAAGATCCGCGCCATGGAGATCATCGACGAACTGGAGCCGGTGAAGCGCGGCGTGTATGCCGGCGCCGTCGGCTATCTGGCCTGGAACGGCAACATGGACACCGCCATTGCCATCCGCACCGCCGTGATCAAGTCCGGCAAGCTCTATATTCAGGCCGGCGCCGGCGTGGTCTACGACTCCCAGCCCCAGCTCGAATGGAAGGAAACCATGAACAAGGCCCGCGCCGTGTTCCGCGCCGTGGCCCTGGCCGAGGCGGGGCTGGACGGGGTTTCGAGGAAACACCGATGAACTTCTTTAACGCAAAGGCGCAAAGGCGCAAAGGACGCAAAGGAGTGTCTTCATGGATGAAAATGCGCTGTCGCGGGAAATCATCGGCGCGGCCATCGAGGTTCATCGAAACCTGGGGCCGGGCCTGCTGGAATCGGTTTACCGGCAATGCCTGGTTCGAGAGCTGGATCTCCGGCGTATTCCGTGCCTTACCGAGGTGCCGATCCGGGCCGAATACAAGGGGCTGAAGTTTGATGTGGCCTACCGCGCTGATCTGCTGGTTGCCGACAGGGTGGTTGTGGAGCTGAAAGCCGTGGAAAATGTCCTGGACGTTCACGAGGCGCAGTTGCTTTCGTATCTGCGCATGCAGGACAAGCGGCTGGGCCTGCTGATCAACTTTCATGTTCGGATGTTGAGGGATGGAATAAAACGTGTGGTCAACGACCTATAGCACTTTGCGATCTTTGCGCCTTTGCGCCTTTGCGTTGGGTTTTTCAACATGCTGGTAATGATCGACAACTACGACTCCTTCACCTACAACCTGGTGCAGTATTTCGGCGAGCTGGGCGCGGAGGTGCGGGTGTTCCGCAACGACCAGGTCACGCTGGCGGAGCTGGTCGCGCTGCGTCCCGAGCGCATCGTCATTTCGCCCGGTCCCTGCACCCCCAACGAGGCGGGCATCTCGCTGGCGGCCATCGGGCACTTCGCCGGCAAGGTACCCTTGCTGGGCGTGTGCCTGGGCCACCAGAGCATCGGCCAGGCCTTCGGCGGGCGGATCGTGCACGCCCGCGAGATCATGCACGGCAAGACCTCCCTGATCCATCACCGCAACGAAGGCGTATTCAAAGGGCTGGAAAACCCCGTCGAGGCCACGCGCTATCATTCACTGGTGATCGAGAAGGCGAGCCTGCCCGACTGCCTGGAGATCACCGCCTGGACCGAGACGCCCGAGGGCGAATTCGACGAGATCATGGGCGTGCGTCACAAGACCCTGGCGGTGGAGGGGGTGCAGTTCCACCCCGAATCCATCCTCACCCGCCAGGGCCACGACATGCTGAGGAATTTTCTCGAACAATGAAAAAGGCCTTCAACGCAAAGGCGCAAAGGCGCAAAGGCGCAAAGGCGCAAAGAGCGCAAAGAGCGCAAAGTCTAGAACCTGAATCCGTGAGTTCATGACGGCGACGCGCACAACTGCTTGATTCGCCCTGAACTCACGGATTCAGGTAGAAATTATTTCTTTGCGTCCTTTGCGGCTCTGCGCCTTTGCGTTGGATTTTCAAGAAGGGGATAAACCATGGACATGCCACAAGCCATCCGCGCCGTCACCGATCGCCGCGATCTGAGCCGCGAGGAGATGCGCGCGGTGATGAACACCATCATGACCGGCGCCGCGACCCCGGCGCAGATCGGCGGCTTTCTCGTCGGCCTGCGCATGAAGGGCGAGACCATCGACGAGATCACCGCCGCCGCCGAGGTGATGCGCGAACTGGCCACCCGGGTGGAGGTGCGGGGCGAGCACGTGGTGGATATCGTCGGCACCGGCGGCGACGGCACCAGTACCTTCAACATCTCCACCGCCGCCTGCTTCGTGGTGGCCGCCGCCGGCGGCAAGGTGGCCAAGCACGGCAACCGCTCCGTCTCCAGCAAGTCCGGCAGCGCCGACCTGCTGGAGGCCGCCGGGGTGAACCTGGACCTCGGCCCGGAGCAGGTGGCTCGGTGCGTGGAGCAGGTGGGGGTGGGCTTCATGTTCGCGCCCAAACATCACGGCGCCATGAAACACGCCATCGGCCCGCGCCGGGAGATGGGCGTGCGCACCATCTTCAATGTGCTGGGACCGCTCACCAATCCCGCCGGCGCGCCCAACCAGGTGCTGGGCGTATTCGCCCGTGAGCTGGTGGAGCCACTGGCGCGGGTGCTGGCCAACCTGGGCAGCGAGCACGTGCTGGTGGTGCACGCGGAAGACGGCATGGATGAGATCAGCATCGGCGCGCCCACCCTCGTCGCCGAACTGAAGGACGGCGAGGTGACGAGCTATACCATCACGCCCGAGGACTTTGGCATGTCACGCGCCGACGCCGCCTCACTGAAAGTAGACGACGCCGCGCAGTCCCTGTCGGTCATCCAGGGCGTGCTGGAGAACCAGCCCGGCCCGGCGCGCGACATCGTGCAGCTCAACGCCGGCGCCGCCCTCTACGCCAGCGGCCTGGCCGATACCCTGTCCGCCGGCGTGCGGCAGGCCGGCGAGGTCATCGCCAGCGGCGCGGCGCGCAAGAAGCTGGACGAACTGGCGGCAGTGTCCCATAACCTGGATTAGCCGCCCCTGTAGGAGCGCCTTCAGGCGTGACCCTTTCCGTCGCTGTCGCGCCTAAAGGCGCTCCTGCAAAAGCGGTGTGGAACCAACCATGACAGACACCCCCGACATCCTGCAAAAGATCATCGCCCGCAAGCGCGAGGAAATCACCGAGGGCCGCCGGGCCGTGAGCCTGGCGGAGATGGCCGAGCGGGCCCGGGACGCAGAGCCCTGCCGGGGCTTCGCGCAGGCCATGCGCAAGCGCATCGAGGCCGGCGAGGCGGCGGTGATCGCCGAGATCAAGAAGGCCTCGCCCAGCAAGGGGGTGATCCGCGCGGACTTCCACCCGGCGGAGATCGCCGCCAGCTACCAGCGCGGTGGCGCGGCCTGCCTGTCGGTGCTCACCGACCGGGATTTCTTCCAGGGGAGTAACGCGTACCTGCAACAGGCGCGCGCCGCCTGCGCCCTGCCGGTGATCCGCAAGGACTTTCTCATCGACGAGTATCAGGTGCTCGAGGCGCGCGCCATCGGCGCCGACTGCATCCTGCTGATCGCCGCCTGCCTGTCCAACACCCAGCTCGCCGACCTCGCCGGTCGCGCCACGGCGCTGGGCATGGACGTGCTGGTGGAGGTGCACGACGCCGGGGAATTGCAGCGCGTGCTGCCCCTGGGTCTGCCCCTGGTGGGTATCAACAACCGCAACCTGCGCACCTTCGAGGTTAGCCTGCAGACCACCCTCGAGCTGCTGCCGCAGATCCCCGCCGACCGCATCGTGGTCACCGAGAGCGCCATCCACGCCCCCGAGGACGTGGCGCTGATGCGCGAACACCACGTCGATGCCTTCCTGGTCGGCGAGGCCTTCATGCGCGCCGCCGACCCTGGCGCCAGGCTTGCCGAGTTGTTTCGGCGCTGATTGCCGTCCCCTTTCGCCTTCCGGTTTTTCGGTCGATTTCCCGCTGTCTTTCCTGAGTACTCTTCCGCGGCCCCTTCATTCGCCGGCGGTTCGCGCAATGGCGGTACGGATGATGAGGTATCCAGAGGCCACCGACATGATGATGGCGCCGGTCATGGCGCCGTACATCGCACCCGCGATGGCCGGCAGCCAGCCGGGTTTCAGCTCGTTGGTCTGCGTATTCCAGGTGTCGTAGAAAAAGCAGTAGGCGGTGGCGGAAATGCCGAGCTGTGCATCCAGGAACCATACCAGGCCGGCCAGCAGCACGCCGATGGAGAGGACGCTGGCCAGGGTCATGTAGGCGGAGCGGGTCATGCAATGGCGATAGCTGGCGACCTCAAACAATAAATAGAAAGCAACGGCGAGAAAGACCGAGATGGCCGAGGTGGAGACGCGGATGAAGGGGCGTCCGTCACTGACGCTGAAGATGAGCGGGCAAAGCCAGGCGCCAATCAGGGCGCCGAAGACCAGCCCGAACAGCAGCCCTGACGGATAGGGGCGGGCCAGTGAGCGCAGGGCTGGGCGTCGCCGGGTCTGGCGATCCATCCAGCCGAGCCAGGGCGGGAACAGCAGGCCGACCACCAGGCCCAGGGCCATGCCGACCAGCATGTAGCCAGGGACCAGATCCAGCGGGTTGGGCGTGCTCCAGATGATCAGCGCGTCCGGCACGGGGGGCACGATATGACACATTTCATTGACGCGGCGCTCGCTGATTTCGACGCGATTGGGTGCGGGCCAGTCATAGGCCCAGTAGGTGAGGAGAAAGATCAGACCGGTCAGGGCGCCGCCGATGGGGCCGGAGCGCTGCCACTTGAGCCACAGGCCATTGCTTTGGCCGATGTGGTGAGGCGGGTTGCGCGAGGCGAATACCCCCAGGGTCAGGGCGATGGCAAAGACGATGAAGAAAAACGGCGCCATGCCAGCGGGGGTGGCGAAGATCGGTGAGCGGCGGTCAAGCAGCAACAGGAAGAACAGCGTGGCGGCCACCAGGGCCGTGAGCAGGTAAGGAAAGAGGTCGGGCTTGCGGGGAGGGGGGGTCATGAGCGTGGCTTGCCTGCACCGAATCCCGGGCTTGTCTTCAGGTGTTGCGGTCGAGCCAGAGGCGGGCGAGGGCTGTACGCCAGGCGCGCTGGCCGATGGCCGGCCAGAGGGTGCGGCGCAGATGCCGACGGGCGGCGGCATGCGTTGAACCGAACTCCGGATCCACCAGGTCACCCAGCAAACCATCGAACAGGTGTCGGCTGCCCAGCCACTGGCAGATCAGCAGGAAACGGCGGACGTTGATGCCTGGCGGCGCCGGCAGAGGGGTGTCCGTGTCGAAGTGATCCAGGTTGGCGATGCGGTTGCGCACCAGTGCGTAGAGGAGGGTGGCGGCCAGGGTCAACAGCACACCGGCGGGGGAAATCAGCAGGCAGTTGTAGATGATGCCGCCCAGGGAAAACAGCAACACGCCGCGATCCAGGGTTTCCAGGGCCTGCCCGGCACTCGTATTGACGACATCCATTTCATGACCTCACCAGAAAACCAGGAATCTGGGCGACGGCCTCCTCCAGTGTTGCCAGGGCTCGCTCACCCAGCGGGGTCAGCCGGTACATCCGCCGCGGGATGTAGAAATCGCCTTCCTTGATATGGGGCGGCGGGGAGGTCTCCAGCTCCGATTCGACCAGGCCTTTTTTCTCCATCCGCTCCAGCGTTACGTAGATCGTACCCTTTTTCAGCTGCAACTTGCCAGAAGATGAGCGTCGGACCAACTCCAGCCCAAACAGCGGCTGTGGCGAGCTTGCACGCAACAAGTGGGCGATGATGGCTTCGTTCAGGCTGAGTTTTGGGGTGGTCGTCGTCTTCATGGCGTAGAGGGTCCGCTGGCGTGGAAGCTGATAAGTTTACCTGAATCAGTGAGGTACGGCGTAATGTTGATGCGCTTTCCGTCAGTTTGGCGGGCGCGGTTGTGTCCTGTCTCAGTCACTGCCTGTCGGGTGCATCGAGGGCTTTATCGGCTGCTGGCTTGACCAGCTTTAATTATCAGCATATCTTACATTGTAATCATTGTTCGATGTATGTCCATGTCTGGCTAGCGAGACTCAAGGGAGATGTGTTATGGGGACGCAGTTATTGTTTAAGGGCGCCGTGCTTTTTTTTACCGGCCTGCTGGTGGCTTGCGGTGGTAGCGGTGGTGATGATGGGGACGGAGGGAATAACCAGGAGGCGCCGGTCATCAACAGCTTTCAGGTGACGCCTGGTGCCACGCAAACCGGGACGCCGGCTACTTTCAGTTGGGATGTCAGTGATGCCAACGGCGATACGTTGAGCTGCACCCTTGACGCTGATGGCGATGGTACTGTCGATCACACATATAGCGACTGCGGCAGCACGACGACACAGGCGCATACCTACAATGCCGCAGGGAATTACACGGCCAGATTGAGTGTGGACGATGGCAATGGCGGCACGGCGACACAAACTGCCAGCATAACTATAACGGCAAATAGCTCGCCGGTATTTGATGCTGCGCTCAGTGCCGCGCCGGCCACGGTCAGCGCAGGCGGGACAGTAACGCTGGCCTGGAACATCAGCGATGCAGACGGCGACACGCTGAACTGCACCCTTGATGCCGACGGTGATGGCAACGTCGATCATACCTTTAGCGACTGCGCAGGCGCCGGTACGCAGGCGCATGTCTATGCGACCGCCGGCACTTACACGGCCACGCTGAACGTAACGGATGGCAACGGCGGCACGGTGACGAGCAGCACGAGCATTACCGCCACTGCTGTGGCGGGCAACAATCCTCCGTTCTTTACTTCGGCCTTGGCGGTCTCACCCAATCCGGCCAGGGTCGGCGATTCGGTGAGCTTTGGCTGGCAGGTCGGCGACGCCGATGGCGATACCCTGACCTGCACCCTCGATGCGGATGGTGATGGCACCGTCGATCACACCTACAGCGATTGCGCCAGCGTCACCACGCAGGGCCACATCTATTCGACAGCGGGTACTTATATGGCCACGCTGAACGTTTCTGACAGCAAGGGCGGATCAGCGCAGAGCAGTACCGGTGTATCGGTTACGGCGAATATCGTACCGGTGTTTGACAGCAACCTGACTGCTACACCGAACCCGATAGTTGCTGGCGATTCGTTGACTTTTGCTTGGAACGTCAGCGATGCCGATGGTGATATGCTGGCGTGTAGGCTGGATGTCGATGGCGATAATATCATTGATTACACCATTGACGACTGTGCCACTGCAACTGCGCAGGCGCACATCTATGCAACGTCAGGCGAGTATGCCGCCATGTTGACTGTCGATGATGGTAATGGTGGGGTGATTACGCAGAGCTTCAGTGTGACCGTCAACGCCATCAACACCGCACCGGTCATCGATGCCTTTGGGGTCGCCGCGTCGCCGAATTTTACCAATGCAGTGACAACCTTGACCTGGAGCGTGTCCGATGCTGAGGTCGATACACTGGTGTGCTCGCTGGACGTGGACGCCGACGGGGCGGCCGACTACACCATCAATGATTGCGCCAACAACAGCTCACAGGATCACATCTTTACTACCGAGGGAGCGCATATCGTTCGCCTGATCGTCAGCGACGGTCAGGCCTCATCCGCGCCAAGTGAGCAGAACATTGAGGTTCGTCTTCCGCTGGCAATGGATGTCACGGTGGACGAGACACCGGTGGTTGCTGATGAGCGGGCGCGTATCACCGTTACTATCGGCAACCGCTCGCGTGTGGCCGTTGATGACGTGAGCCTCGTGCATCGCGTGCCGAGCGGGCTGAGCTTCAGCTCCAACGGGGATGCGGAGCCCGATGTCCAGCGTGGCAATTGCGGCAATACTTGCACCGCCACGGCGGAGGCAACGTGGACGGTGGGGTCGCTTGCAGCGGGCGAAAGTCGCACCATCACCATCAACGCCCTGGTCGATGCCGCTCTGCTGAGTGGCACCATGATCAACATGCCGTTCGTTCTTAGCGCCACGGGGATGAGTCCGGTTTCCCTCGACAAGGCCATCGAGGTCTACAATACCCCTTCGGCCGACCTGGCGTTGAGCGCCTCGACGGATCCGGTGATGCCCGGCGAGAGCTTCACCTTCCAGGTTGACGTGGGCAACACCAGCGCCGCCAGCCTGGTCAACGGCCAACTGCGCGTGACCCTGCCAGCAGGTGTGAGCGTTGACGCGGTCAGCGACAGCGGTACCGACCTTGGCAACGGCGAAGTGAGCTGGGACATCGCCAGCCTTGCGGTGGGCGCCAGCCTGAGGCGCACCATCAGCGTCACGGCCGACAGCGGCCTGCTGGCCGGTGAAGCCCTGGCGGCCGCCGTGGAACTGACCCACGACGGTGGTCAGGCCATCGACAACCGTGCAGAGCATGTGGTCACCGTGGTGGCGGCAGCGACGAAACTGAGCGTCGGTATCGCCACTTCCGCCGACCCGGTGGTGGCTGGTGAGCGGGTGCGCTACACCCTGACCCTGAGCAACACCGCCCAGGTCCCGGTCGACAACGTGGCCGTGCAGTTGCGAGTGCCCGCCGAGCTGAGCTTCCGCTACAACGTGGATGCGGAGCCCGATGCCCAGCGTGGCAATTGCGGCAATACCTGCACCGCCACGGCGGAGGCAACGTGGGCGATGGGTTCGCTTGCGGCGGGCGAAAGCCGCACCATCACCATCAACGCCCTGGTCGATGCTGCCCTGCTGAGCGGCAACCTGATCGCCACCCCCATCCGGATCACGGCGGACGGCCAGGCCGACACCATGGACCGGCTGCACGTGCTCCAGGTGCACAACACCCCCTCGGCCGACCTGGCGCTGAGCGCCTCGACGGATCCGGTGATGCCCGGCGAGAGCTTCACCTTCCAGGTTGACGTGGGCAACACCAGCGCCGCCAGCCTGGTCAACGGCCAACTGCGCGTGACCCTGCCAGCAGGTGTGAGCGTTGACGCGGTCAGCGACAGCGGTACCGACCTTGGCAACGGCGAAGTGAGCTGGGACATCGCCAGCCTTGCGGTGGGCGCCAGCCTGAGGCGCACCATCAGCGTCACGGCCGACAGCGGCCTGCTGGCCGGTGAAGCCCTGGCGGCCGCCGTGGAACTGACCCACGACGGTGGTCAGGCCATCGACAACCG
>JALSHB010000191.1 GCA_026982475.1 Chromatiales bacterium
GCCTTGCGGTGGGCGCCAGCCTGAGGCGCACCATCAGCGTCACGGCCGACAGCGGCCTGCTGGCCGGTGAAGCCCTGGCGGCCGCCGTGGAACTGACCCACGACGGTGGTCAGGCCATCGACAACCGGGCACAGAGCGTCGTTACCGTGACAGCTTCCGCCGCGCCCGTTTCGCTGACGGTTTCGGCGGCGCCTGATCCCGTGTTGTCCGACGGCGTCCTGACATACACCATTACCATAGCCAACAATTCGGCCTTGCAGACAGACGCCGTCACCGTCTTGTTCCGTGTGCCCGATGAGCTGAGTTTCCACTACAGCGCCGATGCGGAACCCGATGCCCGGCGTGGCAATTGCGGTAATACCTGCCGCGCTACAGCGGAGGCTCTGTTCGAACTGGGCACGATCGCCGCCAGCACGACCCAGGTGATCACCATCAATGCCACCGTGGCTGCTGGCCTCGACATCGGCACGCTGATCGTTGCGCCGGTTCGCGTCACGGCCACGCAGTTAAAGGAAACGATCGACCTGCAGCACGTGACGGTTGTCGGGAACTGACGGTTTCGGCTACTGCGTAAGACCTGAATCCGTGAGTTCATGACTGCAAATCGCGCAACTGTTTGATCCATCTGCCCTGAACTCACGGATTCAGGTAAGAGTCAGGGATGACCTTTATGCGCAGATTTGTTGCGGGATATCCGAGTCGGCTGCGGATGGCGCCAAGTTAAGAGAGAAGCCGGCTTCGACGGCTTTCCCCACGGGCGGCGTGAATCACCGGATGGTGATCCGCGCCGCTCTTTTGTGGCCGGTCGTTGCGTCGGCTACAGCTCCAGCTTCAGCGCCGTCACCGGCCGCTTCTCCAGTGTCCACTGGTGCATGGAGCCGTCGTAGAGCCTGACGTTTTCAAGGCCCATCAGCTCGCTGAACACGAACCAGCTGCCGGAGGCCAGGTGGCCGCTGTTGCAGTAGGTGATAATGGGCTTGTCAGTGTCTATTCTCAGTTGCTCGGCCAGGGTGCCGAGGGTTTTTGCCGGGGTGAAGACGGCGGGCGCCGTGGGGTGGGTCAGCATCTCATTGGGGTAGGGCTTGGCGCCGGGGATGTGGCCTTTGGCGGTGACGTAGGATTTCTTGTAGGTGCCAAAATATTGCGCCAGGGAGCGCGTATCCACCAGTTGCGCGCCGCCGCTCCTTACCGCTGTCGCCACGTCGTCGCTGGTCGCCAGCAGTTCCTTGCGTTCGGCGGTGATCTTCCAGTTGCCTTGTGGCGGGCGCTTGCCGTCCGTGCTTGTTTCACGTCCTTCTGTCAGCCAACGGGCCATGCCGCCGTCGAGGATGGCCAGCTTGTCGTGGCCGTAGTATTTCAGTTGCCAGTAGAGGCGCGTGGCCATGGTCATGTCGCCGTTGCTCTCGCCCTTGCTGACGATGACCACGGTGCTGTCCTTGTTCAGCCCGACCAGCTGCATGAAATATTCGAAGTCCTTCTTGTCCGGCAGCATGTGGGTGACCCGCAGGCCGTCGATCAGGCGCGCGCGGCGCACATGCCTGTAACTGGCGAGGTGCGCGCCGGGGATGTGGCCGCCGACGCGAACCAGTTGTTGCTGGCCGGTCTTCCTGTCCCGGCTGTACACGGGGGGCGTGGTGAAGCTCTTAATGTCACTGCGCACGTCGATGATGGTCACGCCGTCGAGGTTGTCTGCAAGCCAGTCGGTATCCACCAGGGGGCCTGGCAGCTGGACGGCGGTTGCGATCCCGCTGCCAAGCAGCAAGACAGCCACTGTGAAGAGTTTTGCGATCGTGTTCATGTTCGTTGATGTCTCCCGTCAAGGTGAATTGCCCGCTAATGCACGGAGTTGTGACAGCTGGCGGCTGGGCAGGTTTCCTGGCCGCGCCTGGGTGCAGTCATCACCAGACCGGCCTCAACCGGGCAGCAACGGCCGCACCCACCACACCACTGCCAGGATCACGAAGGGCATGATCAGATTGAGGCGAAAGCCTGTCCGCGCCATGGCCTGCATGCCGACGCGGCCGGTGGCGAAGACGATGGCGTTGGGCGGCGTCGCCACCGGCAGCATGAAGGCGCAGGAGGCGGCCAGGGTGGCGCTGAGCAGCACCATGGCCAGGTCGTAGTCGCTGGACAGGGCGACGGCGGCGAGGATCGGCAGCAGCACCTGGGTGGTGGCGGTGTTGCTGGTGATCTCGGTGAGGAAGACGATGGCCAGGGCGATGCCCAGCAGGACCAGCGGCAGGGGGATGCCGGCGAGGAAGCGGGCCTGTTCGCCCACCCACGTCGACAGCCCGGAGCCCTGCATGCCCATGGCCAGAGCGAAGCCGCCGCCGAGCAGGATGAGGATCTCCCAGGGCAGGCGGCCGATGGCCTGGTGGCCGAGGATGGGGCGGCCGTTGCTGACCGGAACCAGAAACAGCAGCAGGGCGGCGGTCATGGCCACGGTGCTGTCGTCCACGCCGGGAAAGGGCAGCAGGGAAGACCAGCCGGGCAGGTGGAAGCTATCGCCCTGGATGCCCTGCCGGGTCATCCAGGCCAGCGCGGTGAGGCCCAGCACCCAGGCGACGAAGGCCTCGTCGCGGCGCATGGGGCCGAGTTCGTGTTGCTCCCGCGTCAGTTCCTGCACCGCGTCCTTCGCCCACGACAGCTTGCGCAGCCGGTACATGAACAGCAGCAACAGCAGCGTGATGCCTGCCAGCACCATCGGCACGCCGACGAACATCCACTGCAGGAAGCTCGGCACCGCGTCCGGCGCCTGGATGCGCATGTTCTCCAGAAACACCAGATTCGGCACCGTGCCCACCGGGGTACCCATGCCGCCGATGTTGGCGGCGTAGGCGATCACCAGCAGCAGGGCCGGCGCCAGCACGGCGATCTGTTGCGCCGCCAGGGCCTTGTCCAGGCGGGTGAGCACGGCCATGCCGATGGTCACCATCAGCAGGGTGGTGGCGGTATTGGAGACCCACATGGAGAGAAAGGCCGTGGTGAGGGCGAAACCGGCCAGCAGCTGCATGGGGCTGGCGTGCAGGTGGGTGAGGATGGCCAGGGCGATGCGCCGGTGCAGGCCGGTGCGTTCCATGGCCTGGGCGATGAGAAAGCCGCCCACGAACAGGAACATGATGCTGTTCATGTAGCGTGGCGCCGTTTCCCGCGCGGTGGCGATGCCGGTAAGCGGGAAGGCGATCAGCGGGATCAGGGCGGTGACCGCCAGTGGCACGCACTCCGTCAGCCACCAGATGGCCATCCACAGCACGATGCCGAGCATGAAGGGTGCGCGCGGGTGCTCGGGGATCTCCAGCAGCAGGGGCGTGAGTATCCCCAGCGCCGGGCCGAGCAGCAGCGCGACCTGCTGCAGGCGGGTTCGTCTGGCCTGTGGCTCGTCCATGGCCGGCCGCTCAGGAGGCGGCGCTGGCGGTGCCGTTACTGCTTGTCAGTGTGCTCGATTTCGCGAAGCGCAGCACCAGATACCCGGTGACGGCGGAGAGGAAGGAGGCGGTAAGAATCCCCAGGCGCACCGGCTTGATGTATTCCTGGCCGACGTGCTCGAAGGCCAGCGAGGCGATGAACAGGCTCATGGTGAAGCCGATGCCGCACAGCAGGGTGATGCCGTAGAGCTGGGTCCAGCTTGCGCCCTCGGGCAGCTTCGCCCACTTCATCTTCACCAGCAGCCAGCACACGGAAAAAATACCCAACTGTTTGCCAACGAACAGGCCGAGGATGATGCCCAGGGTAACCGGCTCCATCAGGCTGGCCAGGGTGAAGTTCTCCAAGGGCACGCCGGCGTTGGCGAAGGCGAACACGGGCAGGATGATGAAGGCGACGATGGGGTGAAGGTCATGCTCCAGGGCTTTCAGGGGCGAGTGTTCGGGTTTTCTCGGGTTGCGCATGGGAATCATGAAGGCCAGGGCCACGCCGGCCAGGGTGGCGTGCACCCCGGACTTCAGCACCGAGGCCCACATGATCAGGCCCACCAGCAGGTAGGCGGGCACATCCATCACGTTGCGCCGGTTCATGATGAACAGGATCACCAGGCAGACGCCCGCCACGCTCAAGGAGGTGGTGGACAGGTCGGCGGTGTAGAACAGGGCGATGATGATGATGGCGCCGACGTCGTCCAGTACCGCCAGCAGCATCAGAAACAGCTTCAGCGAGGCCGGCACGCGCTTGCCCAGCAGGGCGACGATGCCGAGGGCGAAGGCGATGTCGGTGGCGGACGGAATGGCCCAGCCGCGCATGCGCACGGGGTCTTCGTGGTTCAGCCAGGCGTAGATCAGCGCCGGCACCACGATGCCCGCCAGGGCGCCGACGGCCGGCAGGACGACCTGCGCCGGCTCGGACAGCGCGCCCTCCATGAATTCGCGCTTCAGCTCCAGGCCGACGAGGAAGAAGAATACCGCCATCAGGCCGTCGTTGATCCACAGCAGTAGCGGCTTGGCGATGACGAAGCCACCGATCTGGATCACCACCGGCGTCTGCAGCAGGCCGTTGTACATGCCGCTGAGGGCCTCGGTATTGATCATCACGAGGGCGATCAGGGCGGCGATGATGAGCAGGATGCCGCCGGCGCTTTCCTGTTGAAAGAAACGACGAATGAGATTCATGGACATGAAAAGACCAAAAGTGATTGGAAAGTCGGCAATTCTAAACACAAGCGATTGCCGGGTATAGCCTTACTTTGGCGAGAGGTGGCCAGACGGGGTCAATGGGGGGCACGCGGTGGCCTGCCGTGTCTGCAAATGCCTATGGCCGTTGTGGTTATGGGGGCGGCTGGCCGGCGTCGCCGCAGGGCCATCGAGGGTCGGTCTCAGTTCTCGCAGGGGGTCTGATAGGGATCCTGCTTCTGCCGGTGCAGTTCCATTTCCAGTTTGCGCCGCGCCTCGTAGACCTCGCGGCGTTTCTCGATGCGCTCCTCCAGCGCGCCTTCGCGCAGGGGGATGGAGGCCTCGCCGAACAGCACCTGCAGCATCAGGCGGTAGCCGAATTTCAGCAGTGTGGCGTCGTCGTCGAAAGCGGCGAATTCCTCGTCGCTGAGGGCGTAGGTATCGCGGAAGCTCTCGGTACGGGTGAATGCGCGGAAGCGGTCCACGTCGTAACTGCACAGGAAGAAGAACTGGAAGCTGGTGGGCGAGGGCTTGCCCACGGCTGGGCCGGCGGAGCGCCGCTTGAGGATGATCTGGTACCACTCGCGGTTCATGTCGTCATAGGTTTCGACGCCTTGTTCCTTGCGGTACTCGGCCACGCTGAGCTTGCGCGCCTCCTGGTGGCCCTTGCAGTGGGACTCTTCCACCAGGCAGTAGTGGTGCTGCTCCTTTGGTGTGTCGGAAGGGCGCAGGGTCATCAGGCCCACCGGGTAATAGCGACAGGCGGAGGGGCGGTCGTCATACACGGAACAGCCCTCGTCGGTCATCAACAGGCACACCGGCTCCTCGTCGGTGGTGCGCAGTTTGACGCCGGGCATGCCGCTGGAATCCATCTCGAAGGGCACGGTGTATTGCTTGAGAAATTCCGTGGAGGTCAGGCCCAGACGGTGCTTGAGGCGGAGGATGTCGTAGGGCGTGAGGGTGATGTCGGCCTGCTTGCAGCAGGCGTTGAAGCAGCTGATGCCCTTGTGACAGTCGAACTGGATGATGTCGTCGGGGCCGAGCAGGTTGGGGACGACGGGGCTCTGGACGGGCGGTTGTGCATTGTCCTGGCTCATGGGTGCTCCAAGGGTTGATGGTTGGCGATGGTGTCTGTTTTTCTCGCCAGTGTAACAGCCGAAAAAAAGTCCGGGCAGGTTCGCTGCCCGGACGGGGTGGTTGCCGCTCGAAAGTGCTACAGCAAACCAGGGGGGGGTTATTTGAACAGCTTGGACTTGTCCACCAGGTCGACGTGGGCGCGCTTGAAGCAGGTCCACTGTTTCGTCTCCTTGTCATACACGGAGTTGACGAAGCAGTGCCAGTTCTCCTCATCGACCAGGTTGTAGTCGGTGCGGTAGTAGAAGCCCGGGTAACGGGACTCCTCGCGGAACTGGATGTGTTTCATGTGTGCCTCGGCGGTGAGGATGCGATGGTAGTTTTCCCAGGCCCGCAGCAGTTCGTGCAGGTCCTTGGCGCGCATCTTCAGGGCGTCTTCCTTCAGCATCTCCAGCTTTTCTTCCGCCACCTTGAGCATGTGACCGTTGGTGTTGTAGTAGGTGGCGACGCCGGCCACGTACTCGTCCATGATCTTCTGCAGGCGGAACTGCAGCATGCGCGGCGTGATGTAGTGGGGATTGATGTCGATGGCGGTGGTGTAGTCCTTGTGCTCCAGGTAGGTCTTCACCGGCTGGTAGATCTGCGCCACCAGATCCTCGACGGATTCAGCGAATTCCGGCTGGTAGTCCTTGTTGTCCAGCACGTACTTGACCATGGCCTTGGCCGCCAGGCGGCCTTCGGCGTGCGAGCCGGAGGAGAACTTGTGGCCGGAGGCGCCGACGCCGTCACCGGCGGTGAACAGGCCACTGACGGTGGTCATGGAGCGATAGCCCCAGTTCCAGCCCCGGGGCAGGTGCTCGGGCACGCCGTCCTCGGCCTCGTCGGTGGGGGCGCCGACGTCGGTGGGGCCGGACACCCAGATGCCGCAGCAGCCGGAGTGGGAGCCGAGCAGGTAGGGCTCGGTGGGCATCAGCTCGGAGTTCTTTTTCTCCGGCTCGATGTTCTCGCCCACCCAGATGCCGCACTGGCCGACGCACATGTCGAGGAAGTCTTCCCAGGCCTCGGCCTCCAGGTGCTTGACCTCGCGCGGGGACAGGGTTTCGCGCAGGTTGGCCAGGGCGGTCACGGTGTCCATGTAGATGGGGCCGCGGCCGTCCTTCATCTCCTTCAGCATCAGGTGGTTGCGCAGGCAGGAGGCCGGCACCGCCGCCTGGCCGTAGGGCGGATAGTCGTCCAGCATCTCCTTGTTGCGTTCCATGTAGTTCTCGCCATAGGCGTTGGTGGCCTTGGCCTTGAACAGCAGGAACCAGGCGCCCACCGGGCCGTAGCCGTCCTTGAAGCGGGTCGGCACGAAGCGGTTTTCCATCAGGGTCAGCTCGGCGCCGGCCTCGGCGGCCATGGCGTAGGTGGAGCCGGCATTCCACACCGGGTACCAGGCGCGGCCCTGGCCCTCGCCCACGGAGCGGGGGCGGAACAGGTTGACGCAGCCACCGGCGGCCAGCAGGCAGGCCTTGAACTTGTACACCACCACCTTGTGTTCGCGGGTCGAGAAGCCGACGGCGCCGGCGACGCGGTTGGGGTCGTTCTTGTCATTGATCAGCTTGACGATGAAGATGCGCTCCTGGATGTTTTCCACCCCCAGCGCCTTCTTCGCGGCCTCGGCGACGATCCACTTGTAGGACTCGCCGTTGATCATGATCTGCCACTTGCCCGAGCGCACCGGCTTGCCACCCTCGGCCAGCGGCGGCAGGCCCTTGGAGCCGTCGTGGCGCTCGCCGTTTTCGTCGGTCTTCCAGATCGGCAAGCCCCATTCCTCGAACAGGTGCACGGACTCGTCGACGTGGCGGCCCAGGTCATAGGTCAGGTCGTCGCGGGTGATGCCCATCAGGTCGTTGGAGACCATGCGCGCGTAATCGGCCGGGTCCTTGTCGTCGCCGATGTAGGTGTTGATGGCGGACAGGCCCTGGGCCACGGCGCCGGAGCGGTCCATGGCGGCCTTGTCGACCAGTTTCACGGTGATGTCGGTGCCGGCGGCCTTGGCGGCGTCGATCCAGCGCATGATTTCATAGCCCGCCCCGCAGCAGGCCATGCCGCCGCCGATGAGAAGAATGTCGACTTCTTCTTCGACGACTTCCGGATTGCCAAATTCTCCTGCCATTTTTCTGTCCTCTATTTATTGATGACCAATTGGTTTTGATCGGGATTACTTGGCGATCAACTCGCTGGGATCGCCTGCGCGATAGCCGTTGCACTGGACGAAGAAACCGGGCTCGTCGATCTTCGACAGGTCGGCCTCTGGCTTGCCGCCGTAGGGGTCGATGGAGCCTTCCGGGGTGGTGCGGATGGGGAATTTGAAGCGTTTCATGTTGCCGTTGCGGAACTTGATGGTCCACATGATGGAGTCGGAGCCGCGCAGCGGTTGCACGGAGCCGCCCAGCGGCACGATGTCTGCGTAGTGGCGTGCCTCGATGGCCTGCTGCGGGCAGATCTTCACGCAGGAGTAGCACTCCCAGCACTGCTCGGGTTCCTGGTTGAAGGCCTTCATGGCATGGCCGGTTTCGCTACCGTCCTTGTCCAGTTTCATCAGGTCGTGGGGACAGATGTACATGCAAGCGGTCTTGTCCTGACCCTTGCAGCCATCGCACTTGTCGGTACGCACAAATGTTGGCATCTTCTTCTCCTTCGGTTTGCAGTGCTGAACCC
This sequence comes from Chromatiales bacterium, assembly GCA_026982475.1. Classification (GTDB taxonomy): domain Bacteria; phylum Pseudomonadota; class Gammaproteobacteria; order SZUA-152; family SZUA-152; genus DRQN01. The sequence continues at coordinate 8,379 of JALSHB010000191.1, forward strand.
GCCGGCCAAATGGCCTCGGTGGACTATTTATCGTTGTGTTGCCTGTTGTTGCATTGCTTTACTTTCTTCCAACGTTGTTCGATGAGTAGCCCGGGTTTCGCTTCGCTCAACCCGGGCTACTTGTTGTTATGTCACTTGGCCGAATGGCCGGACAGTTTTACCTCCACCTTTTCGTCATCCTTCAGGCCGGCGTAGTACTTGCGCAGTATCGCCAGCACCTCGGGACGGGAAAATTTCGTCGATACCTCTTCGCCCTCGGACAGGGCCTTGCGCAGCTTGGTGCCGGACAGCAGCATGCGGTCGGAGGCGTCGTGCGGACAGGTCTTCATGGAGGCCATGCCGTCACACTTGTCGCACCAGAAGGTCCAGTCGATCTTCATCGGCTGGGTCTCCAGGGCGTCGGCGGGGATCTCGTCGAAGATGTGATGGGCGTCGAAGGGGCCGTAGTAATCGCCCACGCCGGCGTGGTCACGGCCGACGATGAGATGCGAGCAGCCGTAGTTCTGGCGGAACAGGGCGTGCAGCAGCGCCTCGCGCGGGCCGGCGTAGCGCATGTCCAGCGGGTAGCCGGCCTGGATCACGGAATTGTCGACGAAATAATTGTCGATCAGGGTGCTGATGGCCTCGGAGCGCACATCGGCCGGGATGTCGCCGGGCTTGAGCTTGCCGAGCAGGCTGTGCACCAGCACGCCGTCGAGCAGCTCGATGGCGATCTTGGCCAGATACTCGTGCGAGCGGTGCATGGGGTTGCGGGTCTGGAAGGCGGCGATGGTCTTCCAGCCGCGCTTGGTGAATTCGGCGCGGGTCTGCGCCGGCGTCATGAACTGGTCGCCGTATTCCTCGGGGAAGCCGCCGAGGGACAACACCTTCACCGGCCCGGCCAGGTTGACGCCGCCCTGGGCCATCACCATCTTCACGCCCGGGTGCTCCTCGTCGGTGGTCTTGTAGACCTGCATGCACTCGTGCGCCTTGTCGATGACGTATTTCTCCGTCACCGTCATGGTGGCGAGGATCTCGTTGCGCTCGGGGTCGAAGAGGGCGATGTCGTCGCCTTCGGCAATGGCGGCGGCGGTGCCGGTATCGGTGGAGAGGGTGATGGGGATGGGCCAGAACAGGCCGGAGGTGGTCTTCATGCCGTCGCAGACGCCTTGCCAGTCTGCGTGAGTCATGAATCCGTTCAGCGGCGTAAAGCCACCAATGCCCATCATGATCAGGTCGCCGGCCTCGCGCGAGGAAATGTTGACCTTGGGTAGACCCGATGCGCGGGCCTTCTCGGTCTCGAGCGCGGCGCCTTCAAGCAGCAGCGGCTTGAGGTCTCCACCCCCGTGGGGGTTCACTAAGTTAGACATAGCGTTCCTTCTCTTATTGGTAATGTGCGGAAACTCCGATTCTACCCCTTCCGGGATTCGAAGGGAGTCTTTTGACCGCCGCGCGGAACCTGACTGAAGGCTACCCTAATCCCTTTTTTGTCGATTGAAAAACAGGTTTCCTTTTCAAGGGCATAAAATCCCCTTATTGATTGGGGATAGCCGCCCTGGCGCATGACGCCGGACGGGTGAGGCTAACGGTAATTCGCCGGGATCGACCGGTTTGCCGCTTTGTCGGCGCCCGCCATTGAAATCCTCGGGCGAAGCCCAATACTTAACCCTGAATCCGTAGGCTCATGACGGCGAATCGCACAACGCATTGATACGTCTCGCACTATGAAAAATCTCGACAATAGTCCCCGCTATTCCCTCGATTTTTCATTACGCGATACGCATCAAGCCGTTGCACGCTTCATCCTATTTCACCTCGCCCCCGCTGGCCTGCAGGTCGGCGTGGTAGGACGAACGCACCATGGGCCCGCTGGCGACGTTGCTGAAGCCCAGTTCACGGGCGATGTCGGCCAGTTGGTTGAATTCTTCCGGGGTGACGAAGCGGTCCACCGCCAGGTGGCTGAGGCTGGGTTGCAGGTACTGGCCGAGGGTCAGCATGTCGCAGTCGTGGGCGCGCAGGTCTTTGAGCACGTCGATGACTTCATCGAAGGTCTCGCCCAGCCCCAGCATCAGCCCGGACTTGGTTGGAATGCCCGGGTACATTGCCTTGAAGCGCTGGATCAGGGTCAGTGACCACTGGTAGTCCGCGCCGGGGCGGATCTTTTTGTACAGCGCCGGCACGTTTTCCAGATTGTGATTGAACACGTCCGGCAGCGCTTGCCCCATCACATCCAAGGCCACGTCCATGCGGCCGCGGAAGTCCGGTACCAGTATTTCGATTTTTGTCTGCGGTGATGTTTCGCGCACGGCACGGATGCAGTCGGCAAAATGTCCGGCACCACCGTCGCGCAGGTCGTCGCGGTCCACCGAGGTAATCACCACGTACTTCAGTTTCAGCAGGGCGATGGTGCGGGCGAGGTTTTCTGGCTCGTCGGCATCCAATGGGTTGGGGCGGCCGTGGGCCACGTCGCAGAAGGGGCAGCGCCGGGTGCAGATCTCGCCCATGATCATGAAGGTGGCGGTGCCGTGGCTGAAGCATTCGCCGAGGTTGGGGCAGGCGGCCTCCTCGCACACCGTGACCAGCTTGTGTGCGCGCAGGAGTTTCTTTACTCGCACCGCCTCGCTGCTGGTGGGGGCCTTGGCGCGAATCCAGCGCGGCTTGCGCTGCACGACGGCGCTGGGCTCCACCTTGATGGGGATGCGAGCGACCTTTTCGGCGCCGCGCAGGGGCACGCCGCGCTGGACGGGCTTGACGGTTTTGTTCATGGGCCTGTCACCACAAGGAAAGAGGGCCACCGATTATACACCCTGACGGTCGTCCGGCGGGTCGTAGCGCCGCGTGGCCAGGATCACCGGCAGGGCGAGAAGCGTGCCGAGCACGATGGAGGCCAGATCCAGCGGGTCGAAACGCCCGTGCAGGAAATAGCTGGCGGTGTTCTCCAGCACCGGCACCCGCTGGAACCATGCCGGTACCTGACGCGCCAACCACTCGGCCGCCGCCGGCCGCTGGCCCAGTTCGAACAGGGCTTCCGTGGCCAGCCATGCGCCGCAGATGCCCAACGCCCCGCGCCAGCCCACGCGCAACAGGGCGGCGGTGAGCAGGCACAGGGCGAAGGTGTGCAGAAAGGTGGGCAGTTGCTGGCCCAGGGCGCCGAACAGGCCAAAGCCGCCGTCGGCCTGCAGCGCCTCGGCGAGGGCGCGCGGGATGAAATAGATGCGCTCAGCCGGCCGCTCCAGCAAATACAGCAGCGCGCCCAGCACGAGGGCGGCGAGACCGCTGAAGAGGCGGGGGCGGTTGAACAGCGACGGGGAGGGCGTGCGGGCCGGGGTGGATGAAGGTTTGGAGGGGCGCCGGGTCATGGTTATGTCGCTTGTCGGTAAGCACGGTTGATAGACATCAGGGGCATGCAGGGTCTG
>JALSHB010000192.1 GCA_026982475.1 Chromatiales bacterium
AAAGCGTTCGGCCTGGTGATAATAGGCCGGCAGCGCCGTCTCCGGCCAGATGACGATGTCGCTGTCGGCCCAGTGCTGGCGCGACAGGCGCGTGTACAGGTCGATGGTGGGCTGGCGCTGCTCGGGCAGCCACTTGAGATTCTGCGGCACATTGCCCTGGATCAGGCTGGCGCGCAACGGCTCGCCGGCCGGCGCCGACCACTCCACCTGCGACAGTCCCGCGCCCAGCACCCAGATGCCCAGCAACGCCAACAGCGGCAGCCAGCGCCGCGCCGGCATCTGCCAGGCCAGCAGCAGCAGGCCGGCGCTCAGGGTGACCAGCCAGCCGATGCCATACACCCCCAGTACCGGCGCCACCCCGCCCAGGGGCGAATCGGTCTGGCTGTAGCCCAGCGCCAGCCAGGGAAAGCCGGTCAGTATCCAGCCGCGCGTCCATTCCAGCAGCCCCCACAGGGCAGGCAGCACCAGCAGCAGGCGAAGGGGGCGTGAAAACCTCGCGAAGTAGCGACGATACAACCAGCCGGTGACGGCCGGAAAGGCCGCCAGCACCAGCACGAACAGCAGCGTCGACAGCAGCGACAGGGCCACCCCCATGCCGCCGAAGCGATACATGCTCACCGCCACCCAGGAGGCGCCCAGGCCAAAATAGCCAACCCCAAACAGATAGCCCGAGAGAAAGGCCTGGCGGGGTGACATTTCCCGCCACAGCCAGAACAGCACCGCCAGCGAAACCATCGCCAGCGGAAACAGGCCGAAGGGGGCAAAGGCCAGCGGCAGGGCGAGCCCGGCAAGCAGCGCGGGCAGCAGCGGGCGCAGGGAAACGCGGGCCAGCCATGCCTTCATGGCCTCAGTCCTCGCTGGCGGTGTCGGACTTCTCGTCCCCGGCGTCGATGGTCAGGCGCAGCAGATAGATGCGGCGGCTGTCCGCGCGCAGCACCTTGAAACGGTAACGGCCCAGGTTGCAGACCTCGCCACGCTTGGGCAGGTGGCCAAACTCGTGCATCAGCAGGCCGCCGATAGTGTCGAAGTCATCGCTGCTGAAATCACTGCCAAAGTATTCGTTGAAGTCCTCGATGGGCGTCAGCGCCTTGACCGTGTACTTGTTGTCGGAGTGGCGCACGATGGACGCATCGTCATCGATATCGTGCTCATCCTCGATATCGCCGACGATCTGCTCCAGCACGTCCTCGATGGTCACCAACCCGGCCACGCCACCGTATTCGTCGACCACGATGGCCATGTGGTTGCGCTTGGTGCGGAAGTCGTTGAGCAGCACGTTGAGGCGCTTGCTCTCGGGGATGAACACCGCCGGTCGCATCAGGTCACGCAAATTGAAGCGCGGCTCGTCATCGCCGCAGCGCGCGGCGCGCTGGCCGAAATAGGTCAGCAAGTCCTTGGCCAGCAGGATGCCGACCACCTCGTCGCGGGTATCGCCAATCACCGGAAAACGCGAATGGGCGGACTCCACCACCACCGACAGTATCGATTCCGGCGAATCGTCCTCCTTCACCACCACCATCTGCGAGCGTGGCACCATCACGTCGCGCACCTGCATGTCGGAGACGTTGAGCACGCCCTCGATCATGGCCAGGGCGCCGGCATCCAGCAGGTTGCGCTGTTCCGCATCGCGCAGCAGGGCGGTCAGTTGCTCACGATCCTGTGGCTCGCGCAACAGGGCCTGGCCGAGTTTTTCGAGCCAGGAACGCGCCTGCCGCTCGCTGCTGACGGCAGCGGCATCAGATCGATCATCATTCATGAGGGCACCCAGAGCAAGACTACCAATATTTGCACAATTTATTCCTCAAAATAACAACAAATAGATTTAACGCGTCACCGATAGGGATCGGCATAGCCCAGGCTGGCCAGAATACGCGTTTCCAGCGGCTCCATCCGCGCCGCCTCGGCCTCGGTGAGGTGATCGTAACCGAGCAGGTGCAAGGTGCCATGCACAACCATGTGCGCCCAGTGGCTGTCTGCCGTCTTGCCTTGCTCGATGGCCTCGCGTTGCACCACCGGCGCACAGATCACCACGTCACCCAGTTCGCCGCCACACTCGTCGGCCGGTACGCCCGGTGGCGGCGCGAAGGGAAACGACAGCACATTGGTGGGCGCCGTCTTGTGGCGGTAGTCGCGGTTGAGCTGGGTGATTTCCGCCTCTTCCACCAGGCGCAGGGTCATCCGCGCCTCGCCCGCCGGAGGGGTTTCCGCCGCGGCGGCGGCCGCCTGCGCCCAGCGTGAAAGCTCGCCGGCATCCGGCACCCTGGCGGCGCTGGCCTCGTCTAACGCAAACTGGATGTCCACATGCAGCGCCATCAGGGCTCGCCGCGCCCATCATCAGCGGACGCCCCTTGTGCCTTGTCTTCCTGCGCGGATTCGTAGTCGTCATAGGCGGTGACGATGCGCTGCACCAGCGGATGGCGCACCACGTCCTTGGCCTGAAAGAAGGTGAAGCTGATGCCGTCGACGTCCTTCAGCACCTCGATCACGTGGCGCAGACCGGAGCGGGTATGCGAGGGCAGGTCCGTCTGCGTGACATCACCGGTAATCACCGCGGTGGAGCCAAAGCCGATGCGGGTGAGGAACATCTTCATCTGTTCGACGGTGGTGTTCTGCGCCTCGTCGAGAATGATGAAGGATTCGTTGAGACTGCGGCCACGCATGTAGGCCAGCGGCGCCACTTCGATGACGTTGCGTTCGATGAGCTTGTCGACACGCTCGAAGCCGAACATCTCGTAGAGGGCGTCGTACAGCGGACGCAGGTAGGGATCGACCTTCTGCGCCAGGTCGCCGGGCAGGAAACCCAGCCGCTCACCGGCCTCGACGGCGGGCCTAACCAGAACCAGACGGCGCACGGTCTGCTTTTCCAGCGCCTCCACGGCACAGGCCACCGCCAGGTAGGTCTTGCCGGTGCCGGCGGGGCCGATGCCGAAATTGATGTCGTGACTGACCACGTTGCGCAGATAGCGGCGCTGGTTGAAGCCACGCCCGCGCACCTCGCCGCGCTTGGTGCGGATCACGACGTCGTTGCCGTCGTTTCCGGCCTCGCTTTCCAGCAATGCCTCGACGCGCGCCTCCTGCAGAAACAGGTGCACGCGGTTGGCGGAGAGGCTTTCGTGCTCGGCCTCCCGGTACAGGCCCTGCAATACCTCGCCCGCCGCGCGCACCGAATGGGGATCGCCGATGACGCTGAAGCTGTTGCCGCGGTTGTTGATCTCCACCCCCAGGCGGCCTTCGATCTGACGCAGGTTTTCGTTGAAGGGGCCGCACAGGTTGGCCAGGCGCAGGTTGTCGGCGGGTTCGAGGATGAAACTGCTGGAGTCGGGCTGGTCGTTCAAGGCGCTGGGTACCGTGGAGGTTGCTGCGGGATCAGGATGAAAAATCAGGCACAGTCGGCCACGCCGTCGGCCGCCACCACCTCGCCACGCAGGGAGTTGGGCAGGGCCTCGCTGATGCGCACGTCGACGAATTCGCCGATCAGCTGCGGCGGGCCGCTGAAATTCACCACGCGGTTGTTTTCCGTGCGGCCGCGCAGCTGCTCGGGCCGTTTGCGCGACGGACCTTCGACCAGCACGCGCTGCACCGTGCCCACCATGCCTTGGCTGATGGCCGCGGCCATCTCGTGGATGCGCTGCTGCAGGATGGCCAGGCGTTGCTTCTTTATCGTCAGCGGCACGTCATCCTGTAGATCCGCGGCCGGGGTGCCGGGGCGAGCACTGTAGATGAAGCTGAAGGAGTGGTCGAAGCCCACTGCTTCGATGAGATTCATGGTGGCCTCGAAGTCGGCCTCGGTCTCGCCGGGGAAGCCGATGATGAAGTCCGACGACAGACTGATGTCCGGCCGCACCTCGCGCAGGGCGCGGATCTTGGCCTTGTATTCCAGCGCCGTGTGGCCGCGCTTCATGTGCAGCAGGATGCGGTCGGAACCGCTCTGTACCGGCAGGTGCAGGTGGCTGACCAGCTCCGGCACCTCGGCGTAGGCCTGGATCAGGGCGTCACTGAATTCCACCGGGTGCGAGGTGGTGTAACGGATGCGGTCGATGCCGTCGATGGCGGCCACGTAGTGGATCAGCAGCGCCAGGTCGGCGCTTTCACCGGCGAAATCGCCATCGGCCATTTCGCCGCGATAGGCGTTGACGTTCTGCCCCAGCAGGTTGACCTCGCGCACGCCCTGGGCCGCCAGCTGGGCGACCTCGGCGAGTACGTCGTCGAAGGGCCGGCTGACCTCCTCGCCGCGGGTGTAGGGCACCACGCAGAAGGTGCAGTACTTGCTGCAACCCTCCATGATGGAGACGAAGGCGGTGGGGCCCTCGGCACGTGGCTCGGGCAGGCGGTCGAACTTTTCGATCTCGGGGAAGGAGACGTCGACCCGCGGCGTGCCGCTGGCCTTCAGCTCGTCGAGCATCTGCGGCAGGCGATGGAAGGACTGCGGACCGAACACCAGGTCGACGTAGGGCGCGCGGTGGCGGATGGCCTCACCCTCCTGACTGGCCACGCAGCCACCGACGCCGATCACCACATCCGGGCGCTGCTGCTTGAGTTCGCGCCAGCGACCCAGTTGCGAAAAGACCTTTTCCTGCGCCTTTTCGCGGATCGAGCAGGTATTGAGCAACAGCACGTCGGCCTCTTCGGGGCTCTGCGCCAGGGACAGGCCATGGCTGTCGTCGAGCAGCTCCGCCATCCTGGCGGAATCATACTCGTTCATCTGACAGCCGAAGGTCTTGATGTAAAGCTTGCGCGTGCCGCCCTTTGCCGGAGCACTCATTGCCAGCCCAGCCGGTGCAAAACCGTTTTATTGCACGGGGTATCGCCGAAGATATTGCGGGAAGTCATTACTGGAATTGGTTACCGAAAAGCTGAAATTACGGGGAATTTTAGCACATTCCTGTGCGGCGTTCCCCGTCATCCTCAGTAGCTGCATGGGCAGGGATGAGCAACCCCGGGGGGGGCGGGGTCAGTGGCGGATCTTCGGCCAGTAGGTGTCGAAATCGAAGCCGGGGCTGTGCGGCTGGGTGTGGCACTGGGCGCAGATGTCTTCGCGCTTCCAGCCGCTGTTGGGCAGGGCCGTCTTGCCGGCGGCCTCGACATGGCTGCGGCCCGCGCCATGACAGGATTCGCACTGCACGCCCAGCAAGTGCCCGGTGATGCTCATGTCGACGAAGCCGCCGGGCTTGTCGAAGCCCACCACGTGGCACTGGATGCACTCGGGATCGAAGGACTTGCCGACGGCTTCGAGGTCGTCATAGGCCATGGCGTGATCGCTGGCGAACCAGGTCTCGTGCTCGGCCTGATGGCAGGCCTGGCAGACCTCCTCGCCCACGTAGGGGCTCTGCCCCTGCTCGCGCTGCTTGCGCAGTTCGACGCGTTTCAGGTAGGCGGCCTTGACCGCCGCGTTGTAGTTGTCGTACCAGTCTTTCATCTTCTCCGCGTCGGCGATGCTGTCGGGCATGGGCAGCACGGCATGTTTCCAGGACTGGACACGGCCATCGGCAACCTCCAGATCCAGCCGTCCCAGGCGCATGCCGCGCGAGCCGGGCGTCAGCACCAGCGTATCGTCCTGCATGAAGGGTTCGCCGTACTCTTCATAGGCGGCGCGCTGGATCAGGATGTCCACATCCCCCAGGCCGAGCTGGCGCGCCGCCTGCGCCGCCGGCAGCTGTGTGGCGAGGATGACAAGGGCGCCGTCGGCCCGCGCCCTGTGCAGGGCCTTGTTCAACCGGGCCACGTCATCGTCGACCAGGCGCTGCTCGCCCTGCATCTGCCGCAGCGGCGAGGCCTCGGGGTCCAGCCAGCTGAAAAAGGCGATGCGCACCCCGCCGCGGCTGATGCGGCGCGATTTCACCATCTCGTCGCCCTGCCAGTTGCTGGCCACCCAGGGCAGGCCGGCGCCAAGGATGAATTCCGGGCCAAAGGCCAGGTCGCCCCATTGCACGCCCACGGCATCGTATTCCAGCAGGCGGAAGCCGGAGAGGATGTACTCGCTCTTCAGGCGGTCCCCGGCGCCCTCCACACGCAACAGCCCGCCGGCGGAGATCAGGGCCATGTGCGGTGTCTCCCGGCGCAGCTGGTCGATGAGGGTGGCGCGGCGCTTGAGGCCGCCGAGGTTGCCCGCCTCGCTGCAACCGCAGGGCTCCAGCTCGCCATCGAGGTTGCCGGAATAGATCAGGGTCAGCGGGCGGGCCGTGGCGACGCCGCTGACAAACAGGAGGAGGAACGGCAGAAGCATCAGGACTCGGGACATGGCGGACACCTGCGTCATGGCGGCGTAAAACGGCAACAGGGAATGAGACAGGGCCCGGGAAGCGATGTTCCCGGGCCGAGGGGAAATCACTCGGGCTGGCGCTTGGCCGCCAGCACCGCGATCAGGCGGTCCTCCAGCTCGATGCGGTCGGCCAGCCGTTCGCCCAGCCGTGACAGGTCGTCGGCCAGCTCGCTCAGGTCGGAGCAGTGGTCTTCACAGTCATACTTGTCGTTGAAATCGAGGATCAGCTGGGTGATCTCGGCAATGGCGGGATAGATCTCGTCGGCGATCTTCAGCACAGCGGTGCGGCGTTCGCGCTCTTCGTCGATATGGCGATAGAGCTGAAAGTGGGCGCTGGCGGTGTAGTCGACCAGGGACTCACAGAAGCTCTGCAGCAGGACCTGCAGATCGTGATCCGGCTTGAAGGGCTGCTTGGCCGCCAGCTCGCTGTACAAAGACAGGGCGTCGGTGCGGGACTCGACCAGGTGATGAATCTCCTGATGGGAGCGGGCCCGACGTTCCGGGGCCTTGAGCTGATTTTCTGACAGCATGTTGATCCTTTTCTCTGCGCCTAACGATGGATGACCCGGCATGGGCCTCGGGGCATCTTAGCAATCCCGGCTTTTGCGTGTAAACAGCTCAGCTCAGCGCCACCGACGGGAATCTACACAGGAAAAGAAAACGGCGGGGTATCTATTCACCACAGAGGCACAGAGAACACAGAGAATGTTTCAGTGGGAGGCCATGCCCCGGGTGGCGATGTGGCCTGCCCCGACGGCCTGGAATTTCATTTTCTGTGAACGCCGTGTCTCTGTGGTGAATCAGGGGACGTTGGCAGCGGAGGCCGGACCACGATATCCAAGGCAAAGGGCGCAAAGGTTTTCTGAAAGGATTTCCT
>JALSHB010000193.1 GCA_026982475.1 Chromatiales bacterium
CGCAAAGGTTTTCTGAAAGGATTTCCTTTGCGCCCTCTGCGCCTTTGCGGCCTCTGCGTTTCATTCCATTCCCGGCATGAACCTGAAGAGCCTCTATCTGTGCTTCCATGTCTCTGTGGTGAACTGAATAGTTACACGGCGGGAAGAAAAACAACCGGAAAAGAGGGAAAAGGCGTAACGGGGAACGTCAGGCGCCGAGCAATTGCTCCATCTTGCCCAGCAGACGCGGAAAGTCCACCGGCTTGGTGTCGTAGTCCTCACAGCCCGCCTCCAGGGCCTTTTCCAGGTCCCCGGCCATGGCGTGGGCGGTGAGGGCGATCACCGGAATGGCCCGGGTATCGGGGTTGGACTTGATCCGCCGGGTGGCCTCCCAGCCATCCATCACCGGCAGGCTCATGTCCATGAGGATCAGCGCCGGCTTTTCGCGGCTGGCCATGCTCACGGCCGCATCACCATCCATGGCGAAGACCACGTCATACCCCCTGCGCTGCAGACGCCGGGAAAGCATGTCACGGTTCATTTCGTTGTCTTCCACCAGGAGTACCTTTGCCATCACTGCTTCCTCTGTCTTGGGGCCGTTTTCGCCGCTGGCGCTGCGGCCTGTCCATTTGCGGTTACTCAGCCCTCCGCATCCTGAAAGGCCTGACGAACACGCAGAAACTCAGTTTCAACCTCGCGGAAGGCCTGCACCACGTCCGGATCAAAGTGCCGGCCCTCACCCTGTTCAATAATCGACCGACTCTTCTCATGACTGAAGGCCTTTTTGTAACAACGTTGCGAGGTCAGGGCGTCATAGACATCCCCCAGGGCCAGGATCCGCGCCACCAAGGGGATGTCCTTTTTCCGTTTGCCGTAAGGGTAGCCACTGCCGTCCCATTTTTCATGATGGCTCTCGGCGATGTCGATGCCGACGCGGATAAAGCTGTTGCCCGGGTGCTGGCGATCGACCTCACGCAGGGTGTCGGCGCCCAGCACGGGATGACGCCGCATCAGCACCCACTCCTCTTCCGTGAGCCGCCCCGGCTTCAGCAACACGGCGTCGTCCACGCCCACCTTGCCGATATCGTGCAGGGGGCTGGCGGCATAGATATTCTCCACGAAGGTTTCGTCGATCTGCGCGCGATAGGCGGGCGTGCGCCCCAGCTGCCGGGACAGCAGCCGGCAATATTCGCGCATGCGTTCCAGGTGCTTGCCGGTCTCCGGATCGCGGGACTCCGCCAGCTTGGACATGGCGAAGATGGTCGCCAGCTGCGACTCGGAGATCTCCCGCACCTGGCGACGCACGCGCTCTTCCAGCTCGTCGTTCTGGCGCTTGATGCGGCCGCGATAGCGCACCTCCTGGTCCCGCAGGCGCTTGCGCTCCAGGCAGGCATTGACCCGGGCCCGCAACAGGGTGTGATTGAAGGGTTTGACCAGATAGTCCACGGCGCCCATGTCGATGCAGCGAACGGCGTTCTCCACATCGTCATTGGCGGTAATCATGATGACCGGCGTATCGTGATGGCGCGCATCCTGACGCATGCGCTGCAGCACTTCGATGCCGTCCATGACGGGCATCATCAGGTCCAGCAATACCAGGTCGACGGGCGCCTGGGCGAGCGACTCCAGCACATCGAGGCCATTGCTCGCCGTGAGCAGCCGAAAGCCCATCTTGCCAAGGCGCCGGCACAGCAGGTCACGATTGCTCTCGATATCGTCGGCAATCAGGACCGTAAAGTCACCCGCCTCCTCCGCCGCTGTCTTTGCGGTGGAGTCCTCTCTCACGTCAACCACGAATCCCCCTGACCTCCGGCGCAAGCCGTCCACATATCCGGAAGTTTACCCAAACCACAACAGGCGCGACAGCCTCACGCATCGCCCTCAAGGCGGGCCTGAACGCGCAGCTTGGTGGCAATGAACTGGCTGTGCGGCACATACAGCAGATCGGCCAGCTTGCGCACCAGATACTCCTCGTACTTTTCCATTTCCGCATCGGCAAAGACCACTTCCCAGAGCCGTTCCAGCAACTGGATCTTCTGTGCCTTGCTGTAATTGTCATTGATCAGCGAGGTGAATTCGTGATAGCTGCTGGCGCCCTCGGCCTCCTCCTCGGCCAGCTGGATCAGCTCCACGGTCTCCGCCGCCGAAAGGCCGAAGGTCTTGCGCACGGCACGGGAAATCACCGCCATCTCCTCCGCGGTGACCTCATAGTCGGCACGCGCCACCTCGATCAGCAAGGCCGCGCAGGCCAGCCGCAGGCGATGCTCCTGGCTGCCTCCGCCTTGCGAGTCTGGTGTGAGATGTGTTTCAAAGAACTGGCGAATACGGTCTATCATGAATTCAGCAATACTGTTAACCCGGCGATCGACGATGTCGTGTTCAGCCGGCAATGTCGATGCAACCAATCAGCGGCCGCGCACTCAATCTACCTTAAGCCCGCACCGAAAACAAAGAGACCGCCATGCACCCGCAGCGCCGAAAACATCGCCTGATCCATCTGTTTCTCGCCGGACTGTTGCTGATCGGCCCGGCCGCGCAGGCCGGCAATCAGGACGCCATTGAACGATTACTGGCGCAGGACCAGCCCCCCTTCGGCGTGGTATTCGAGATCGTCGAGCGCAACGAAGATGCCCTGCAATGGGCCATCCCCGCCATCAACCGCTATGCGCGGCAGCTGCGCGAACGCTTCCCGGACATCGGCCTGGCGGTGGTCTCCCACGGCCGGGAGGAATTCGCCCTGATGAAAAGCCGCGAGGCGGACAATGCCGACGTGCACCGCCTGGTGCGGTCACTGGTGGCCGACGATGTCCCCGTGCACGTATGCGGCACCCTCGCCTCCTGGCACGGCAAGGACGCCGGCGACTTCCCGGACTATGTCGACGTGACCCCCGCCGGGCCGACGGCGATCCGCAATTACGAGGCCATGGGTTACCTTCTCATCGAACTGAAAAGGGAGTAAGGGTTTCCCGTACTCTGCACCGCTGGGTTTCAGGCGTTCGATCCCACGCCCCGAGTCACCCGCTGCGTGCGCAGAGCCAATGCAGCGACCGGGTCAAGCCTCCGTTGCAGAGACAACCGGCCCGGGCGGCCATGGCATTCCGGCCGCCCCATGACAGCACCCTAGCCGGCGTGGCTGTCTCCGTGCTTCTTTTTTGTCGTGCTCACGCCAATCAAGGAATACCCTGGGCAAACACCGAACAGCCCCGTCAGCAGCGGCACGATGCCGATATAGCCCCAGGGCGAGAGAACACTGGACCAGGGGCCCACGGCCGTCGCGCCCACCAGCGCGGCCCCCACGATGATACGGATCGCCCGATCGGCTCCACCTACATTCGCCATGACATCTCTCCTTTGCTCTCCTTTGCATTCGATCTTTGCATTCGATCTTTGCATTCGATCTTTGCATTCGATTCAAGTCGGCTACATCCTGCGCCCCTTGTCCGGCAAGGCACAGTGACAATGTCACACAGGCAGCCGGTTTCAGGAAATCCCCGCCCGATACTTTCCCGGTGTCGCCCCGTCTAACGAAAAATCGGCGGACGCCGGCTCAGTCACGCCGCTGGGCAAGCTCGTCCAGCGCCGCCGGCGCCTTTACCTCGACCGCACCACGGCCAAGGCCGACCCACTCCCGCCGGGCAAACTGCTTCAACTGGCGGCTGATCACTTCCCGCGCCGAGCCCAGCTCGCTGGCCAGCTGCTGGTGGGTGGCGGCGATGGGCCTTGCACCCTGCTCGCTCAGGGTCATCAGCAGGCGCGCCAGACGCACGTCGATACGGCCGAAGACCACGTCCTCGACACGCTGGATCAGGTCGCCCAGCCGCTGGCCCTGGCTGGCAAAGACGAAACGGCGAAACTCGGCGGAGCTGCCCAGGGCCTGGTCGAACACGGCGTGCGGCACCACCAGCGCGGTGGTTTCCACCTCGGTCACGCCTTCGGCGGGATAGGCCTCGACACTGATCAGGCAGGAGGTGGTGATCACGCAGGACTGCCCGTCGCGTACCCGGTACAGGGTGATCTCGCGGCCGTTGGTGGCCAGCATCTGCACCCGCACCGAGCCCTCCACCACCAGCAGGTAATTGCGGCAGGGATCGCCACGGCGGAAGACCTTTTTTCTCGCTGGCAGACGCACCTCCTCGACGCGTCGGCGCAGGTCCTCCAGCCCGGCGGGAAACAGGCGTTCGAGAATGGCCCGCGCCGCGGCGTTCACCGGCCGCCCTCCACCTGCCAGCGCTGGCGGTCGAAGGCAAAGTATTCGCTGCCGTCGGCATAGCGCTCATGGATCAGGGGCACCTGCGAGCCCGGCGCCGGGCGGACATTGTCGCCCACCAGCAGGCGCAGCCGGCGGCCATCGGCCAGGCGCACGACCAGTACCGGCAGGGTCTTGTCCTGCGCGCTCATCGGCGCCGACAGCGACACCACCTCGGCACTGACCGCCGCCTGCGAGACCCGCTCCGCCGGCCACTGCCACCAGCTCCACAGCAGCAGGCCGACCAGGCCGATGGCCACGCCCCAGGCACGCACGTTGCGGCGCACGATATAGACATGCGCCAGCCAGCGCCCCCAGCTCATGTCGTCACCGCCTTGCCCTCGCCCAGGCGCAGCAGGCTGGGCAGCAGGATCAGGGTGAACACGGTACTGACGCTCATGCCGCCGACGATCACCGCCGCCAGGCCCCGGTACAGCTCGCTGCCGGCGCCCGGCATCAGCAGCAGCGGCAGCATGCCGAAGATGCTGGTGAGGGTGCTCATGAGGATCGGCCGCAGGCGCAGTTGCACCGCCTCGGCCACCGCCTCGCGGCGCGCCAGGCCGCGGCGCTCGGCCTGGCGGGTCTGGTGCACCAGCAGGATGGCGTTGTTGACCACCAGGCCGAGCAGGATGATGAAGCCGATCATGGTCAGCAGGTCCATGGACTGGAAGGTCACTAGGTTGGTCAGGCGCAGGGCGACCACCCCGCCCACGGTGGCCAGGGGGATGGCGAGGATCACCAGCAGGCTGTCGCGGAAGGAGCGGAACAGCGCGCTCATCAGCAGGTACAGCAGGGCGATGGCCAGCCAGAAGCTGCTGCCCATGCTCTTCAGCGCCTGCTGCAGCTTGTCGGCGGTGCCGCCAAAGTGGATCTCGCCATCGGCGGGCAGCAGTGCCTCGACCCGCGGGCTCACCTTCTCCTTCAACAAGGCCATGGTGCCCTCCAGGGACATGCCGTCGGGCGCCTTCACCTCCAGGGTGATGGTGCGGCGGCGGTCGATGCGGCGGATCTCGTCCGGGCCGGCGGTGCGCACCAGGCGGGTCAGCTCGCCCAGCGGCTGGACGCCGGCATCGGGGGTCGCCAGGGGGGTGTCGGCCAGGGCCTCGGGGCTGTGCCAGTCCGGGCCGCGCAGGATCACGTCGAGGCGCTGCCGGCCATCGAAGTAGTCGCCCACCAGCAGGCCGCTGCCCAGGGCGCGAATGATCTGCGCCACCTCGGCGCGGCTCCAGCCCGCCTCGCTGAGGCGCCGCTCGTCCGGCACCAGGCGCAGCTCCGGCTCCGCCAGGTCCAGCCCCGGTCGCGGACGCGGCCGCTGCCCGGGCATGACCTCCCGCAGGGCGACATAGCCGGCCTGCGCCGCCACCAGCAGCGACGTGATGTCGCCACCCTGGATATCCATGTCGACGGTGCGCCCGCCGCCGAAGCCGCCGAACAGGGAGGAACGCCGGGCGAAGGCGATGGTGTCGGGGAAACCACCGACGATGCGGTTGATGAGCGGCACCAGTTCGTCGGTCCTGTCCGGATCGACGGTGCGCGCGCCCATGAACATGCCGCGCGCGAAGGCGACGAAGAAGTAGTTGTTCACCGCCGGTTCGGCGTCGCCGTCGATGTATGGCTGCATGCGCTCGGCGACCACCCGGCCCAGTTCCTCTTCCAGGGTGTCGATGTTCGCCCCGGGGGGCGGCAGGATGAAGGCGAACACCAGATTGCGGTTGCCCTCCGGCAGGTAGTCCGCCTCCGGCTTCAGCTGCCAGGCCAGGGCCAGCGGCAGGGTGATGAGGCCGATGATCCACAGGTTGCGGCGCAGCGGCGTGTCCGTGAGACGCATGATGAAACGGCTGCCGGCCGCCCACCAGCGGGCGTGGGGGTCGCGCATCTGCGTGCGGCCGAGCCAGCCGGCGGCCGCCGTGGGCAGCACCACCACCGCCACCAGCAGCGACACGCTCACCGCCACGGCGATGGTCAGCGCCAGGTCGGCGAACAGCTGCCCGGCCTCGTCCTGGAGAAACACCACCGGCAGGAAGATGGCCACGGTGGTGGCGGTGGAGGCCAGCAGCGCCCCCCACACCCGCCGGGTGCCCTCTTCTGCGGCCTCCACTGCCCCCATGCCACGCTCGCGCAGGCGCACCACGCTCTCCAGCACCACGATGGCGGCATCCAGCACCATGCCCACGGCGAAGGCCAGGCCGGCCAGGGAGATGACGTTGAGGGTGCGCCCGGCGGCGTCCAGCACAATGAAGGACGTCACCACGCAGACGGGGATCGCCACCGCCACCATGAGGGTGGCGCGCAGGCGGCGGAAGAACCACCACAGCACGCCCACCGCCAGCAGCATGCCGAGGCCCAGGTTGGTCTGCACCATGTCGATGGAGCGGTCGATGTACAGGGTCTCGTCGTAGACCTGCTCGAGGCTCAGGCCGGCGCGCTTGAGCGGACCCTCGCGCAGCTCGGCCGCCGCCTGCTTGAGCCCCGCCATTACCTGCAGCACGTTGACGCCGGTCTCGCGGTGGGCATTGACCGCCATCGCCGGGCCGCCGTTCTGGATCACGAAGCCGGTGCGATCCACCAGCCGCACCTCCACCTCGGCCACGTCGCGCAGGTAGACGGGATTGCCGTCGCGCCAATCCAGCACCATCTCGCCGAGGTCACCGAGGGCGTACTGGCCGGCGAAGCGCAGGGTGTAGCGGCGCTTGCCGACGTGGCCGTAGCCGCCGCTGATGTCCTTGGCGCCGCCCGCCAGGCGTGCCACCTCGGGCAGCTGGATGCCCAGGCTGGCGGCCTTGTAGGGGTCGAAGGTGATGCGAAGCTCGCGCTCGCGGCCGCCGCGCACCTCGGACAAGGCCACCCCGGGCACCCGCTCGAAGCGGGTCTGCACCACCTCCTCCACGTAGTCCTGGTAGCTGGCGATGTCGCGCTCGTTGCCCTCCACGGGCTTGAGGATGAACCAGGCAATAGGACGCGAGTCGCCGCCGATGGCGCTGAGGGTGGGCTCCTGGGCGTCCTCGGGATAGCGCGGCACACGGTTGAGGCGCGAGAGGATCTCCAGCAGGGCGCGGCGCAGATCAGTGCCCACCTGGAAGGTGATGACGATCTGCGCGCGGCCACGCTGGGCGCGGGCGAGCATCTCGGTCATCCCCGGCAAGCCGCGCAGCACGTCCTCCTGGGGCTCGATGATCTCCGACTCCACCTCCTGCGGCGCGGCGGCGCGCCACAGGGTGCTGATGGTGATCTGCGGCCGCTCCACCTCCGGGGTGAGCTGCACCGGCAGGCGTTCGAGGCTGATGAGGCCGAAGAGGATGGCCAGCAGCACGCCCACCACCACCGCCACCGGGTTGCCGAGGCCGAGCCGGGTGAGGGTCACGGATTACCCCCCGTCGCGGGCATCGAGGATCTGTACCGTCATCCCCGCCCGCAGACGCTCGCCGCCGCGAACCACCACCCGGTCGCCGGCGTGGAGGTCGCCGCTGACCGCGATCAGCTCGCCGCTGGCCACGCCCGGGATCACCGTCACGCGCTCGGCGCGGTTGTCGCCGTCGATGCGGAACACCGCCGCGCCCTGACTCCGCAGTACCAGGGCATCGCGCGGCACCGCCAGCACCTCGCGCGCCGGCGCGCGCGGGATCGCCACGCGCAGGGGCTGGCCCACGCTCCAGGCGTCGCCCGTCAGGCTCACGCGCAGGTCGAGCTGGTGGGAGCGGGCATCCGCCACCGGCACCAGGGTACGCACCCGGCCGCTGGCGCTGTTGTCGCCCGCGGCCACGCTAACGCGATCCCCGGGATGCAGCAGATGCCGCGCCGAGAGGGGCGCCGCGGCCCGCGCCTCCAGCGTCGAGGTATCGATCAGCCGCAGCAGCGTATCGCCGATGCCGGCCCACTCGCCGTTGCGCCGGGCGCGCTCCACCACCACCCCGGCGAAGGGCGCGCGCAACTGATGACGGCGCAGCTGCTCGCGCGCCTCCGTCAGGCGGGTGCGGGCGATGTTCAGCTCATTGGCCGCCACCTGTTGCCGCGAGGCCACTTCATCGAGTTGGGTCTGCGCCGTGTTGTTGCGCTTCGCCAGGCGGGTCAGGCGGCGCATCTCGCCGTGCAGGAATTGCAGCGAGGCCTCCTCGCGCGCCACGGCGGCAGTGAACTCGTCCACTTTCAGCTTGGCGAAGGTGTCGTCGATGCGCGCCAGCACCTGTCCCGCCTTCACCCGCGTGCCGGCCTCGGCCACCGACAGCAGGCGGCCGCTGGCCTCGGCGGCGAGGGCGGCCTGGTGGCGGCTGACCACGGTGGCCGCCAGCCATTGCTGCGGCGCCAGCGTCACCCGCGCCGCCTCGGCCACGCGCACCGGCAGCGCATAGCCTTTGGCCACCGACGCCGACGCCGGGATCAGGGCAGTCAGCAACAGGATCAGGGCACCAAGGTGGATGACGGGCAGCCCAGGCATGCCTAGTCCTCCTCACCCAGCTGCCACGGTGTGATCTTGTGCCCCAGCAGGCGGATCTGGTCGTCGTTGACGGGCCAGACGAAGGTCATCAGGTGGTGCAGGCGCTTGTTGCCCGCATGCACGGTGGTGTATTCGTAGAGAAAGAACTTGCCGGAGAAGCGCGTGTCGGCCTGGCTGCGGCGCAGGTGCCATTCGCGCAACGGGCCGCGCTCGGCGATCAAGGCCTTCAGCTCGTCGCGCCAGGCCTGTGGCGACTGTGTCCTGAAAAAGCCCTCGTCGTACTGGGCCAGCGCGGCGTCGTAGTCCTCGGCCTGCAGGGCCTTGAAGACGGCGACGGCCTTTTCCGTCACATGCGGACTGTTATCGACGTTGGGATTGCCCTTTTCGCCACACGCGCCAAGCAGGAGCAACAGCAGGCTGGCGATGAGCAGGGCAGGGGCGGAATGTTTCATGTCGGTGATGCCTGTGAAGAAGCGTCGGGAAATGGCGACGAATGTACCACATCCGATGGGACGGCTGTCACTCCTGACGAAGCAGCGGGCGCCAGCCGGGTCAGGTACGCCTACAAGGGTAAAACTACTCACCCATCAGACGGCGGAATAGTCGCCATACGTCATTCCCGCATGTTTCAAGTGGGAATCCAGTGGTTTTAACGACATGGATTCCGGCTAAAAACGTGCCGGAATGACGGATATCCAGGGGCGTGGGCAGGCTGCCGATCCAGGCGACGGTAAGAGATGGCCTCGCTGAGGTGGGCGCTGCCGATCTCCGCCGCGCCGGCCAGATCGGCGATGGTGCGCGCCACCTTGAGGATGCGGTGCCAGGCGCGGGCGGAGAGGCCGAGGCGCTCGATGGCCTGCTCCAGCAGCGCGGCATCGGCCGCCGTGAGGCGGCAGTGAGCGTCCACTTCGCGGTTGGGCAGGTTGGCATTGGGGACAGCGCTGCGCCGCAGCTGCCGCTCGCGGGCGGCCACCACGCGCCGGCGCACCGTGGCGGAGTCCTCCGCCGCCGGGTCGGCCTCGCCGCGCAACAGCTCGCGCGCCACCGGCGGCACCTCGATGTGCATGTCGATGCGATCCAGCAGCGGCCCGGAGATGCGCGCGCGGTAGCGGCTGACCTGCTCGGCGGTGCAGTGACAGCGGCCGTTGGGGTGGCCGAAGTAGCCGCAGGGGCAGGGATTCATGGCCGCCACCAGCTGGAAGCGGGCGGGGAATTCGGCCTGACGCGCGGCGCGGGAGATGTGGATGCGGCCCGATTCCAGCGGCTCGCGCAGCACCTCCAGCACGTGGCGGTCGAACTCCGGCAGCTCGTCGAGGAACAGCACGCCGTGGTGGGCGAGGGAGATCTCCCCCGGCCGCGGCGTGCCGCCGCCGCCCACCAGCGCCACGCCCGACGAGGTATGGTGCGGATGCCGGAAGGCCCGCTGGCGCCAGCGGGCGGCGTCGAAGGGCTGGTTGCTGATGGAGGCGACGGCGGCGGCCTCCAGCGCCTCGGCCTCGCTCATCAGGGGCAGGATGCCCGGCAGGCGGCTGGCGAGCAGGGTCTTGCCGGTGCCCGGCGGGCCGCACATGAGCAGGCTGTGACCGCCGGCGGCGGCCACCTCCAGGGCGCGCTTGGCGTGCGGCTGGCCGCGCACGTCGGCGAGGTCGTCCTGCACGGCGGGCATTTCGCCACCATCGTCGTGCACGGCGGCCGCCAGCGGGCGACTGCCGTTGAAGTGCGCGCACACGTCCAGCAGATGGTCCGCCACCAACACCTCGACGCCCTCCACCAGCCCGGCCTCGGCGCTGTTGGCCATCGGCACCAGCAGGGTGCGACCGGCCTCGCGGGCCTGGATCGCCACCGGCAACACGCCGCGCACCGGGCGCAACTCGCCGCTCAGGGCCAGTTCGCCGAGGAACTCGAAGCGCGCGAGGTCGCTGCTGGCGATCTGTCCGGAGGCGGCGAGGATGCCGAGGGCGATGGGCAGGTCGAAGCGGCCGCCCTCCTTGGGCAGGTCGGCGGGGGCGAGATTGATGGTGATGCGGCGGGCGGGAAACTCGAAGCCGGCGGTAAGCAGGGCGCCGCGCACGCGGTCCTTGCTCTCCTTCACCGCCGCCTCGGGCAGGCCGACGATGGAGAGACTGGGCAGGCCGTTGGAGAGGTGCACCTCCACGGTCACCAGGGGGGCGTCGATGCCCACCAGGGCACGGCTGTAGATGATGGCGAGCGACATGGCGTTCCTTGCCGGTGGTTCGTTAACGAGGATTTGTCGGCATCCAACTGTTCCGGGAGCGGGCCATGCCCGCGATGACCGAAGGCACAGGGAAAGAAATATCCAACACTTGTAGGAGCGCCTTCAGGCGCGAAGATTTTTTCGCATCCGGCTCTTCGCGCCTGAAGGCGCTCCTACAGACGCACAGACCGGGCCTGGCGAGAAAACCATCGCGGGCATGGCCCGCCCCTGCCAATGCGCTCAACGGATTACTCCGCCTCCAGCACGGCGACACGTTTTTCCAAGTCTTCCAGCTTCTGCCGGGTGCGCGCCAGCACCGCGGACTGCACCTCGAACTCTTCGCGCGTGACCAGGTCCAGCCTGGCCAGCGCGCTCTGCAGCACCGAGTGCAGGTTTTTCTCTATGTCGCGCTGCACCTCCCCCACCCCGGCGGGCAGGACCTTGAGCACGTTGCGAGTCAGTTCATCGAGTTGTTTGGCGTCAAACATGGCAATCCTCCAGTGGCGTGCAGTCTAACCACAAGCAACGAGGCTTGGCCAGCACTGGCCCGGCCCTGGCCGCCCTCCCCCGCCACAACGCAGGGCACCAACTTGGTGCAGGCCCACCAGGGTGGGGCCATTATTGTGCGTTTTTGCCTTATCACCCCTCAAAGCTATTCATAAATTGTTGATATTCCACGGGTCGACAAACTTGGCACAAGGCATGCAAAACACGGCCGAGCAGCAAACCTCAGACTGCAGTCTACGTCCACGGCAACGCGCGGTGGGCCATTCAAAAACCGTTAGGGAGAGAAACCATGAAAATGGTTGTAGCAATCATCAAGCCCTTCAAGCTGGACGACGTGCGCGAAGCGCTGTCGGAGATCGGCGTGCAGGGCATCACGGTCACCGAGGTCAAGGGCTTCGGTCGCCAGAAGGGTCACACCGAACTCTACCGCGGCGCGGAATACGTGGTGGACTTCCTGCCCAAGGTCAAGATCGAGCTGGCCATCGATGACGAACTCACCGACCAGGTGATCGAGTCCATCAGCAAGGCCGCCAATACCGGCAAGATCGGTGACGGCAAGATTTTCGTCTCCGCGCTGGAACAGGTGGTTCGTATTCGCACCGGCGAAACGGGCTCCGAAGCGCTGTAATCACTCCAGGGGATAGTCACAATGGAAAATCAGATTTTTCAGTTGCAGTACGCCATGGACACCTTTTACTTCCTGGTAATGGGTGCCCTGGTGATGTGGATGGCGGCGGGTTTCGCCATGCTGGAAGCGGGCCTGGTGCGCGCCAAGAACACCACCGAGATTCTCACCAAGAACGTGGCCCTGTTCGCCATCGCCTGCACCATGTACATGATCGTCGGCTATAACATCATGTACGACGGCGGTTTCTTCCTTGCCGGTATCGCGGGTGGCGAAACCCTGGTCAAGGACGCCCTCGCGGCCTCCGCCGAGAACGGCTTCGAAGGCAGCTCGGTCTATTCCAGCGCCTCCGACTTCTTCTTCCAGGTGGTATTCGTGGCCACTGCCATGTCCATCGTCTCCGGCGCCGTGGCGGAGCGCATGAAGCTGTGGTCCTTCATGCTGTTCGCGGTGGTCATGACCGGCTTCATCTATCCGCTGGAAGGCTACTGGACCTGGGGCGGCGGCTCCGTGTTCGGCCTGTTCAGCCTCGGCGACGACTTCGGCTTCCTCGACTTTGCCGGCTCCGGCATCGTGCACATGGCCGGCGCAGCCGCGGCCCTGGCCGGCGTGCTGGTGCTTGGCGCGCGCAAGGGCAAGTACGGCGCCGACGGCTCCGTGCACCCCATCCCCGGCGCCAACCTGCCGCTGGCCACCCTCGGCACCTTCATCCTGTGGATGGGCTGGTTCGGCTTCAACGGCGGCTCGGTGCTCAAGCTGGGTGACATGGCCAGCGCCAACGCCGTGGCGATGGTGTTCGTCAACACCAACGCCGCCGCCGCCGGTGGCGTCATCGCCGCCCTCATCGTCGCCCGCGTGATGTTCGGCAAGGCCGACCTGACCATGGCACTGAACGGCGCCCTGGCCGGTCTGGTGGCCATCACCGCCGGTCCCGACACCCCCACCCCACTGATGGCCACCGTCATCGGCGCCGTCGGCGGCACCCTGGTGGTGTTCTCCATCGTCGGCATGGACAAGCTGAAGATCGACGATCCGGTCGGCGCCATCTCGGTGCACGGCGTGGTCGGCCTGTGGGGCCTGCTGGCGGTGCCGCTGACCAATGGCGACGCCACCTTCCTCGGTCAGATCGTCGGCGCAGTCACCATCTTCGTCTGGGTGTTCGGCGCCAGCCTCGTCACCTGGCTCGCCATCAAGGCCATCATGGGCGTGCGCGTCAGCGAGGAAGAGGAGTACGAAGGCGTCGACCTCTCCGAGTGCGGCATGGAGGCCTATCCGGAGTTCACCAACAAGTAAGCGCCACGACGCAGGATTCACCGCGAAGAACGGTTGAAACTGCACGCAGCGCGACACACCTCCGCGGGCGCCCCAGGCGCCCGCTTTTTTTTGCCCGGCCGGCAGGCTATGCTTTTTCCTCTCGATGCCGATACAGATCATCCTGAACCTACGGATTCAGGATCATGTTCAGCCGGGTTCACACACCTCACCCCACCACCGAGGCCTGTATGAAAAAGCTCATCGCCATCCTCACCCTCAGTCTGCTCTGCGCCAGCGGTGGCGCCCTCGCCGGCAAGATCTACAAGTGGACCGACAGCGAAGGCAACGTCCACTACGGTGAAAGACCGCCCACCACCCAGGCCCGCGAGATCGACCTCCCCAAGACCCCGCCATCGAGCCGGGGCCCGGCACAGGGAAATTCCCTGCAGGAGACCAACAAACTCCTTGAGACCATGCGCAAGGAGCGCGAGGACAAGGCGGCGAAGAAGGCCGCCGCCGAAAAGGAGCGCAAGGCCCGCGAAGCCAACTGCTCAGGCGCCAAGCGCCGACTGGCCGCCTACACCATCGGTGGTCGCATCTACGAAATCGATGACCAGGGCGAGCGCAGCTATCTCAGCGACGCCGAGATCGACAAGCGCAAGCAGGCGGCGCAGAAGGAAGTGGATCAGTGGTGTAACTGAGCACTGCCTTGCGGATCGGTCTGGGCGTTGCACCTGCCGGCGACTGCCGCCGATGACCGGCACTCAGGCCAGCGCCTCCCGCAGGAACGTCGGCAGCACGAACGCCGCGCGGTGGATGTCGGCGTTGTAGTACTTCGTCTCGAAGGGCCTTGCGGCCACGTCGACCTCGCGCAGGCCTTCGATCTTCTCGCCCTTGCGCGCCACTGTCGCCGACCACCAGCCGGAGGGGTAGAT
The DNA here is from genome assembly GCA_026982475.1 of Chromatiales bacterium. Classification (GTDB taxonomy): domain Bacteria; phylum Pseudomonadota; class Gammaproteobacteria; order SZUA-152; family SZUA-152; genus DRQN01. The sequence continues at coordinate 14,194 of JALSHB010000193.1, forward strand.
CATCTGCGGAAAGTGTAGCGTACGCACGTCGGCATAGCCGGCGTCGCGCATGGCGCTGTGCATGTCGCGCAGGATCTTCAGGTGCAGCAGTGGCGATTCGCTCTGCTGCACGATCATGCCGCCGGCGCGCAGGACGCGCAGGCAATCCGCGTAAAAGGGCCGTGAGAACAGGCCCTCGGCGGGGCCGACGGGGTCGGTGCTGTCGATGATCACCACGTCCAGGCTCGAAGCCGGGGCGTCCTTCACCCACTGGATGCCGTCGCCGAAGATCAGCGTGGCCCGCGGGTCGTGGTTGAGTTCGCACAGCTCGGGGAAATACTGCTCGGCGAGGCGGGTGACGCGCTCGTCGATCTCCACCTGCACCGCGGACGCCACCTCGGGATGGCGCAGCACCTCGCGCAGGGTGCCGCAGTCGCCGCCGCCGATGATGAGCACGTCGCGCGGCGCGGCGTGGGTATAGAGCACCGGATGGGTCATCATCTCGTGATAGACGAAGTTCTCCCGCGCCGTCACCATGGTGCAGCCGTCGATGACCATGAAATTGCCGAAGTCGGTGGTCTCGAAGACCTCGATGTGCTGGTAGGGCGTCCGCTCGTCGGCCAGCTTGCGGCGGATTCGCAGGGAAAAGGCCGAGCCGGCATCCTGGTGGATTTCGGTGAACCAGTTGGCATCGAGTGTGCTCACGGGGGAATCCTCAGTGCGGTAAAAAGTGGCGGGAATTATCCGTGTTTCATACAAGCTTGCAAAGTTGTTTGATCTGCGGATTACCCTTTTGATTCACCACAGGGACACGGAGGCACGGATTTTTTGTTGTGAAGAAATGGTCGAAGGCGGTATAAAGCCAGACTGGTTTCATACTGATCAAGCACGCCGTGATGCGTGATTTTTTTACTCTGTGCCTCCGTGCCTCTGTGGTGAATAGCCCTTCATGAACAGCATCCAGCAAGCCCGCGACATCTACAACCTCGCCCATTGGGGCGGCGGCTATTTCGACATTGGCGACGACGGCCACCTCCACGCCTTCCCGGCGCGTGACGGCCACGGCATCGACCTGCATGCCCTGACCCGCGAGATCCGCGACGCGGGCCTGGCGCTGCCGGTGCTGGTGCGCTTCAGCGGCATCCTGCGTGACCGCGTGGCGCGCCTGTGCGGGGCCTTCGCGGATGCCATGCGGACACACGACTACGGCGGCGGCTACACGGCGGTCTATCCCATCAAGGTGAACCAGCAGCAGAGCGTGGTACGTGAACTGTTGAACGCCGCCGACGGCGACCGGATCCGCGTCGGCCTCGAGGCCGGCAGCAAGCCGGAGCTGATGGCGGTGCTGGCGCTGTCCGATACCCATGGCGGGCGCATCGTCTGCAATGGCTACAAGGACCGCGAATACATCCGTCTGGCGCTGATCGGGCAGCGGCTCGGGCACCACGTCACCCTGGTGCTGGAGCAGTCCTCGGAGCTGGCGCTGATCCTCGATGAGGCACGCGCCCTGGGCGTGACGCCGCGGCTCGGCGTGCGCGTGCGGCTGGCCTCCATCGGCCGCGGCAACTGGCAGAACAGCGGCGGCGAAAAGGCCAAGTTCGGCCTCGCCGCACAGCAGGTGCTGGCCGCCATCGAGACCCTGCGCGAGGCCGGCATGCTCGATGCGCTGGAACTGCTGCACTGCCACATGGGGTCGCAGCTGGCCAACATCCGCGACATCCAGCAAGGCCTGCGCGAGTGCGCGCGCTATTACGCCGAGCTGCACCGCCTCGGCGTCAACATCCGCACCGTGGACGTCGGCGGCGGCCTCGGCGTCGACTACGAAGGCACCCGCTCGCGCAGCTATTGCTCCATGAACTACAGCCTGCAGGAATACGCCAACAACGTGGTGCACACCCTGTGGGAGGTATGCCGCGCCGAGAGCCTGCCGCCGCCGCACATCATCACCGAATCCGGTCGCGCCCTCACCGCCCACCACGCCATGCTGATCACCGAGGTCACGGAGGTGGAGCAGGCCGTGGGCGACGCGCCCATCGCCCCGCCCACGGACGGCGAGGCGCAGATCCTGCACGACCTCTGGCAAGGCCTTCAGGCCCTCGACGGCCCCGGTGCCAGCCCGCGCGCGGTGGTGGAGATCTACCATGACGCCGTGCACTGGCTGGCCGAGGCGCAATCCATGTACGTGCACGGCGTGCTCGACATGGGCGCCAAGGCGCGCGCCGAGACCCTCTACTTCGCCACCTGCGCGCGCCTGCGCCAGCGCCTCAACCCCGGCGTGCGCGCCCAGCGCGAGATCCTCGACGAACTCAACGAAAAGCTCGCCGACAAGTACTTCTGCAACTTCTCCCTGTTCCAGTCCATGCCGGACGTGTGGGCCATCGAACAGGTATTCCCCATCATGCCCCTGCAGCGCCTCGACGAGACGCCGGATCGCCGCGGCACCCTGCAGGACATCACCTGCGACTCCGACGGCCGCATCGACCAGTACGTGGACGGCGAGGGCCTGGAGAGCAGCCTGCCCCTGCACCCCCTGCGCGCCGGCGAGCCCTACTGGCTGGGCATCTTCCTGCTCGGCGCCTACCAGGAAATCCTCGGCGACATGCACAACCTGTTCGGCGACACCAACGCCGTGGACGTACACCTCGACGCCGACGGCCGTCACCGCCTGGCCCACATCCAGCACGGCGACACGGTCGCGGCGGTGCTGCGCCACGTGCACTTCGAACCGGCCCGGCTGCTGGCCAGCTACCGCGCACAGCTGGCCGCCAGCGACCTGCCCGCCGAGACGCAGGCGGCCTGCCTGGCCGAACTGGAGGCGGGACTGGATGGCTACACCTATCTGGAGGATTGACGCCGATGCCGTCAGCAATGACACTGCCGGGATGGCGACAAACGCGCTACCATAAAGCACCGCAAGATGTTGGCGGGGATGCCGACATACCCCGTACCCGGCACCATCCATTACCAACCCGAGAAGGAGCGAGCGTCATGAAACGTCAACTGCAGCGAATCCACACATGGACACTGGCACTGCTGACGGCCCTGGCATTCGCCGCCCCGCTGACGGCAGCCGCCGAACCGGCCGCCACCGCCGGCGAGCCCTACACACCTCGCGGCAGCATCGCGCGCACCGCCTTCACCACCGCCATCGAGGACCGCGAGCCGGTCGACAACCTGGTGCGGGTGCCCAATACCATCGACCGCATCTATTTCTTCTCCGACCTGCGCGGCCTGGACGGCGAGATCGTCACCCACCGCTGGGAATACAACGGCCAGGTAATGGCCGAGGTGAAATTCCGTGTCGGCGGCGGCCCGCGCTGGCGCGTCTACTCCAGCAAGAACCTGCTGCCCGAATGGACCGGCAAGTGGACGGTGGTGGTGCTGGACGAGGCCGGCTGGCCGCTGAAGGCCAGCATGTTCGAGTATTTCGATGCCGCGCAGACGGCGCCACCCACCACGCCGTAGCCCCACTCGACGCCGCCCCCCCCCGGGGCGCCCCTTTTTTCACCCGCCAATTCAGCCCTCATTCACTTGACCATTCCCAGAATGTGGAATACCTGAATCCGTAGACTCAGGGAATAGTCAGGCGCGTCGAAGCCTGCGCCCGATCAAACGCCCGAGGGCATGGCCAAGCATCTTCTATCGAATTCCTGGCCGCCGGACATGGACGATTGAAGAATTTTGGCATATTCTGATTTTCTGATAGACAGAACCCAAGCGGAGTCACCACCATGAAAGACCACATCTGTACCTACTGCGGCCACGTCGGCAAACCCGTCCCGCAAAGCCCCGAAAGTTTCTTCGTCGACGCCTTCATCTGGGGCGTGGTCGGCAGCTTCGTGCTGATGACCGGCATCATGCCGCTGCTCATCATCCCCGCTGGCTGGACGGTCTATCACATCCTCAAATTCAACACCACCAAGTGCCCCGAATGCCTGAGCCTGGACATGGTCCCCCTCAACAGCCGCAAGGGCCGCGAGGCACAGGAAAACAAAAAGAACCCCATCGAGGTGTGGCGCGCGGACGAGGCGCAGAGCGGCAAATAGCCCCAGCGTCGATTCGCCCATGAAAAAAGCCCCGGCCATCTGCCAATGGCCGGGGCTTTATCTTGTCGTCTGTCAGGGCGTGTAAAAAACCTTGATCAGGGTCTTGGCGCCCGGCAGCACCCGCTGCAGCATTTCACGCTCCGCCTCACGGAAATAACTCGCCATGCGGTGCACGCCCACGTGCGGCTCCTGGGGGGTGAAGAAATTGATGTTGCCGTGCTCGGCAAAATAATACGCCGACATCAACTCCGCCTCGCCCCAGCCCGCCAGCCGGCCCTTGTAAAAGGCCACCACGTCGTCATAGTCACCGGTGCTGATCAGCTCCACGATGGGCAGGCCCGCGTAGCCCGCCGGCCGTTCCGCCACCGCATAACTGCGAATCACCACCGAGCCGGGATAGGCCGGGATGCCCACCGCCGCGCCATCGGGAATCGCCGCCTGGCGTATACCCTCACCCAGATAGCTCTCCTCCATGCCGGCGGGAATCGCCGCCCGCGGCGCCAGGGGCTCGGCCGCCAGCAGCGTCGAGGTCAGGCCGGCCACCGCGATGGCCAGGGTCAAAATCAGTTTCATTGCAAAGTCCTGTGAAAAAACGCGCAGTCGAGGGTGAGGGCCTATTTCAGCGGATACCAGGAGCCGGTGTAATCCGCCACGTCCTTCTCCGCCAGGCGGCCGCCGATGTAGAGGTTGTTCACCTCATCGCGGGTGATGGCACGGTCCCGGCCCTCGGCGTCCTGGTATTGCCATTCGCCCTGGATGCACAGCTCGAACACGGTCACCATGATGTCGTCGAAGCGGATCGCGTGCTCCGAGGCCTGGCGCCGGAAATCCGCCAGGGTCAGGTTGCGGCCGCCTTTTTCAAAGTCTTCCCTCGCCAGGGCGGCCAGGGCGATGTCCCACTTGGGAATTTCCTCATCGAAATCTTTCAGGTTGTCAATCACGTCATATCCTCTGCTACCCGGCCGGAGCGTCCAGCCTACTCGCGCTGTCCCGCACATGCTATACACAAGCGGACTGCCGGATCAATTTTCAGTCCCCAGGCTTCAACCGCGACAGGCCTCGCCGGTGGCGAGGCAGGCCCGCTCCTGCGCCGCGCCCTCGCCTCCACGCGTGAATCCGGCGGCGTGAACCGGCACCCGCAGCGGCCGCACCCGCGCGGAAAACCAGAATTCCAGCCTCTCTTCAACACGCGTCATACCGTCTCCGGGCCCGGAAAGGGAACACCACAACCGGCCAGGGAACAATAGCCGCGCGGATTTTTGGCCAGATACCGCTGATGATAGTCTTCCGCGGGATGGAACACCGGGGCGGCGATGATTTCCGTGGTGATCACTCCCCGCCTCGGTGAGCCGGCTTCGATGCCTGGCGGAGGCCGTCCGCCACCCGCCGCAGGTGCTCCACCACCGCGGCGCGGCCCGCCACATTCAGCTGTGTGGCGACCTCGCCCCAGGGGCGCTTCTGCAACAGTCTGGCCACCAGCAGCCCCTGCCCGTCGGCATCCACGGCGCAGGCCGGATCGGCCAGCGCGCGCAGGGCCAGACGATACAGCGCCCCCAGACAGTCCTCGAAACCGCGCGCGCCGCTGGCGAAGTCGCTCACCGCCTGCTCGTCCACGGCCCGCCATGGCGGCTCCACCCCCGCCTCCACACCGCTGCGGCGCAGCAGGCGCGCCGCCAGCCGCGGTTCCAGGCCTCGCAGGGGATCGCTCAGTTGCAGGGCGAAGTCGGCCAGAAATCGCTCACGGGCGGCGCGGAAGATCGCCTCGCCCCTGGCGCTCAGGGGGCGCAGCAACATCACGGAATGGGCGCCACTGGCGTGGTCGCGGCTGAAGCCCAGCCGCACGGGAAGCAGCTGCTCGGGAGCCCAGAAGGCCAGCAGCTCCGCGCTGGCGCCGAAACTCGCGCCGAGCAGGTCGAAGCCATCGGCCTCGGCCTGCGCGCGGATCTGCCGCAGCAGCCGCCTGCCCAGCCCGCGGCGCTGGGCCGCCGGGTGCACGGCGATGCGCATCACGCGCGCGCAGCGCAGGCGTGCGCCCTCGCTCAGCCCCAGGTGCGCCGCCAGCGATTGCGGGATCAGGTGGCCGCGCGGGCGGCGCTCGCCGGCGGCGATGGCCTGCGCCATGCCGGCGTCGAAACCGCCCTCCGCCGCCACCAGCGCGGTGGCCACGATCTGCCCGCCATGGCGCAGCGCGTAGACGCGCAGGCCGGGACCGTCGAGCAGGTTGCGCAGGTCGTTGGGGCGGGTGCGGTAATGGGCCTGCACCAGCAGGCCGAAGAGTTGCGACAGGCTCGGCTCGTCGTCGGCCAGGGCATCACGGTCGAGGCGGACGAATTCACAACCCTCGGCAACGGCATCGGCGACCCGCTCATCGGCCGCCGCCTCGGCATCCAGCAGCAGGGCGCGAAACACCAGGGCCTCGACGGGGTCGTCCACCGCCCAGCGGATCGGCGTCCGCAGGCGCACTTCGCGCCAGCCCGGCGTCAATGTGTCCAGGGTGCGCCGGAAGCGCACGGCGAAGCCGCGCCCGGTGCCCTCGTAGCCGTGCACGGTGGTGGCGAAGGCGATGCGCGAATGGCGTTCGAGCAGGCGGGTGAGGAGGGGCGCGGGGATGGCGGCGGCCTCGTCCACCAGCAGCAGGCCGGCGTCGATGGGCGAGGCCAGCAGTTCGTCGGGCGGGTGGAATTCGATGCTGGCCTCCCGCCACTGCAGACGGCCGCGCCGCAGACGGGCCTGCGGCAGCCGCTGCGCGGCCTGCTCGAACAACGGCGCGACGGCGTCCAGGCGCGGCGCCGTGACCACGATGCGTTTCAATCCCTCGCCCAGCAGCCGGGCGGCGGCAATGCCCAGCGCGGCGCTCTTGCCGCGGCCGCGGTCGGCCACCAGCACCACCGGGCGGCGGCGGTGGCCGTGCACCACGTGTTCGATGGCCGCCACCGCCGCCCGCTGATCGGCGCTGCGGAAGCCGTCGCGGTCGAATGCCGGCATGGGCTCGCTCGTCACGGAATCCGACGCTAGCGTCGGCAGACTTTTGGCCTGCTGTTCCACCACGGTGACGCCCTCGGCCGCGCCCAGCACACGCGCCAGCCGTTGCAGAAACCGCCCCGACACATCGGCAAAGGTCAGCGGCGCGATGCTGATGCGCTCGGCCGCCGGGTCGGCGAAGTCGGGCCACTGCGCCAGCGACGGCGTCAGCAGGATCAGCAGGCCGCCACCCACCACCGCGCCCGATACGGCGCCGAACACGTCCGGGTCGAAGCCGCTGTGGGCATCGAAGACCACCGCCTCGCGCTCCTGTCCCAGCAGGGCCAGCGCCTGGCGGCCGCGCAGGGATTCCACCGCCTGCGGTGAGTGAGCGCTTACCCAGGTCGTCGGCGCCAGCGACAGGTGGCGGCACAGATCATCCGCCAGCGCCCGCCCCCAGTCGGCGTCACCCGCCAGCACCAGCGCGCGGCGCTGCCGCGTGGCCAGGGCCTGCGCGCGCAGACGACTCGCCAGTCGCCGGATTTCATCAAGACGCCCCCCCGGCGCACGCCCTGTGGGAGCGGCTCGGCGTGCCCTTTGGGTATCAGCCGCGAAAGACCCGCCAGCCCCATCGTCATTCACGGAAAACCACCCCCCTCACCACGCCGCCAGCCGATAACTCACCTGCAGCCGGTGCTCCCCGCCCGGCGCGACGACAACCGCATCCTCCGCCGCATTGGCCGCCTCGACGCACAGCATGCCCCGATACACGCCCTCGCCCATATCGGCCATGGCCGCGGATTTTTCCGCCCATGGGTTCCACACCACCGTCGAGCGGCTGCCCTGGCGCCGGATGACGATGCGTCGCCGCAGGCCGGGATCATCGATCACGCACTCGCCGCCGTGGTCGAGGTAGATGCGGTCGGTCTCGTCGGAAAGGGTCAGCGGCCCCGACTGCACGCGGCGCGCACCGCCCGCCACCTTGTCGATATAGGGCAGCCCCTCCAGCCCGCGCACCACGACCTCGCGCACGTCGCTGACGGCAAAATAGCTGTGCAAGGCCTGCGTCAGCGTGAAGGCCTCATCCCCCGTGTTGCGCGTCAGCAGATCGATGCGCAAATGCCGGCCGATGTTCGCCAGCAGCAGCAACTCGGTATCGTGCGGCCACAGCAGGCGGGTATTGGCGTCCTGCGACAGGCGCAGGCTCAGGGTGGTGCTGCCATCGGACAGCTGTTGAACCTGCGCCATCTCCCAGCACTGGGTGCGGGCAAGGCCGTGGGCGGGAAAGCCCGCCTCCGTGGCATGCGGGCCGAACCACGGCCAGCACACCGGCACCCCGCCGCGCAGCGGCTTGCCCGGCGCTTGCATCGCCGCCGGCGACACCCAGATCACGGGACGCGCGCCCGCCGGCGTCCAGTCGAGAACCTGTGCCCCCTGCAACGCAATACGCGCCGTGGCCTGCGCATTGCGCACCGCGGCGACGATCAGGCCACCCGCCGCCTGGGTGAACGTCACCCGCCCGCGGATGCCGAATCGTGCGTTCAATTCGGCCAGTGCCTCAGTACTCATATCTTCTCCTGTTCTACCCTCGCCCACGGCGGGGGGGAATGAACCATCCCGCCGTACCAACAGTCGGCGTGGCCCCTTGGGCCGCGATGCCAAGGGTGGAAAAACCATCGCGGCCCACGGGTCCGCTCCTACCGTTGTTCAGGGCAATAAAACCATTAGAAAGATTCAAAGATCTGCGTCGATCATTTAGCGGCCGCACAACTGCTATCATGCCCGCAGCGCGGGACTTCCCCGGCCCACCTTACAGCAGAAGCACACCCCATGAGCGGATTCAGCCAACTCCCCCTGCCAGCCGCCCTGCTGAGCAATCTCGACGGCCTCGGCTATCACCACATGACACCGATCCAGGCCCTCAGCCTGCCAGTAATTCTGGCCGGCCATGACCTCATCGCCGAGGCGGAGACCGGCAGCGGCAAGACCGCCGCCTTCGGCCTCGGCCTGCTCGAAGCGCTGGACAGCCGCAGCCGCCAGGTGCAGGCGCTGGTGCTCTGTCCCACGCGCGAACTGGCCGAGCAGGTGGGCAAGGAGATCCGCCGCCTGGCACGCGGGCTGCAAAACGTCAAGCTGGTCAGCCTGTGCGGCGGCAGCAGCCTCGGCCCGCAGACGGAAACCCTGCGACACGGCGCGCACATCGTCGTCGGCACCCCCGGGCGCATCCGCAAACACCTGCAAAAGGGATCGCTGGACCTGCGCGCGCTGCGTACCCTGGTGCTGGACGAGGCCGACCGCATGCTCGACATGGGCTTCATCGACGACATGGCCGCCATTATCGAACACACACCGGACAGCCGCCAGACGCTGCTGTTTTCGGCCACCTGGCCCGGCGACATGGCGCCCATCAGCGAGCGCTTTCTGCGCCATCCGCAACGCCTCAGCGCCGAACCGCAAAACGGCGCGGCGCGCATCGAACAGCAGTTTTTCGAAACCCGTGAAGCGGCGCGAGGCGACGCCCTGCTGCGCCTGCTGGCCCACTACCGGCCCGAGGCCGCGCTGATATTCTGCAACACCAAACGGCAATGCGATGAGGTCGCCCGGCAGCTGCAACGGGAGGGCTATCACGCCCTGGCCCTGCACGGCGACCTGGAACAGCGACAGCGCAACGAGGTGCTGGTGCAGTTCGGCAACAAGAGCTGCAAGCTGCTGGTGGCCACCGACGTGGCCGCGCGCGGACTGGACATCAACGGACTTCCGCTGGTCATCAACTTCCAGTTAAGCCCCGATCCCCAGGTGCACACCCACCGCATCGGCCGCACCGGGCGCGCCGGCCACAGCGGCCTCGCCCTCAGCCTGTTCACGCCAGAGGAGGCGCATCGCCTCGGCGCCATCGAGGCCGGACAGGACCAGGCCATCCGCCCGCTGGCGCTCGACAGCCTGCGTCCCCGACGGGCGATCGCCGACAGCGGCAACGCCCGCATGGTCACCCTGCAGATCGGCGGTGGCCGCAAGGACAAGCTGCGCCCCGGCGACATCCTCGGCGCCCTCACCCGCGACGGCGGCATCGCCGGCGAGCAGATCGGCAAGATCGACATCTTCGACCGGCACAGCTGCGTCGCCGTCGACAGCAATGCCATCCAGGCCGCGCTGCGCCACCTGGGCGAGGGAAAGATCAAGGGGCGCCGGTTCAAGGTTCAGCGCTTGCGTTGAGACGCACCCTTCAGGGCCCTGCAATATTTCCGTATCCGCCCGTCACGGATTATCTATACTTACTTCATACCGCCGGCAAAAGATCCAGACTTGACTTCCTGTCTTGCGACCCGGATTCATTGAGGCGACCTGCTACGTGAAGAATGCTCCGTGAAGAATGTTTGTCTGCTCGTCGTGATCCTGTGTATCAGCTTGCCGGCATTTGGCGCGGCACTGGGACAGCCGAAGAGAACATCGATGATCGGCTATGGCGTCGGCGCCGCGCATGTTTCCGTGGATGATCCCCAAGGCGACACGGACACCGCCTGGGCGTTGCAGCCGCTGACGCTGATCCATGCCGCACGGCTGAGGAGCGGGGTGCGCTACTGGTCCGAGCTGTACTACCAGGCGGCGGTTCTCGACGCCGCGACCAATCGGATAGGACAGGACGTGGCGCAATTCGGGCTACAGGTTTCAATGCAGAAACACCTGCCGCTGATGCCCGGCTGGGTGGCCTGGTTTGGCGCCGGCCTCGGCGTTTCGCAGACCCGCTACACCACCCGCCACAGCATCGACAGCGACGGATACCTGCTTGCGCGTTACCCGGATCGCCGTGATACCGGCGCCGCACTGTTGCTGAACGTGATCAGTGAGTGGGCGGTAAGCCGGCACTGGCATGTCGCTGTCAAGCTGGAACAGGCCGTGGCCATGGCCGGCGATGCCGGCGGCTCGCGGGGTTCGCTGGCGCTGCTCTACCGATACTGAGGGAAGGTTTTTCACTGAGAGGGACGAGCGTGATGGCCAAGATCGCCTGTTTACTGCTGATGTCCTTGCTCCTGCTGGCGTGCAGCCCCGACGACGCCGGCAAGCTGCCCCCGGAGCGCCCCTTCGGCAGCATCAGCGGCCTGGCCGTCGCCGGGCCCATTGCCAACGCGCAGGTCACGGTCTATGGCTTCGGCAACGGCTCACCGGGTGCCCGGCTCGGTGGCACAACCACCGACGACAATGGCGCCTACGCCATCGACATCCAGGCCCCCAGCCAGATCGTCCTCATCGAAGTGCGCGGCGGCCGTTACATGGAAGAGGCCAACGGCAGTCCCGTTTCGCTGGCGGAGGGCCAGGTCTTGCGCGCCGTCGGCCGTTATCGCTCGGGGCAGCCCTTGACGCTGATGGTGACGCCGCTGACGCACATGGCCGTCGCCCTGGCGGAATACAAGATCGGCAACGGCATCTCGGCGGGACAGGCCATCGACGAGGCCAGCGCCGCCATTGATCAGTTCTTCGCCCTGGATGTGCAGGCCACCCGCCCGGCGACGATCACGCCCCCCGATGCCAGCGGCGCCGATCCCTCCGCCGGCCTGCCCGCAGACACCCTGTACGGCCTCTATCTCGCCGGTCTGTCGCACTGGGCCCTGTGGTTCAGCCAGGGGGATATCACGCAGTGGAATTCCCTCACCCTGAGCCAGGCGCTCTATCACGACCTGCGCTCCGACGGCCTGCTCGACGGCCGCGGCTTCAACTCTGACGCCACGGCGCTGGTCCCTCTCGGCTTCGGCGCCGAAGCGCTGGACGCCGACGCCTACCGCCTCGCCTTCTCCCTGCACATGCTGGCCTTCAGCCAGAGCCCCCGAAACGGCTCCGGCTTCGCCGCGGAAGACCTGCTGGATACCGCCCACGCCATGGCCGCGCAAACGGCCCTGGTGCCAGAGGACGCCACAGCGGCGCCCCTCGACGGACAGGCGCCGATCCTGACCCTGCGACAACGCAAACGGGTTGGCGAGGAAGATGTCCTGCTGGATCTCGAGCAGTTAGCCGGCACGCCCCAGAACGGCGCCTTTATCCTGCAGGTCGATATCGGCGGCCTGCTGGGGGCAAGGCAGCTGACCACCACCCTCTTCGACACCAGCGGCACCGCGATCGAAGAGCCCCGCAATAACGCCCTGCCCGGCAGCGGCGAGGTTCTCGTCATCATCGACACCAACGACTACACGGACGGGGAATACACCATCACACTGACCGCCGAGGACGTGCTGGGCAAGACAACCACGGAATCCTTCACGATAAAGTTCGACAACACCGGACCACTGGTCGCGGTCACCTCACCGCTGTCGACCAACCAGCCGACGATCACCCTCAGCGGCACCTTCAGTGACAACATTTCCGGCGTTGCCGGCATCAGCGTTGCCGGGCAGGCGGCAACCCTGTTCACGGACGACACCTGGCGCGTCGAAGGCATCGCCATCGAACCGGGCGGCAATACCCTCCCCATCAGCATCGTCGACCGGCTGGGCAATCGCCGGGACGATTTCGAGGCCGTGGTCTATCGCGACGAACTCGCCCCGATCATCGACAGCGCTGGCCAACACGGCCAGGCCCGCCTTTCCAACGGCGATGGCAGCTTCACCACCGCCCGTCTGCAGGACATCAATGACACCACGCCCCTGTATTTCGAGACCGACCGCCTCGAACTCGGCACGACCCTGCTCAACCGTAACGCCCTGGACGCCGACGGCATCGCCTATTTCGCCTTCCGCGTGAGCGACCTCGCCGCCACCGACATGCCCACCGCCGCCGACGAGATCCAGGTGAGCATGCAATACCGGCGCAATGATCAAATCCTGAGCCCCTGGCATCCACTGATGCCGGTCGGCGGCGAATACCTGATCCCCCTGACCAGCGAGACCCTGGCCACCGACTGGCACCGCGCCAGCCCGCTGGACCGGCACGTCATCGATATCGCGGTCACCGACCCCGCCGGCAACCAAAGCACCACCCGCTTCAGTTTCTTTGCGGACTTCTATGTACCGGGCTTCGACATCGGCAACGACAACGGCGATCCCAGCAACTACATCGATGACCTGGGTGCGGACATCTTTGCCAACACCGCCTTCGCCGACCGCGCCAGCCTCAACGACCGCACCATCGCCACCACCGGCTACACCTTCCGCAACACCACGGGCAAGGCCTTCTACCTTTCCCTCAACGACGACTCATTGCACACCACGACACAGACCGTGGACAAACTGGTGCGTGAAAACCGCGTGCGCCTCAAGACCACCACCGAGTGGCGCATCGGGCTGATGACGCCGACGGACAATTGTCCTGATTTCGATCCCAACAACGACTCTTGGGCGTATCCAACGAGTGTTTGGAACTGGAATGGAAGTGACTGGATCATGGAACAGGTGCCAGCATCAAGCGATGGCGCAGAAGAACAGATATTCGAAGACGCCCTACCTTCCGACCCCGAACCATCTGCGTGGACGGATGTGCCAGATTTTGATCAAGCCTTCAAGGTCACCACCATTGATAATTCGCCGGTATCCATTCTGACCTACGGTTATGACTATATTCTTAGCAAATCCATCACACCACAAAGTGGATACCTCTATACATGGACCTATACGGACCTGGACGCCAATCAAGTTGCAACCTGTCCTGAAAAGCGCTATTTCCAGCAACGTGAAACCTACACCTATGAATTGGTACCCGGCTACCCCAAGGGCGTGCTGACGACGGAAACCATCACCGACACCCCGACCTTCATCACCACCGCTTACACCCTCAGGGACCGCGACACCGGCGCGCTCATCACGCCAGTCAGCGGCTGGTACCTCATCCCCGCCGGCCATACCGTGACCATCGAGAAACAGGTCACCACCCCGGTGCTGGCCCTGCATGACGAGAACATCGACGACCCGGCCACCGCCACCTACACGCCACGGCGGAAAGACAAGACCCTCACCTGGTCCGTGGCCCGCCACCTCGGCATGACCCTGGTCCACGACGCCGGCGAGGCCAACATCGCCCTCATGCCCCGGCGCGACATGGCCGTGGGCAGTGGCACCAGCACTTATCGGATAAGCCGCCCATAGCGCACCGACCGAAAGCCAGGAAGGGTGGAACAACGCAAGGTGTCCGCTCACCGCCATAGAGGGGCCATCGAACACAGGAAAACACCACCCGATGGACCGCAAAAGGGCCTTCCGCGCAAGGCGGCGTTTAAAGAAGACCGAAAAGCCAAGAGAGCCGCCCACGGATGCGGGAGGCGGGGAAAATGGTGGCTACGCCCTGATTCGAACAGGGGACCCCATCATTATGAGTGATGTGCTCTAACCAGCTGAGCTACGTAGCCATTTACTGCGCGATCCCTTGCGGGATCGAAAAGGAGGCGGAATTCTACGTTTTCCCACCCCCCTTGTCCAGCCTCAGACGTTGAAGCGGAAGTGCATCACGTCGCCGTCCTGTACTACGTAGTCCTTGCCTTCGAGGCGCCACTTGCCGGCCTCCTTGGCGCCCTGTTCGCCGCCGTACTGGATGAAGTCGTCATAGGCGATGACCTCGGCGCGGATGAAGCCCTTTTCGAAGTCGGTGTGGATCACGCCAGCGGCCTGGGGCGCGGTGGCGCCGACGTGCACGGTCCAGGCGCGCACCTCTTTCTCGCCGGCGGTGAAGTAGGTGTGCAGGTGCAGCAGGCCGTAGCCGGCGCGGATGACGCGGTGGAGGCCCGGCTCGTCGATGCCCAGCTCCTGCAGGAATTCATCCCGCTCCTCGTCGTCCAGCTCGGCCAGCTCGGCCTCGATGGCGGCACACACGGGCACCACCTGCGCGCCTTCGCTGGCGGCCAGTTCGCGCAGCTGATCCAGCTGTGGGTTGTTGTCGAAGCCATCCTCGGCGACGTTGGCGATGTACAGGGTGGGCTTGATGGTGAGCAGGTGCAGATCGCGCAGCAGGGTGCGCTGGTCGTCGCCCAGCTCCAGGGTGCGCGCCGGCCGGCCGGCATCGAGGTGTTCGCGCAGGGGTTCCAGCACGGCCAGGCGCGCCTTTGCCTCCTTGTCGCCGGACTTGGCCACCTTGGCCTGACGGGCGATGGCCTTCTCCACCGATTCGAGGTCGGCCAGGCCCAGTTCGGTGTTGATCACCTCGACGTCGTCCAGCGGGCTGACTCGGCCTGCCACGTGCACCACGTCGTCATCCTCGAAGCAGCGCACCACGTGGGCGATGGCATCGGTCTCGCGGATATTGGCGAGGAACTGGTTGCCCAGGCCCTCGCCCTTCGAGGCGCCCGCCACCAGGCCGGCGATATCGACGAATTCGATGGTGGTGGGCAGCACCCGCTGGGGCTGGACGATCTTCGCCAGGGCATCGAGGCGCGGGTCCGGCACCGGCACCACGCCGACGTTGGGCTCGATGGTGCAGAAGGGGTAGTTGGCGGCCTGGATGCCGGCCTTGGTGAGCGCATTGAAAAGTGTCGATTTGCCCACGTTGGGCAGGCCGACGATGCCGCATTTGAATCCCATGTCTGTCTCTCTTTCTAGTGCCGCCCGGTCATCGAACCGGATGGCGGAAAATACGGGGTGTCCGCGAATGAAAAACAATTTCACCACAGAGGCACGGAGGCACAGAGAAAAGCCCTGAAATCCTCTCAAGCCACAGGGACCACAAGGAAATGGTCTTGAGATATTTCCTGGCGAACTCCGCGCCTTTGCGAAGAAGGAATATTTTCCCAAATCCATTGGCGTTCATTCGCGGACCATTCCCGCTAGGCCAGAAAACCTCTACTTCCTGCTATGCAGGCGATTCATGGCCGCCTGCAGGTCGCCTTCGAGAATCTGCGGCAGTGTTCGCAGGGCTTCGTCGATGGCCGCCTCGATGCAGATGCGGTCATCGGGACTGGCCTTGCTCAGCACATGGTTGCTGACCTCGCGGGCATGCCCCGGATGATCGATACCGATGCGCAGGCGCAGGAAGTCGCGGCTGCCCAGCTGACTGATAATGTCGCGCAGGCCATTGTGCCCGCCGTGCCCGCCGCCCTGCTTCAGGCGCAGCTGACCGGCCGGGATGTCCAGCTCGTCGTGCACCACCAGAATGGCCTCGGGCGGAATCTTGTAGAAACGCGCCAGCGCGGCCACCGCCTGTCCACTGCGGTTCATGAAGGTCATCGGCTTGAGCAGCCACAGCTCGTGACCGCCCAGGTGCAGCTTGCACACCTCGCCGTGAAACTTGGCCTCGGGACGGAACGTGGCGCCCTTGCTGCGCGCCAGCTCATCGACAAACAAAAAGCCGACGTTGTGCCGCGTCTGCGCATATTTCGGCCCGGGATTTCCCAGGCCGACGATGAGTTGCACAGAGTTGGACAACGCCGGCTTTCCGCGAATCGAGAAAAGACGCCCTTACTCGGCGGTCGCTTCCTCGCCGCCCTCTTCGCCTCCCGCCGCCGCCTCATCACTGCTGGCGCCGCGCGGCATGTGGATGCTGGCCACGGGCTGATCGTGGTCTTCGCCATGCTGAAGGGCGGCGACCACCGCGCCTTCGGGCAGCTTGATGTCGCTCAGGTGCAGGGAGTCTCCGGCTTCCAGCGCGGACAGGTCCACTTCGAGATACTCGGGCAGATCGCCGGCCTTGCAGATGATCTCCACCGAGGTCATCAGGTGCGAGACCAGGCCGCCGGTCTTGACGCCCGGGGCGACATCCTCGCCCACGAAGTGCAGTGGCACGGCCATGTGAATGACATCGTTTTCATTCACGCGCAGGAAGTCGGCATGCAGCATGCGATTCTTGGCGGGATGACGCTGCAGGTCCTTGAGCACTGCCTTGTAGGCCTTGTCGCCATCGACAGTGATGGTGAGGATGTGGGAATAGAAGGCCTCGTGCTCCAGACGGTGCATGAAGCTGTCGTGATCCAGGCTCAGGGACACCGGATCCTCGCCCGCGCCGTACATCACGGCCGGGATCTTGCCTTCACGACGCAGGCGGCGGCTCGCACCTTTCCCCACGTCCTTCCGGCTCTCTGCATTGAGGGTGAAATCGACTTTCATTGTCTTGCTCCAATCGTAGTGACAAAAAACCGCGCCCCTTGCGACCAAGGGCGCGGATTACCGCCGGACCACCCGGCCCGGCAAATAATTCGCTTGTTGAGCCGCTGGCTCAGTCCATGAACAGCGAGCTGACCGACTCCTCGTTGCTGATGCGGCGCATGGTCTCGGCCAGCAGCTCGGCGATGGACAGCTGGCGGATGCGCGTGCAGGCCGCGGCCGCGGCGTTCAGCGGGATGGTGTCGGTGACCACCAGCGCGTCGAGCACGGAATTCTCGATGTTCTCCACCGCCGGGCCGGACAGCACCGGGTGGGTGCAGTAGGCCATCACCCGTGCCGCGCCGTTGTCCTTGAGCGCCTGGGCGGCCTTGCAGAGGGTGCCGGCGGTGTCCACCAGGTCGTCCACCAGCACGCAGGAGCGACCCTCCACGTCACCGATGATGTTCATCACCTTGGAGACGTTGGCGCGCGGGCGGCGCTTGTCGATGATCGCCAGGTCGGCATCGTCGAGGCGCTTGGCCAGGGCGCGGGCGCGCACCACGCCGCCCACGTCCGGCGACACCACCATCAGCTCCGGGTACTCCTGGCGCCAGATGTCGCCGAGCAGGATCGGCGAGGCGTAGATGTTGTCCACCGGCTTGTCGAAGAAGCCCTGCACCTGGTCGGCGTGCAGATCCACGGTGAGCACGCGGTCGGCGCCGGCGGTGGTGATCATGTCCGCCACCAGGCGCGCGGTGAGCGGCACGCGCGCCGAGCGCGGGCGGCGGTCCTGGCGCGAGTAGCCGAAGTAGGGGATCACCGCGGTGATGCGATAGGCCGAGGCGCGACGCAGGGCGTCGATCATCACCAGCAGCTCCATCAGGTTGTCATTGGTGGGCGTGCAGGTGGGCTGCACCACGAAGACGTCGCGGCCGCGCACGTTCTCCATGATCTCCACCGCGACCTCACCGTCGCTGAACTTGCCTACATTGGCCCGCCCCAGGGGCAGGCTGAGATAGTTCACCACCGAGCGCGCAAGCTGTGGATTGGCGTTACCGGTGAACACCATCATGCTGCCGTCAGACACGCGAAACCCCTACAGATCAAGTGTTGAGTTTTTAGTGTTGAGTGCTTAGTTGGTCGTGCGCCCACTCAACACTAAAAACTCAACACTGAATTATGGCTGGGCCGGCAGGATTCGAACCTGCGAATGCTGGGATCAAAACCCAGTGCCTTACCGCTTGGCGACGGCCCATTAAACGTCTGTTCAACCCTCACAGGCCGCCAGTAACGGTGAGCGGTTGCAACCCCGCGCGACGATCGCGCGCCAGCGGCTGGCGGCCTGCGCGGCCACGTGCCGTGCCTGCGCCTCGCCCTCGAAGGCGGCGAACACACAGGCGCCGGTGCCGGTCAGACGCCCCGCCGCGTGCGCGTTCAACCACCTCAGCGCGGCGCCGACATCCGGGTAGGCGGCCCGAACCAGGGGTTCGAACACGTTCCGCCCAACCCCGGCGAGGTAATCACGCATTTTGATGGGTTGAAGATCGCGTGTCAATTGCGGGTCGGCGAACAAATCCGCCGTGGCGACATGGGCGTCGGGCTGCAGGATCACGAACCAGGGCTCCGGCAGGTCGACGGGCTGCAACCGCTCCCCCACCCCCTCGGCCCACGCGGCGCGGCCGCGCACGAACACCGGCACGTCGGCCCCCAGGCGCAGACCCAGCGCGGCGAGGCGCGCCTCCGACAGTCCCAGCCGCCACAACCGGTTGAGGGCCACCAGGGTGGTGGCGGCATCGGAGCTGCCGCCGCCCAGACCGCCGCCCATGGGCAGGCGCTTGTCGATGTGGATTTCCACCCCCCGCCCGCAGCCGGTCTCCGCCTGCAGCAGGCGCGCCGCGCGCAGCGTCAGATCCGTCTCCTCCGCCACGCCGGCCAGCGCCTCGCGGCGCCGCACCACGCCGCTGTCATCGACACGGAAGTGCAGCTCGTCGCCAAAGTCGATGAACTGAAACAGGGTCTGCAACTCGTGATAGCCATCGGCGCGGCGGCCGGTGATGTGCAGGAACAGGTTGAGCTTGGCCGGGGCCGGCCAGGACGGCGGGACGGTGGAATCGTTCATGGCGGGGAAGAGATCAGGCCTGCACATCCCAGCGTTCGATCACCAGGCGCACGTTCAGGCGATCGTTTTCGAGGAAGACCTTCTTCGGCAGATCGACATTCTGCACATGCAGGTAGCCGCGGTAACGGATGTCCCAGCTGGCCTGCTGGAGGCGCGCCAGGCGGCCGGCGCCATCGTATTCGAGGCTCGACGGCAGATCCGGCTGCGGCAGGCCGGTGACCCAGTAGCGCAGGCCGGTCACCGGCAGGCGCATGCCGATGAACCGAAACAGCAGGCTTTCGGCGTCGGCGGCGGTGTATCGCTGGCCGTTGGCGACCTCCATCAGCACCCCGGCATCCTCGCTGCGCAGACGCGCGCCCCCCATGCCCATGGGCGCATCGAAGGCGATCTGGAACTGTTCACCACCCTGCCGCCAGCGCAGCTTGCCGCTCCAGCTGTCGTCTTCCGTGTGTACCGATAGGCGCCCCGTCAGCGCCCAGCCATCCAGACCCGCCACCCGTGCCTGGTGCACCTGCCAGGCCTGGGCCTCCTGCTGCGCCGTCAGCAACGGCAGACCGGGCTGGCTGGCGCAACCTGCCAGCAGCAGAACGGCGGCGAGGACGGAGAGAACGCGCAACATCTACAGGCCGAACCGCTTCACCACCTTGCGCAGCCCGTCATGCTCGGGAAACTGCTTCAGGTACGACTCCCAGACCTCGATGGCGGCCTGCTTGTCGTTCAGCTTCCACAGCACCTCGCCGAGATGGGCGGCGATCTCGGGATCCTTGCCCAGATCCAGCGCCTTGCGCAGGTAGTCACGGGCTTTTTCCAGATGACCCAGCCGGTACTGCACCCAGCCCATGCTGTCGATGATCGCCGGGTCCTCGGGCGCCAAGGCAAGGGCGCGCTCGATGTAGCCTAGCGCCTCCTCATAGCGGTCGGTACGATCCGCCAGGGTATAACCCAGGGCATTCAAGGCCTGGGCATTGTTGGGCTCGCGCGCGATGATGGCGCGCAGGTCCTGCTCCGCCAGGTCCAACTTGTCCAGCCGCTCGGCGACCAGGGCGCGGGCGTAGAGCAGGGAGGTGTCGTCCGGCAGCTCTTTCAGTTTTTCCGTGAAAAGGTCGAAGGCGGCCTGATATTCGCCCGCCTGGCGCAACAGCTCGCCCTCCACCAGATACAGGCGCCGGCGGTCTTCGTCGCTGTAGACGCGCAAGGAATGCAACAGCTTGCGCGCGTCCTCCAGGCGCCCGGCATCGGCCATCAGACTGGCGGCGCGGGCATTGGCATTGACGTAATACTCGCCGTGGCGCACCGCCAGATAATGCCGCAGCGCCTGCTCCGAATCGCCCTGCAGTTCATAGACGCGGCCGAGGTAGAAGTTGGCCTCCAGCATGCGCCGCCCCAGGGCCAGCACGGCCTTGAGATGGGTCTTGGCGGCGTCCAGCTTGTCCATCTGCAAGGACAACACGCCGGCGGCATAGCGCACCTCGACGTTGTTTGGGTACTCCTCGGCCAGGGCATTGAACGCCTTCAGCGCCTCCTCCAATCGATCGACCTCGGTAAGCAGGCGCGCATAGGTGATGCGCACATCGGGGTCATCGGCCAGATCGCCCTTGAGCTGGCTGGCCAGATAGTCCACCGCCTCCTGCCTGTGCCCCTGCAAGGCCATCACCCGCGCGCGCAACACCACCACCTGCCGCCAGCCAGGTTTCAGCGCCTCGGCCTTGTCCACCGAACCCAGGGCCGCATCGAGCTTGCCCTGGCGCATGGCCAGCCAGGCATGGGCCAGCCAGGCATTGGGGTCATCCCTGTGCCTGGCAAGCAGGTTTTCCATGATGCCCATGGCGGCATCACGGTCCTGCTCGCGGGCCAGCTGGCTGGCGACCTGCTGGAAACCATGGTTGGGCAGGTCCACCGACAAGTCGAGATAACGGGCAAACTGGGCCTCGGCCTCCGCCACTTGGCCCTGGCTCAGCAGCAGCGCCCCCAGCATGCGGTGCGCATCGGGGTTTTCCGGCGCCAGCTCGGCCCACAGACTCGCCGCCTCCAGCGCCGGCCTCAGCGCCCTGGCATACAGCGCCACGCGGGCCGCGCGCTCGGCAAGACGGGGGTCGCGGGTGGTCTTTGCCGCCGCCTGATAATTGGCCACGGCGACACCCAGCTGGCCGCGCTGCGAGGCGATGTCCGCCACCAGCAGCTGAAACATCACCTCCGGCGGGATCTCTGCCTGCTCCTCGGCGGCGTCTGGCGCGGTCGCGTCGGGGGTGGTCGGGGCGTCCGGAACCGGCGCCTTCGGCGTCGTGGTCTCCACCGGGCGGACGGCGCAACCCGTCACGGCCGCGGCGGCCAGCAAGACGAAAATCAATTGCTTCATCGAGAACTCCATCAATGGCCCGGGAGGCGGGCCAGCACGTTTGTTCGACCACATCGGGCGCGATTTATTCGGCCTGTCCGGCGCCGCCCCGCAACCGGCCCGACGCCGAGCACTCACATTACCGCCGAAACCAAGAATCCTGGCCAAACCCGGCGCGCAAACCATTGCCCCGGGTCCGTAGGTGCATGATCATCTGAAACCAAAAAACCCCGCCTCACCAGCGGGTGAACGGGGCACGGCCCAAACCCGGCAAAAACGCGCGCTTGTCACATACACCGGCAGCAAGTCACGGATTCAGGTTGTATTAATCCCACTTATCACGCAGAATCTTGCGTTCATTTTTGGGTGTCAAACACGACTGCTGCATGTCTCTCCTAGCCTTCGGCATCAACCACAAAACGGCTCCCGTGGATATCCGCGAGCGGGTGGCGTTTGCCCCCGGAGAACTGACCACGGCCCTGAAAAAACTGGTCTCTTGCCCGCACATCCAGGAAGCCGCCATCGTTTCCACCTGCAACCGCACCGAGCTGTACTGCGGCCTGGAATCCGATGACGTGCACGCCATCGTCGACTGGTTTCGAGAATATCACAAGCTCGACAGGCGAGACATCGAACCCTACATCTACCTGCACCCCAACGACGAGGCCGTGCGCCACATGCTGCGCGTGGCCTCCGGACTGGACTCGCTGGTGCTCGGCGAGCCGCAGATCCTCGGCCAGATCAAGGACGCCTACGCCGCCGCCAGCAAGGCCGGCACCATGGGCGGGCAGCTGGACCGCCTGTTCCAGCACACCTTCTCGGTGGCCAAACAGGTGCGCACCGACACCGCCATCGGTGCCAGCGCGGTGTCCGTGGCCTTCGCCGCGGTGAGCCTGTCGAAGCAGATCTTCAGCAATTTCGAGGACCACACGGCGCTGCTCATCGGCGCCGGCGAGACCATCGAGCTGGCCGCCCGCCACCTGCACCAGAGCGGCATCGGGCGCATGATCATCGCCAACCGCACGTTGGAAAACGCCCACGCCCTGGCCCAGGAATTCAGCGCCTACGCCATCGCCCTGCCGGAGATCAACGACCACCTGGCCGAAGCCGACATCGTCATCTCCTCCACTGCCGCGCCAGTAGCCATCCTCGGCAAGGGCAGCGTGGAGACGGCGCTGAAGGCGCGCAAACACAAGCCCATGCTGCTGGTGGACATCGCCGTTCCGCGCGACATCGAGCCCGAGGTCAGCGACCTCGACGACGTCTACCTGTACACCGTGGACGACCTGCAGGACATCATCCAGGAGGGCCTGCGCTCGCGCCAGGAGGCCGCCCAGCAGGCCGAGGAGATCATCGAGGCCCAGGTCTCCCACTTCATGCACTGGCTGCGCTCGCTGAACGCGGTGGACACCATCCGCGCCCTGCGCGACCAGGCCTGCGCGCAGAAGGACGTGGAGCTGGAACGCGCCCTGCGCCTGCTGCACGCCGGCAAGGCCCCCGAACAGGTGCTGCGCGAGATGGCCCTGCGCCTCACCAACAAGCTCATTCACACCCCCAGCGTGCAACTCAAGCGCGCCGGCTACGACGACCGCCGCGAACTGTTCAGCGCCGCCCGCGAGCTGTTCGAACTGGACGACGACGGCCTCTAGCGAGTCCGTCCCCTTCGGCCCGGCCCGGCCGCCCGGCAGATTCCATCGCGCAGTCCCCCACACAGAGCATCACCATGAAACCCTCCATCCACCACAAGCTGGAAACCCT
>JALSHB010000194.1 GCA_026982475.1 Chromatiales bacterium
TCCAACGGCCTCGGGCGGCGTATCAACACGGTGATGCAGGCCTGTTTCTTCGCCCTCTCCGAGATCCTGCCGCGTGAACAGGCCGTCGCCGCCATCAAACAGGGCATCGAGAAAAGCTACCATCGCGCCGGACAGAAGATCATCGAGGCCAACTTCCGCGCCGTGGACGAGACCCTGGCCTCGCTGCATGCCATCGCCGTGCCTGACGAGCCGCCCGCGGAAACGGCGGCCGACAGCCGCGCAGCGGCGGCCGATCTCCCCGTGTTCGTGCGCACGGTCACCCTGCCACTGATCCGCGAGCAGGGCGACCGGCTGCCGGTGAGCGCGCTACCGGACGATGGCACCTTTCCCGTCGGCACCGCCGCCTTCGAAAAGCGCAACCTGGCGCCGGAGATCCCCATCTTCGAGCCGGAGATCTGCACCCAGTGCGGCAAGTGCCCCTTCGTCTGCCCGCATGCGGCGATCCGCAGCAAGGTGTTTCCGCCCGAGTGGCTGGAACGCGCGCCGGCCGGTTTCCGCGCCGCGCCGGTCCGCGGCAGGGACTATCCCGAGGGTTGGTACATGAGCTACCAGGTGGCGCCGGAAGACTGCACCGGCTGCACCCTGTGCGTGGACATCTGTCCCATTCACGACAAGAAACGGCCCGGGCGCAAGGCGCTCAACATGGTCTCCCACGCGCAGCACCTGGCACAGGAGCGCGAGTACTGGGCCTTCTTCCGCGAGCTGCCGGAATACGACCGCACCCGGGTCAAGGCGACGACGATCCCCCAGTCCATGCACTTCCAGCCGCTGTTCGAATTCTCCAGCGCCTGCGTGGGCTGTGGCGAAACCTCCTATATCCGCCTGGCCACGCAACTGTTCGGCGAGCGCATGATCGTCGCCAACGCCACCGGCTGCTCCTCCATCTACGGCGGCAACCTGCCCGTCACGCCGTGGACCAAGACGCGCGAGGGACGCGGCCCGGCCTGGAACAACTCCCTGTTCGAGGACAACGCCGAATTCGGCTTTGGCATCCGTGCCGCGGTGGATCAGAAACGGGCCCACGCCGTCGCCTTGCTGAAACGCCTGGCGCTGGTGGTGGGAGAAGAGCTGGTCGAGGCGATCCTGCAGGCCGACGAACACAGCGAGGCAGGTATCTTCGAGCAGCGCGAGCGCGTGGCGCAGGCGATGGCCCAACTGGAAAAGGTGGCCACGCCAGAGGCGCGCGAACTGCGGGAGCTGTCCGACTACCTGTGCCGCAAGAGCGTGTGGATCATCGGCGGCGATGGCTGGGCCTACGACATCGGCTTCGGCGGCCTCGATCACGTGCTGGCGCAGGGGCGTGACGTCAACGTACTGGTGCTGGATACCGAGGTCTATTCCAACACCGGCGGGCAGACCTCCAAGGCCACGCCGCGCGGCGCGGTGGCCAAGTTCTCCAGCGCCGGCAAGCCGACGGCGAAGAAAGACCTGGCGCGCTTCGCCATCGACTACGGCAACGTCTATGTGGCGCAGGTGGCCTATGGCGCCAAGGACGTGCATACCCTGCGCGCCTTTTTGGAGGCGGAATCGTATCCGGGGCCGTCGCTGATCATCGCCTATTCACCCTGCATCGCCCACGGCGTCGATCTGGCGCACAACCACCGCCAACAGCAGTTGGCCGTCGACTGTGGTCACTGGCCCCTGTTCCGCTTCGATCCCCGCCGCGCGGCGCAGGGGAAGAACCCCTTCCGGCTGGACAGCAAGGAACCCTCCATCCCGTTCCGCGACTACGCCCTAACGGAAAGTCGTTTTGCCGCCCTGATGCGTACTCACCCGGAGCGGGCCGAGGAACTGCTGCGGCTGTCGCAAGAGGATGTGGAGAGGGAGTTCCGGCATTACCAGCGGTTGGCGGAGGGGAATGGCGAGTAGGTTTAGTTTTTCGCCAGGGAGCGGTACCTTGTGGGAGCGGCTTTGGCCGCGAATCAACGACCATCATTGTTCGCGGCTGAAGCCGCTCCCACAAGACAAATGATATTTCTCGTTACACCGCTCTGCGGTGTAACGCAAGCGGCCGGTTTATGTGGTCGCGGTTGGTGTGGTGCTGAGCGCCAC
>JALSHB010000195.1 GCA_026982475.1 Chromatiales bacterium
TCCGTCCTGCAACGCTGGATCGGTGATCCGTCCCCCGGGCTCAGCAGTCTGTCGATTTTTTGCAGCAGCACAGGCGCCTGTACCGGCTTGTCGATGAAGGCATCGATGGGCAGGAAGTCTTCGCTGATGTCATTTTCCGAGATGCTGAAGGGTAGCCTGGTGTTGCGGTTGATGGCGGAGAGCATGAGGATGGGGATGTGGCACAGGTGGGGGTCTTGCGTCAGCCGCCGCGCCGCCTTGATGCCGGCCTGCGGGTCTTCGGGGAAGTGGATGTCGAGGATGATCAGGTCGGGGGCGATGGCGCGAACGGTTTCCTCGAGCCCCGCCGTCTGCTGGCGGGATTCGACCTCATGTCCGGCTGTCCGCAGGATCTCCGTGACCTGTTCGATGAGGCCGGGATCGTCGTCGACGAGCAGAATCTTTGCCATGACTCATGCCTCCTCTGGTATGTGCTTGCGCAGTATTTCGATATTTCGTTGCAGGGCGCTCAGCAGATCTGGCAGGCGGTCCTGCATGGCCTCGCTCAAGGGTGCTGCCAACGGCGGGCGGAGTCCCAGTTCAAAGGGCTGTACGGCGAAGACGTTCACCGCTGTCGTCAGACCCAGTTGACGGGCGATGGCCAGTGACTCGGCCAGGCCCAGGCCGTGGGTGGAAATGCTGCGGCTGTTGGGTATCAATTTCGCGTTGGCGTCGGGGGCGAGTGTAAAACAGCGCCATTCACCGCCGGCCAGTCCCATCTCAGCGCAGTCGACGATCAGCAGCGGGCCGCTGCTTTCCAGCAGCCGGTGGGCGAGGCTGAGGGCATCGGCATCTTCCCATTGCTCACGCCGCACGTTTTCAGGCAGTTGCTCGAGTGCGTCGACCAGCGACAGGCCGATGGCGTCGTCCGTGGCGTGACGGCTGCCGATGCCGGCCACGGTGAGGGCCGGGGCGTTCAATCGACGAACTCCACGTCCAGCATGTGCACGGAGCAGGAGATACAGGGGTCGTAGGCGCGCAGCAGCATCTCCAGGTGCAGGGTCACCTCGTCGCGCGACATCTCCGCCACCATGCGCGGCGCGAAGGCCTTCATGTCGCGTTCGATGTTGTTGATGTTCTGGCTGGTGGGGATCACTGCGTCGCTGTCGCAGCAGCGGCCTTGGTCGTCGAAGCGGAATTCGTGGAACAGGGTGCCGCGCGGCACCTCGATGGCGCCAACACCGTGGCCGGGACCGGGCGTGTAGTCGATGTCTTCCTCGACCAAGCCTTCGTTCAGCACCTGCTCCAGCATCGCCAGGCTGTTGTGCGCGCAGTGCACGATCTCCACCACCTGCGCCACGTTGTTCATGTAGGGGTTGTAACAGGGCGCGCGCAGGCCGAGGGTCTCGGCGGCCTGCTGTGCTGCCGGATGCAGCTGATGGTAGTTATTGTTGACCCGCGCCAGGGCGCCGACCATGTACGACTCGCGGTGCCAGCGTGCCCACTTGGCGGTGGAGTGGGGCACGGTGAATTCGTTGGTGATGTTGCGGTAGTCGCTGGCCGGGGTCGTTTCGCCGCTGTCGGAGCTGTAGACCTCGCCATCGTAGAGGGCGTATTCGTCCGGGTGTTTGAGGGAGACGTATTCGGTCTCGCGCTCGAAGTCGGGGATCTTCAGCGACTTGACGATGCCGACGGTGGCGTCGAGGTCGGGCAGGGCGTCGATCAGGCGCGCGCGGATCTGTTCCAGCTTGTCGAGATCCGGCAGCTTGCGCCAGCCACGCAGGGTGTTGGACATGGGGTGCAGGGCGCGGCCACCGATGACGGTGGTGAATTCATTGGCCAGGTGTTTCAGCTTCAGGGCGCGCTTCACCACCTCGGGATGGGTCTTGATCAGCGGCAGCACGCTGGGCACGCCGACATAGTCCGGCACGGCGAGAAAATAGACGTGCAGCAGATGGCTCTGCAGAAACTGGGATTCGTTGAGCAGTCTGCGCAGGCGTTGGCTCTGCGCGCTGACCGTCAGGCCGAGGGCGCTTTCCACCGCCTTGCTGGCCGCCAGTTGGTGGCCGACGCAGCAGATGCCGCAGATGCGCCCGACGATCCATGGAATCTCGTGCGGCAGCATGCCCTCGGTGAAGGTCTCGAAAAAGCGATGCGCCTCGATGATGGACAGCTTCAGTTCCTCCACCTTGCCATCGCGCGTAGAGACCTTGATGGCGCCATGTCCCTCGACGCGGGTGACGTGATTCAGCGCTATGGTCCAGGTCTTGTGGCCGTCGTTGCTCATGGCTGTGCTTCCTGCGGCCCGACATCCGCGCTGCAGAACAGGCGATAGCGGCTGTCGATCTCCGCCTCGCCAAGGCCCCGTTCACGCAACAGGGCGCGATGCGCCTCGAGGTTGGCGCCCGGCAACAGGCCGCGGCAGCCGTCGCAGCGGTAACCGCCATTGATGCAGATGGCATCGCAGCCGCCCCAGGTGATCTGCCCCATGCAGGTCTCGCCGTGCGCGAAGGCGCATTCGTTGCCGTTGTACTTGCATTCGACACACACCGGCTGCCGTGCGAAGCGGGGCAGGGAGCCGGCCACCAGCCTTTTCACCAAGTGCAGGAACTCATGGCGATCCACCGGGCAGCCGCGCAGGTGGTAATCCACCTTGACCACCTGGTGCACGGCGCGTACCCGGGTGTGCGCCCACAGTGGCCAGTATTCGGGATCGGTGTGGACGGTGTGACAGGCCTCGGCGCCGTAGACGCGTTGCAGGTTTTCCGCCGGCGACAGGGCATTGGATCGCGCCTGCACATTGCCGTGGCTGGCGCAGGCCCCCAGCGATACCAGCCAGCTGCAGCGGGCGCGGATGTCGCGCAGGCGATCGGCGTCCATTTCGCGGTTGATGCTGCCCTCGACGAAGGCGATGTCGAAACGCGGCGCCGTCTCCGACAGGGCCTCGCGGAATTCGACGATCTCCACCAGGTCGAGAATATGCAGGAAGATATCCTCGCAATCGAGGATGGCCAGCTGGCAGCCCTCGCAGCTGGCCATGTCGAAGAAGGCGATCTTGAGCTTCATGTCAGCGCCTCGGGCAGGGATTCGAGATCGGAGAAGCGGAACACCGGGCCCTCCCGGCAGCAGGTGACGTGATTGATCTGGCAGTGCCCGCACTTGCCGATGCCGCAGCGCATGCGCCGCTCCAGGTCAATGAAGATCTGCGCATTGGACAGACCACGCGCGGCCAGTTCCATGATCACGAACTTGTACATCACCGGCGGCCCGCAGAGTACGGCGAGGGTGTTTGGGGTATCTATTTCAAGTTTGGCGATGGGGGCCGTGACCAGGCCCACCTCGCCGTCCCAGGGCTGGTGGGCGGTGTCGTTGACCAGGCGGATGACGCGGGCCTTCGGCCGTCTGGCCCAGGCCTGCATCTGTTCGCGGTAGAGTTCGTCAGCCGGGGTGCGGCAGCCGCTGATGATGGTCGCGCGGCCAAAGCGCTGCGGATCACTCAGCACGGGTTCGATGAGCGAGCGCAGCGGCGCCAGCCCCAGGCCGCCGGCGACGAAGATCGTTTCGCGGCCCTCGAATTCCGCCAATTCGAAGCCTGAGCCGAAGGGGCCGCGAATGCCCATGAAGTCGCCAGCCTGCAAGCGGTGCATGGCGCGGGTCAGGCTGCCGGTGTTGCGAACCAACAATTCCAGTTGCTCGTCATGGCGCGGTCCGCAGGAAATGGAGATGGGCGCCTCGCCGATGCCGGGGATGGAGGCCATCACGAACTGCCCGGGGCGGTGATTCAGCGGCCGTGGCAATTGCAGGCGGAAGAAGCGCTCCTGCGCGGTCATGTCGCGGGCCTCGATGATGCGCGCCATGCGCGGCGTGAGCACCTCGGCATCGAAGTCCAGTGGCGTCATGGCCTGGCCTCCGTGGCGGCCAGCAGGTCGTTGGCGATGTCGAAGATGTCGATATCGACGGTGCACTGGTGGCCGCAGCGGCCGCAGCCGACGCAGAAGCTGCCGTCGCCGAAGCGCGCGGGCAGCCAGGCCAGCTTGCGCTTGATGCGGTGGCGCTGGCGCGCGGCGAGTTGCGGACGGAAGTTGTGGCCGCCGGCGACCACGGCGAATTCCTCCAGCATGCAGCCGTCCCAGCGGCGGCTGCGCTGGCCGCTGTCCGGGTCGTCGATGTTGTAGTCGTCCTGCACGTCGAAACAATAGCAGGTGGGGCAGACGAGGTTGCAGGTGCCGCAGGAAAAGCAGCGTTCGACGTGTTTGTCCCAGACGGGTGATTCCCAGCTGTCGCTGACCGTGTCGATGACCCGTTGCAGCGGCGCATCGAAGTGGCGGCCAAAGGGCTGGGCGCGCTTTTCCTCGGCCAGTGCCCGGCGTTCCTCGATGTCGCTGCAGGGCGCGAAGCCGGCGTCGTCGAGCCGTCGCTCGCCGCGTTCCGTGAGGGCCTCTAGCAACAGCTTGGCCTCGGGCTGCGGGGTGAGAAAGATGTCCGCGCCCTGGCGCCAGCGCAGCGAGCCGGTGGCGTCGCAGAAGCAGTGCTCGTCGCAGGGTTGCAGGCAGTCGTGGGCGATGAGGGTGGTGTTGCGGCGCCGGGTGAGGTAGTGGGCGTCGGCAATGTCGTCGCTGTGGACCCGGTCCATCAGGTGGATGGCCTTGAGATCGCAGGGGCGCAGGCCGGCGATGATGCGCGGGCGCTCGTCCAGTGTCGGCGTCAGCTGGTATTCGCCGTGCGCGTTCTTGCTGAAGCGGAAGATCTGTTCGTTGTTGGGGGAGAGTTTCTTGCCCGGCGGCTGCACGCAGCTGCTGGCGCGGAAGGGTTTTTCGCCCGGCGCGGCGTCGAAGTCCTCGAAGGCGAGGCGGCTGTGCTGGCGCACCTTGTCGAAACTGAAACTGTTTTCACCCAGGGGCAGGGGGAAGAAGACATCCTCCTGCTGGCCGAGTGTGCGGAGCCAGTCCAGAACGGCCGTGCGCGTGGTGAGAAATCCCCTCATGTTTCCGGCTCTCGAAGGTGTCTGTTGGACATAGTGAACCCATGGTGCGCGGATTGGAAGACTGCCGTGGGGGCGTGTTTTTGCCATAGAGGCACAGAGTACGCGGAGTAATCCACATTCAATGTCTCTGTCGCTTGTAACTATTCAGCTCACCACAGAGACACGAAGGCACAGAGAAAGGCCCTTCAGGTTCATGCCGGGAATGGCATGAAACGCAGAGGCCGCAAAGGCGCAGAGGGCGCAAAGGAAATCCTTTCAGAAAACCTTTGCGCCCTTTGCGTTGGATATCGTGATCCAGCCTCCGGTGCCAACGTCCCCTGATTCACCACAGAGTCACGGCGTTCACAGAGAAATGAAATGCCAGGTCGTCGGGGCAGGCCACATCGCCACCCGGGGTATTGCCTCCCACTGATGCATTCTCTGTGTTCTCTGTGCCTCTGTGGTGAATAGATACTGTCGCTTTTTGGTTTCTTTGTGCGCTCTGTGCCTCTGTGGCAAATATTTTTTCGGGCGCTGCAGGTGTGGCTTCAGCCGCGACAGGTTATTTGCACAATAATCGCGGCTGAAGCCGCCCCCACCGCGGGCATCCCTGGTTCATTTTGGCTTGAAGACGAAGTCGATATGGGCGGTGCCGCCGGCCTCGACCGTTACCGTGCCCTTTTTCTCGCCCAGGGTGCCGTGCCAGGCGCGGATCTTGTAGGTGCCGGGGGGGACGTCGTCGATGCTGAAGCTGCCATCTTCGCCAACCACGGCGAAGTAGGGGTTCTTGGCGACGAAGGTGAAGCTGTGCATGAAGTCATGGGCGTCGCATTCGACCTTCATGGCGGTGCCGCGTCTCAGCTTGACTTCCTTGCGGAGGGTCTTCAGGTCGCCCGGCTGGCTGATGTTGAACACGGTCTTCCTGGCGCGCCCGATGATTTCGTAGGTGTGGATGTTGTGCAGCACCGGGTCGGAATTCTTCACCGTGAGCTGGTCGCCGTTTTTCATCACGCCGAGAAAGGGTTTGAAGGCGCACTGCTCCTGGTTGAGCTCGGCGTTGGCGATGTCTGGCGGGAAGTCCTTGCCGGCCTTGACCTTGTGCAGATAGACCACGGCGTCGGTGAGGGCGCCGTCGTTGACGCGCACGAAGTCGATGCTGCGCGTGCCGCTGCCGCAGGTGTCAGTGTCCTTGGCGACGGTGTACAGCTTGGGGGCGGGGTCCGTTCCCTCGAAGTGGACCTTGCCGCTGATGCGTCCGCCATTGTCGACGGGCACCACCTGGTAGGCGAGGGCGCTGGCGGGCAGGAGGCTGGCAACACACAGTGAGAGGATGGGCAGTGTTTTGTTCATGGGGGTCCTTGCGATATCGGCGTTGACGTTCGTTGAAGGCTTATTGAACCGGGTGTTCCCCTTGCTTGCAAGCCCCTGCAATCTTCGCTTCGGCTGAGGCGGGGGGGCTGCTAAAATGCCGGCCTGCCAGGGCAGTCAGCCGCGGTTTAGGCGGGGCGAGTATAGTCGGCGGCCAGGTGGTGAAACACCTTCTGTCGAATCACGAACAGTCGAATCACGAACAATTGCAAGTGGAGCAAGCACGCACATGACAGGGCTGAAGATGCCGGCCGTCCAGCAATGGGCCGTATTGATCGTCATCGCCGTACTGGCGGGTTACGCCAGCTACGAAATGACCGGTCCTTCCGTGGCGGTGCCGGAGGTGGCCATGAGCCAGGAGTATCCCGCCTCGTCCGGGACCCTGAACATCCTCGGCCGCTCCTTCAGCCTGGCGCCGGCGGACAATCCCCTGCGCAACGAGGCCCTGGCGCTGATGGCCACGGACCGGGCCAGGGGCTGGACCCTCTACAACGAGATCGTCGAGGCCGGGCGCGCCCGTTATTACCACGGCTGTCTCGGCTGCCACGGCGACTGGCTGGACGGCATGTCGCCGGCGCAGTATGGCGGCGCCCATGAGCCGGGCCTGCCGAGCCCGCTGCGGACGGCCTTCGCCCTGTGGCGCATCGACATCGGCGCCGCGCCGCCGAAGACGAGCGAAGAGGCGCGGGCCATGCCCATCGCCCACAAGCGCTTGGACGAGACCGGCATGTGGCAGATCATCACCTTTCTCACCGATTCGGCGGGCCTGCTGCCGCAAGCCGGCGAGACCGCCCCGGCCAAGGGGAATCCGCCGCTGATGGGCATGGCCCTCTACCAACAGCGCTGCGCCGTCTGTCACGGCAAGGACGGCACCAACAACGGTCCCGCCTCGCAACGCATGTACCCGCAGCCGCGTGACTTCAGCCTCGCCCTGTTCAAGTACAAGACCTCGCCGGGGACCCTGCTGCCGCGCGACAGCGACCTGCGCCGCACCATCGAACACGGCCTCACCGCAAGCGGCATGCCCGCCTGGGGCGGACTGCTCAGCGCGGCGCAGATCGACAGCCTGATCCCGGTCATCAAGGGCTTCGACATCACCGCCGCCTGGGCGCCGGAGGATGCCGATGAGGCCGACTTCGATGCAGATGGGCGTTACCTGAAGACGGACTTCAAGCAGATCGCCGAGGTCGAGCCCGTCGACGGACAGATACCCTACAGCGAGGGCTCCATCGTCCGCGGCAAGGTCGCCTTCGACA
>JALSHB010000196.1 GCA_026982475.1 Chromatiales bacterium
CCGGATTTCTGTTTGGCGATCATCACCTCCGCCAGGCTCACATTGGGATCGCCCATGACGAAGGCGTTGCCCAGATCGCCCGAGGCCTTCTGCAGCTTGTTGACGCCGTCGATGCTCTGTTTCAGCAAGGCGCTGAAGTCGGCGGGGCCATTGGCCTGCTGCGGGGCGGCAGCGGCTTGCCCCTGCGCGGCGGCGGCCATGGCGCGCATCTGCACCAGCAGCTGGCTGGTATCGATCTCATTCATGCTGGAACCCTCCTGTTTGACTCTGATCAGCCGTCACATCGCGGGCTGGGCCCGCTCCTACACATCCTCTGCGTACTCTGTGCCTCTGTGGCAAACCGTTACCAATCAGCAAACAACCGCTCATGACATCTCCGCGCCGTAGCGGCCCGGCACCTGCATGCCCATCTCGCGCATCCGCGCCAGCTTGTAGCGCAGGGTGCGCTGGCTGATGCCCAGCTTCTCGGCGGCGGTCTTGCGGTTGCCGTGATCGGCCTTCAGCACCGCAAGGATGCGGCTGTATTCGTGGCCCTTCATTTCATCGACCAGCGACTTGGGGCCGTCACCGCCGCCCGCCGGCGCCGGTGCTTCGTCGGCCAGTTCGTACTGGATGTCCTCGGCGGCGATCTGTTCGCCGTTGTGCAGGATCAGCGCGCGCTGGATGACGTTGTCCAGCTCGCGCACATTGCCGGGCCAGTGGTGCTCTTGCAGCAGGGTCTTCGCCGCCGCGCTCAGCCGCGGCGCATCCAGCGGCTGCCGGTGGGAAAAAGAAGCAGAAAGCGTGCCGCTGACGGCGCGGAAGTGCTTCTGCAACAGGCGTTCGGCCAGCGGCACGATGTCATCGGCGCGTTCGCGCAGGGGGGGGATGCGGATGGGGAAGACGTTGAGGCGGTAGAACAGGTCCTCGCGGAAGCGGCCGGCCTTCACCTCGCCGCGCATGTCGCGGTTGGAGGTGGCCAGCACGCGCACGTCCAGTTCGATGAGCTTGTTGCCGCCCAGTCGCTCCACCTGCCGCTCCTGCAACACGCGCAGCAGCTTGGCCTGCAGGGCGGCGTCCATCTCGGAGATCTCGTCCAGCAGCAGGGTGCCGCCCTGGGCCAGTTCGAACTTGCCGGGGCAGGCCTTGTAGGCGCCGGTGAAGGCGCCCTTCTCGTAGCCGAACAGGGTGGCCTCGAGCATGTTGTCGGGGATCGCCGCGCAATTGATGGCGATGAAGGGCTGCCCGGCGCGCGCCGAGTGGCGGTGGATGTACTGCGCCAGCACCTCCTTGCCGACGCCGCTCTCGCCGGTGAGCATCACCGTGGCATCGCTGGCGGCGACGCGCTTCGACAGCTCCACCAGCTGGCGGCTGCGCGCGTCCACCGCCACCATCTCGTCATCGGCGGAGCCGTCGGCAGCGATCGCCGTGCCGGCACGCGGATCGACGTGCAGCGCCACGTTGGCCGCCAGCACCTCGGCCTCGAAGGGCTTGGTGAGGTAGTCCACGGCGCCGTCGCGCATGGCCTCGACGGCCATTTCGATGGAGCCGTAGGCGGTCATCAGCATCACCGGCAGCTGCGGCCACTTGCGCTTGATCTGTTTCAGCAGGGTGTGGCCGTCCATGCGCGGCATCTGGATGTCGGTGATCACCATCTGCACCGTCTTGCGGTCGAGGATGTCCAGCGCCGCATAGCCGTTGTCGGCGGTCTGCGTGGCGTAGCCCGCCAGGGCCAGCGTGTCGCACAGGGCGTCGCGCAGCTCCGCATCATCTTCCACGACCAGAATCACTGCCTGTTTCATAAAACCTCCTGAAGCAAAATCTGTTGCCACGAACGGCTCACCGGCCGTCATCCAGCCGTGGCAGTTGCACGATGAATTCACTGCCCTCGCCCGGCCGGCTGTCGACGCGCACGCCGCCGCCATGGGCCTGGGCCACGGCCTGCACCACGGACAGGCCCAGGCCGGTGCCATTGGCGCGGGTGGTGAAAAAGGGTTTGAAGAGATGTTCACGCGCCTCGGCGGGAATGCCGGGGCCGGTGTCGCTGACGGTGATTTCCAGCATCCCGCAGGCGCCCGGGCGCAGCCCCAGTTGCAGCACACCGCCCTGCCCCATGGCCTGCATGGCGTTGTTGGTGAGATTCAGCAGGGCGCTGAGCAGGGTGCGCGGATTGCCCTGCACGCGCGCCCCCCGGCAGGCATTGGCCGTCTGCAATTCGGTGCCGCGTTCCTCGCAGTGCGGCGCCACCGCGCTGGCCAGGCTGGCGTGCAGGTCATCCAGTTCGATGATTTCGTCGCCGCCATAGCCGCTGCGAGAGAACAGCAGCATGTCGTTGGTCAGCGCATCCAGCTGGCGCAGCTGGCTGACCACCTTGCCGGCCAGCTCGGTGCGGCTGTCGGCGTCGAGATTCGGGCGCTTCAGCTGCGAGGCATACAGCAGGCCGGAGGCCAGCGGCGTGCGTACCTGATGGGCCAGGCCGGCGGCCATCTCGCCCAAGGCCGAGAGCCGCTGGTGCTGGCTCAGGCGCTGCTGTAGCTCGCGGGTTTCGGTGACGTCGTTGAGCAGCAGCAGCTGGCCCGGCTCGTCGCCCAGCGGGCAGGTGCTGATGCTGACGCGGCGGCCGTCGGCCAGGGAGATGTCGTGGCCGTCGTCGCCACGGGGGGAAAAGGCGCGGCCAATGATGTCGGTCCACTGCTCGCCCTCGAGCGGCTCGCCGAGCAATTCGATGGCGGCGGGGTTGCATTCCTGCACCCGCCCCGAGGCGTCCAGCACCACGACGCCGGATGGCAGGGCATTGAAGATGGCTTGCAGGCGCGTCGCCTTGTCCGCCGCGGGCAGCGGTGTCTGGCGAACGGCGTGTAGCGGGCGGGGGGATTCCCGCCGCGGGGAAGACAGATCGAAGACCTGGAAGGAGTGTTCGAGGGCCTGGATCCGTGGGGTCTGCTGTAGGGCCATAGTGCACGCCTCGCTGTGACGGTTGCTGTCCGCCGCGGGTCTTTCCGCGGGTGGTTTCTTGACAGCCGGATCTGAGCAAAATGCGTGCCTAAATAATATTTCCCTTTCTATTCAGTCAGTTAGGATATTCGCACGAGGACGAGGTCAAATTCCCGTCACGGATTCACCGCCTCGCTGCGCTGCAGGCCGTACTTGCGCAGTTTCTCGACCAGGGTGGTGCGGCGCATCTTCAGCCGCTTGGCGGCATGGGCCACCACGCCGCCCGCCTCGTCCAGGGCCTGCTTGATCAGCGAGCACTCGACGGAGGAGATATGTTCCTTGAGGTCCAGGCCCTCGCGCGGCAGGCGGGTCGTCTGCATGGGCATCACCGGCGTCAGTTGCGGGTCCAGACTGACCTCCGGCAGGTTTTCGGTGCTGCCGGCGGGGCGGAACTTGGCCGGCAGATCGCCCACATCGACGATGCCATAGGGGTGCATGATCACCAGCCGTTCGAGCAGATTGGAGAGCTCGCGCACGTTGCCCGGCCAGCGGTACTGGCACAGGGCGATCAGGGCCGCGGGGGTGAAGCGCACCGAGCCGCGCTTCTCATGCTCCATGCGCGCGATCAGCTCGTTGACCAGCAGGGGCACGTCGTCGATGCGCTCGCGCAGGGGCGGCATGTCGATGGGAAAGACATTGAGGCGGTAGTAGAGGTCTTCGCGGAACTTGCCGTTGCTGATCAGTTCGTCGAGATTGCGGTGGGTGGCGGCGACGATGCGCACATTGGCGGTCAGTTCCTTGTTGCCGCCGACGCGCTCGAAGGTGCGCTCCTGCAACACCCGCAGCAGCTTGACCTGCATGGTCATGGGCATGTCGCCGATTTCGTCGAGAAACAGGGTGCCGCCCTCGGCCATCTCGAAGCGGCCGCGACGGGCGCTGATGGCGCCGGTGAAGGCGCCCTTCTCGTGGCCGAACAGTTCGCTTTCCAGCAGCTCGCCGGGAATGGCGCCGCAGTTGATGGGCACGAAGGGCTTGTCGCGGCGCGAGGAATGGTAGTGCAGGTTGCGCGCCACCACTTCCTTGCCGGTGCCGGACTCGCCCAGGATCAGCACCGTGGCGTCGGTGTCCGCCACCTGTTCGATGAGCCGGTGCACCTCCTGGATGCCGCGGCTATTACCCACCAGGCTGCGGAAAAGCTCCAGGTTCACGCCGCCGCCGCGTTTCCGGCTCAGGCGGTAGACCTGGGCGCGATGCAGGGCGTCGGAGACCTCGGCGTAACGCATGGGGAGATTGATCAGGCTGAAGGCGTGCCGGAGCATGTCCTTGTCGAGATCCTGCTCGCCGTTTTCCTCCACCAGCACCAGGATGGGGATGTTGTCAGACGCCTTGCGCAGGGCCTCGAAGCTTGTCTTGCGGGCCTCCGGGGAGCTGCAACCCCCGAGGATAATGGCCTCGACCTTGTCGTTCAGCTTATCGCTGGCCGTCTGGTAGTCGATGATGGTGATCGGTTCCTGGGCGACGAATTCGAGTATCGCAGCGAGCTTGTCGCGTTGCTGTTTATCGTCTTCCACCAGCAGGATGGTCATGGAATCGGGCATTTTTTCCTCCGCGCACCGGTCTGGTACTCCCTCAAGATAATCCTGACGAGCCACTCGGGCTTCGCCGGTTTTCCCACGCCCGCTAAGTAAAACACCTGATTTTCAATATGTCAAAATATTGTCACGCGGAACGAAGGAAAAATGCCTTTAAAAACGGAGAGCTATCCGTTTTATCTGAACGCGGATAGGAAGAAGTGGATTTAACTCGCACCTGAATCCGCAGATTCAGGCTGTGGCTTGGCGGGACGTTTTTATGAAGCGTGGCTTCTGGCCTGTGCAATGGCGCGCCGGTGCTGGCGAAAGACGAAGCGTTCGAGCAGATCTCGGGTGCTTTCCGGCAGGCCCGCCAGGCGCAGCAGCAACCGCTTCGGCGTCTCGCTCGGCAGCACCTCGGCAGCCACCACCAGCGGCCGCGGGATGCTCGGCATCAGGTACACCCGCAGTCGCAGCCATGCCCCCGGCGCCGGCAGGGGCTGGTTATCGGCGCCGTCGATGCACAGCACCTCGCCGCCAAGGCACACCCGGCGCGCCGTCGGCAGCCCCTGCTGGCGGGCCAGCATCTCGCCGAGCAGGCTCAGCACCAGGTCGAGCTTGGCCTCCACCCGACGCCAGTGTTCCTGTTGGGCATCCTCTTCCGCGTCGGCAACGGCCTCGTCGAGAACCAGCAGATTGCCCAGCAGGTCCTCGTTGGCCAGCTGGACGCTCGCCTCGCCGGCCGCCGCCGGCGGACCCGGCAGCGGCTCCCAGGCAATGGGCAGCTCGGCCTGAAAATGGACCCCGGTGGGGATCTCGCTATCACACCATGACTGAGACATGGGGAGCAGACTAATTCACGCGAGGCCGTAACCACAAGTGGCGCCACCCGCCGGGCAGCGAGCAGGCCCTCCGGTGCACGGGTTCCGGAAACTGGCACACAATCTGCTTTTTCCAAGCAAATCCTCAAACAGGCCTGCCATGCGTCATGAAATCGTCAACTCTCGTCCAGTTTGAAAAACCCGCCCGGCCCGCGACGCCGGGCGCCGACCGCTTCGCCATCGACAGCCACAAGCTGATCTACCATCCCCGGCGCGTCGCCCAGTGGCTGGACGCGGGCGACGACTGGCAAAAGGCCCGCGATGTCTATCCCCTGTACGTGGAACTCTCCCCCGTCGGCGCCTGCAATCACCGCTGCACCTTCTGCGCGGTGGACTACATCGGCTATCAGGCCCAGCGCCTGGACCTGGAGCGCATCACCCCGCGGCTGCGGGAAATGGGCAAGCTGGGGGTGAAGAGCATCATGTTCGCCGGCGAGGGCGAGCCCCTGCTGCACAAGCAGTTGCCGGAGATGATCGAGGTCTGTGCCGAGAGCGGCATCGACACCGCCATCACCAGCAACGCCACGGTGGTCTCCGACAAGTTTCTCGACCGCGCCCTGCCGCACCTGTCCTGGTTCAAGGCCTCGGTGAACGCCGGCCGCGCGACCACCTACGCCGACATCCACCGCACGGACGCCGCCGATTTCCCGCGCGTGGTCGCCAACCTGCAACGCCTGGTCGAGCGGCGCGAGCGGCACGGGCACCGTTGCACCCTGGGCGCGCAGTCCCTGCTGCTGCCGGAGAATCGCCACGAAATGGTCGAGCTGGCGCGTCTCTGCCGCGACCACATCGGCCTCGACTATCTGGTGGTGAAACCCTATTCCCAGCATCGTTTCAGCGACACCCACATCTACGAAGACACCCGCTACACGGCCATGGACGAGCTGGCCGAGGCGCTGGCCGCGGAAAACCGCGAGGGCTTCAACGTGGTCTTCCGCAGCGCCACCATGCGCAAGCTCGACGAGGCCCCGCAGCAACGCTACCCGCGCTGTCACGCCACGCCCTTCTTCTGGGCCTATGTGATGGCGGACGGCTCGCTGTATGGCTGCAGCGCCTACCTGACAGACCCGCGCTTCAATTACGGCAACCTCAATGAGCAGGGTTTCAAGGACCTCTGGCAGGGCGCAAGGCGCGAGGCCAGCTTCCACCATGTGCGCAAACGGCTGGACATCCGCGACTGCCGCACCAATTGCCGCATGGACGAGATCAACCGCTACCTGCACGCCCTGGCGACGGACAGCGTGGCGCATGTGAATTTTATTTAGCGCCAGGCCAATGAATCACCCCCGGCATCTTGCAGGAGCGGACCCTTGGGCCGCGAAGCCAGAGGCGAGAAAACCATCGCGGCCCAAGGGTCCGCTCCCACCCTTCAAGGCATTTGCTGACTGCATCAAGGAGAACAACCCATGAAGGCACTGGTCACCGGCGGCGCCGGATTCATCGGCAGCCACCTGGTCGAACGACTGATCCGCGACGGCCACGAGGTCATCGCCCTGGACGATCTCTCCAGCGGCCGCTGGGAAAACCTGGCGCCGGTAAAGGACGCGCCGGGCCTGCACCGGGTCGAGGCCGACATCACCGACAAGGCGGCCATCCGCCCCCACTTCGAGGGCGTGGACTGGGTCTTCCACCTGGCCGGCAAGGCCGACATCGTGCCCTCCATCGAGCACCCCGACATCTATTACGCCACCAACGTGCAGGGCACCTTCAACGTGCTGGAATGCGGCAGGGCGGCAAACATCAAGCGGCTGATCTATGCCGCCTCCTCTTCCTGCTACGGCATCCCCGACGTCTACCCGACGCCGGAGGACGCCGCGATCCGCCCCCAGTATCCCTACGCCCTGACCAAATACCTGGGTGAGGAAATGGTGCTGCACTGGGCGCAGGTCTACGGCCTGCCCGCCCTCTCCCTGCGTCTGTTCAACGTCTACGGCCCGCGCTCGCGCACCACCGGGGCCTACGGCGCGGTGTTCGGCGTATTCCTGGCCCAGAAACTGGCGGGCAGGCCCTACACGGTGGTCGGCGACGGCAGCCAGAGCCGCGACTTCACCTACGTCAGCGACGTCGCCGACGCCTTCGCCTGCGCCGCCGCCAGCGACATCAGCGGCAAGGTCTTCAACGTCGGCAGCGGCCACCACTACAGCATCAACGAACTGGTCGGCCACCTCGGCGGCGCGGTGGAATACATCCCCAAGCGCCCCGGCGAGCCCGACTGCACCTTCGCCGACATCCGCCGCATTCACGCCCAACTGGGCTGGGCGGCGAAGGTGGATTTCGCCACCGGCGTCGCCCGCATGCTCGAAGCCATCGAGCTGTGGCGCGAGGCGCCGCTGTGGGACGCCGGCTCCATCCACGACGCCACCCGCAGCTGGTTCAAATACCTCGGAGATCACTGACATGCTGACACGCACCGCCTTCACCACCCACGCCCGGGAATTTTCCAGCGTCGTCAGTGCCGGCGCATTCAGCGAAAAGAGCACGCGGGAAATCGGCCGCGAACAGGGCATCGAACGTCTCAGCCGCCTGCTGGCCGACACCCGCGCCCGCGGCGGCGGCCTGTACATCATCGGCAACGGCGGCAGCGCCGCCGTCGCCAGCCACGCCGTCACCGACTTCTTCAACGTCGGCGGCCTGCGCGCCATGACCCTGCACGATTCATCCACCCTCACCTGCTTCAGCAACGACTACGGCTACGAAAACGCCTTCTCCCGCCGTGTCGAACGCCTGCTCACGGCCAACGACGTACTCATCGCCATCAGCAGCTCGGGGCAGTCGAAAAACATCATCAACGCCTGCCGATGCGCCAGCGCCTGCGCGGCAAGGGTGGTCACCCTGTCCGGCTTTCGCGCCGACAATCCCCTGCGACAACTAGGAGACATCAACTACTGGTTAGATTCCGACGACTACGGCATGGTGGAAATCGGCCACCTGTTCCTGCTGCATTACGTCGCCGATCTGCTCGGTATGGACTGGAGCGATGAAGACAATGGCTAAGGGAAGCGTGGTCAAACTCAACCCGCAGGAGCCGGCGGAAAACCCGCCCGGCAAGCTCATGAGCCTGCAGGCACTGGCGGGCTTTGCCGCCGACTGCCGCCAGCGTGGTGAACGCATCGTGCTCTGCCACGGCACCTACGACCTCATGCACATCGGCCACATCAAGCACCTGCAGGCGGCGCGCAAGCTCGGCGACCGGCTGCTGGTGACACTCACCGCCGACGCCTTCGTCAACAAGGGCCCGGACCGCCCCGTGTTCACCGAAACCCTGCGCGCCGAGAGCATCGCCGCGCTGTACTGCGTGGACGGCGTGGCCATCAATGCCGCCGAGACCGCCATCCCCGTCATCGAGGCCCTGCGCCCGCAGGTCTACGTCAAGGGCAGCGACTACATCCGCGCACAGGACGACGTAACGGGAAATATCCGCCGCGAGCAGGCCGCCGTGGAGGGCGTGGGAGGCCGCATCCATTTCACCCAGGAGGCCACCTTCAGCTCCAGCAACCTGCTCAACGAACACTTCAGCGCCCTCGGCGACGAGGTGCGCGACTTCCTGCGCGGCTTTCGCCAGCGCCACGACGGTGAAAGCCTGAAACTGTGCCTCGACCGCCTGGCCGGCCTCGACGTGCTGGTGCTCGGCGACATCATCATCGACGAATATCACTACACCCGCCCGCTGGGCCAGACCGGCAAGGGCAACGTGCTGGCGGTACAATACGAGAGCCGCGAGCGCTTTGCCGGCGGCGCCATCGCCGTGGCCAATCACGTTGCCGGCTTTGCCCGCCAGGTTACCCTACTGGGCGGCCTCGGCGGCCTGGCATCGCACGAGGACTTCATCCGCCAGCACCTGCGCGACAATATACAGCCTCGATTTTTCACCAATGACAGCGCCCACACCCTGGTCAAGCGCCGCTACATCGGCGACGACGCCAGCAAGCTGTTCGAGGTCTACTTCGGTGGCGAGTCCCTGACATCACCACAAATGGAGGGTGACATCCGCCGCTGGCTGGACAGCCACCTCGAGCGCTTCGACGCCGTCATCGTCCCCGATTTCGGCAACGGTTTCATTACGCCGGGCATGGTCGACAGCCTCGCCGGCGGCGCGCGTTTTCTCGCCGTCAACACCCAGGTCAACAGCGGCAACCGCGGCTATCACGTCATCACCCGCTACCCGCGCGCCGACTTCGTCTCCCTCAACGAACCGGAGCTGCGCATGGCGGCGGGCAATCGCCAGGACGACATCGAGCACATTGCCCGCGACATCGCCGG
>JALSHB010000197.1 GCA_026982475.1 Chromatiales bacterium
ACCTCGGATTTCACGTCGCCTTATTCCGGTCTATGTCGCTGGATCGCACTATCAATGAACGCCTGCTGAAAGGGCGCCACATACAGTAACGCCTGGAAATACCGGGATGTGCGCGATTTTTGACCTG
Source organism: Chromatiales bacterium (assembly GCA_026982475.1). Classification (GTDB taxonomy): domain Bacteria; phylum Pseudomonadota; class Gammaproteobacteria; order SZUA-152; family SZUA-152; genus DRQN01. The sequence continues at coordinate 128 of JALSHB010000197.1, forward strand.
TTTTTTTGCAACTAACGGGTTAATCCAGCGACTCGACGATGTTCAGATAACTCTTGAAGCGCTCCGGCCGGATCGCGCCTTTCTCTATCGCCGCCCGTATGGCGCAGCCCGGTTCCACCTGGTGGCGGCAGTCGTTGAATTTGCACTGGCCGAGGTAGGGGCGGAATTCGACAAAGCCGTCGGCGATCTGGTTGCGCGTGGCGTGCTCGAGGCCGAAGGCGCGCACGCCGGGGGAGTCGATGAGTTCGCCGCCCTCGGGAAAGTGGTAGAGCACGGTGGTGGTGGTGGTGTGCTTGCCCAGGCCGCTGGCATCCGACAGCTCGCCGACGCGGATGTCCTGCCCCGGCAGCAGGGCGTTGATCAGCGATGACTTGCCCACCCCGGACTGCCCGACGAAGATGCTGGTGCGGTCCTTCAGCTGTTCCTTCAAGGCCGCCAGCCCCTGCTCCTGACAGGCGCTGACGAACAGCACCGGGTAGCCGATCTCGCTGTAGACGGCGACGCGCTCGCGCATGTAATCCAGCAGCTCGTCGTCGAGCAGGTCGGTCTTGTTGATCAGCAGCACCGGCGGGATGCCGGTCAACTCCGCGGCCACCAGGTAGCGGTCGATGAGGCCCAGGTCCAGCGCCGGCAGCGGCGCCGCCACCACCAGGATCTGGTCGATGTTGGCGGCCACCGGCTTCAGGTGGCCGTCGGCGTTGGGGCGCTCCAGCAGGGTCTTGCGCGGCTCCATGGCCACCACCACGCCGTTGCCGGTGCTGGCCTGCTGCCAGATGACGCGGTCGCCGCACACCAGTGAGGGCATGTTCTGGCGCAGCAGACAGCGGTGGATGCGGCCTTCGCTGTCTTCCAGGTCGACGCTGGCCCCATAGCGGGTGATGATGCGTCCCGGCTGTTCCGGGCCGAGTTCGCTGCCCTCCAGCTCGCGGCTGAGTTTGGCGCTCTTCTTTTCCGCGCGCGCGCGGCGCTCCTGCTGGACCTTTTCCGCCCGCCAGGCCTGGCGGCGGTTCAGTTTACGCCTGGCCATGCGGAAAAGGTGGTGTGTGGTGAGACGAGCAGGGGATCACTGGATGTCGGGGAATTTGTAGAAATCCCGGTTCAGATAATGGATCACGTCGGCCTGGTCTTGCGGGCTGAAGCCGGCCTTGGCGGCGTTGTTACAGAATTCCACCCGCGCCTGCAGCTCCTGCAGGTTGTGGATCTTGCGATTGGGGCGGGTGTACATGCGGGTGCCGTGGCAGCCGCTGCACTTGCCGTCGTGCAGGCGCTTGCCGTGATCCGCGTCGGCGGCGTTGACGGTGAATACGGGCAGCATGAGCAGGGTGCCGATGAAACTGCTGACCATGAGTTTTTTCATGGGAGGATCCGCTCCGTGTGGTTGATGGGTCTGGGTAACACAGTCTAGCAGGCTGTCGATCGCGGTGCCGACAGAAAGGCGATTTGCGCGCGGCTTTGCTATTATCAGCGCCTTTCTCGCAGGGGAGTACAACCATGAGCCAGGATGCCGGCAATCTTGTCTGGATCGATCTGGAGATGACCGGTCTGGATACCCAGAACGATGTCATCATCGAAATCGCCACCATCGTCACCGACAGCGAACTCAACATCATCGCCGAAGGCCCGGCGCTGGCGATTCACCAAAGCGATGCGGTGCTGGCCGGCATGGACGAGTGGAACACCAGGCAGCACGGTGGCTCGGGGCTCATCGAGCGGGTGAGGAACAGCCGCATCGACGAAGCCGAGGCCGAGCGCCAGACCCTCGCCTTCCTGCAGCGCTACGTGCCGGCGGGCAAGTCGCCCATGTGCGGCAACAGCATCTGCCAGGACCGCCGTTTCATGGCGCGCAGCATGCCGAACCTGGAGGCCTTTTTCCATTATCGCAATCTGGACGTGAGCACCCTGAAGGAACTGGCGCGGCGCTGGTCGCCCGAGGTCTACAAGGGCTTCAAGAAGGAATCCAGCCACCTGGCCATGGACGATATCCGCGATTCCATCAACGAACTGAAACACTACCGGGACACCTTTATTCGGTTGCCGGCGCGGGATTGAAGGCAGGTATCGAGATGCGTCTATTTATTGCTATGCTGCTGTCGTCACTGCCGCTGCTGTGCTGGGGCGGTGAGGCCGATCAAACCCCGCTGCGGCCCTTGTTGCAGGTTTCCTACGGCGACGGATTGCGGATCGACACCTCGCCGGATGTCCTGCTGGCGCTGGCCGAGAACGGGGAGAAACCCGCTGCCGGGGCCTCACCGCGGTACATCCCGTGGTCGCTGGCCGCGCCCCGCCAGAGCGAGCCGGACTGGCCGGGCCTGCGGCGGGACACCTATTATTTCCTTGGCCTGCAATGGGTGGCCATCGGCATCATCTATGTGTTGCCGAATGAGTTTTCGGGCTGGTCGGACAGCGAAAAAGAGACCAACCAGCTGAAACGCTGGCGCGACCATGTCAGCAAGCCGGTGTGGGATGGCGACGATTTCTACATCAATTACATTCTCCATCCCTACTGGGGCGCCACCTACTACACGCGCGGCCGGGAACGGGGTCTGAGCCGCAGCGGCGCCTTCTGGTTTTCTGCGCTGCAGTCCGCCCTGTTCGAGTTCGGCGCCGAGGCCTTCTTCGAGCCGGCCTCGATCCAGGATCTCATCTTCACGCCAGGCCTGGGCGTCTTGCTGGGCATGTATTTCGAGACCGTGCGTGACGGCATCAAGCAGCGTCGCGGCCAGCTGAGCTGGGGCGACAAGACTCTGCTGGTGCTGACCGATCCGTTAGGCGCCATCAATCATCAGGTGGATCGGCTGTTCGGCGTCGACACGCGGATAAGGGTTCAGGCGATGTCGCCCGGATCCCTTTCACCGGCCGCCTACGACCCCGGGCCGGGCAATCCCGCGTTGCTGGCCAGTGGGCCGGCCCGGCAGGCACCCGCTGTCGGTCTGTCCCTGGAGATGCGCTGGTAGCGCCGCGCAGCTTCCCGCTGGCTGCCGAGGCCACGGGCTGCTGTCTTCGCCGTCACAACGCCGCCGCGCTCTTCGTGTCGTTGGGGTGAATGATCGTTTTTTTCGGCCATCCGGGTTGACAGCCCATGGCGCGGCCACCACACTCAACGGCATGAATTCCCGTCACGCACTGCACCGAATCGCCATCGTCTGGATGCCCCGCTGGGCAGCCAAGCCAGCGCCCGTTCGCGTGCCAGGGGGAGTTCATCGGCAGTAAGCATTACTGACACATTCCGAATTCAATCAAGGCCGCAGACGGGAAACATCTGCGGCCTTTGTCGTTTTCGGGGATGTGATACGAAGACAAACGGTATCTACTCACGCCCCTGGACAGCCCGCATTCCGGCACGATTTTAGCTGGAATCCATGGTGGTAAAACCATTGGATTCCCGTTCACACCCTGCGGGAGTGAGGTATGGCGACCATTCCGCCATCTGAGGGGTGAGGCGTTACGGCGGCACAAAGGGAGAAAAGACATGTCTGTGCCAGCGGCATACCTGGGAGTGATCCTGATCTGGGCCACCACCCCACTGGCGATTCAATGGAGCAGTCAAGGCTGGGGCTACCTGTTCGGCATCACCGGGCGCATGGCCCTCGGCGCGCTGGTGTGCGCCGTATTGCTGCAACTGTTCAGTCCGGGACTGCCTTGGCATCGCCAGGCGCGACGCACCTACGTGGCCGCGGCGGTGGGCATCTATGGCGGCATGCTCAGTGTCTACTGGGGGGCGCAGTTCGTGCCGTCGGGATTGATTGCCGTGCTGTTCGGCCTAAACCCGCTGTTGACCGCGCTGATCGCCGCCGTGTGGCTGCGCGAAAGGAGCCTGACGCCGGGCAGGCTGCTGGGCATGGTCCTGGGCCTGTGTGGACTGTTGAGTATTTTCGCCGCGGACATCCTGCTGCAGGGGCATGCCTGGTGGGGAGTGATCGCGGTGCTGATGGCGGTGTTTCTGCACAGCTTCAGCAGCGTGTGGGTGAAAAAGGTGGGCGCAGGTCTGCCCGGTCTCACGGTCACCAGTGGCAGTCTGTTTGTGGTTATGCCGCTGTTCGTCGTCACCTGGCTGATATACGACGGCGCAACGCCGGTGCAGGTCAGCATTCAGGCCGGCCTGGCGCTGGTCTACCTCGGCGTGTTCGGCTCGGCGCTGGGCTTCACCCTGTACTTCTACCTGCTGAAGCACCTGGAGGCCAACCGGGTGGCATTGATCACCCTGGTGACACCGGTGCTGGCGTTGATCATCGGCCTGTTGCTGAACGGCGAGCATCCCTCGCTGGAGATCTGGCTGGGAAGCGCCCTGATCATCTCCGGGCTGGGCATGCATGTGTGGGGCGACCGCGTCCTCGGCATTCTGTTGCCCGTCGGGCGCTGAGGCGGGGGCGGGCTGCATCACCGCCGTTGCAGAGGGTGCGGAAGATGTCCTGTAGTTGCTCCAGCCTGAGTTGCTCCAGCCTGCGTTGTTCCAGCCGGGGATTGGTTGCTGTTTCGTTCAAGACAGACCTCATCGTTGATGGGGTGGGGATTGCTCGCGTGAGACAAGCCGCTGTGCGGTGGGTGGTGAAAATCAGGGTAGCAAGGCGATGGGGGGATGAATTTGATTGAGGTCAAGGTGCAAAAGCGCCGGCGGGTGACGCGGGGTGGCAGGCTATGCCTGTTGTTGCGCCAGTGCCCATTGCACGTGTTCGCGCACCAGGGCTGACGGATGATCCAGTCGATGGCGCAGGGCGACAATGGCCGCTGTTGATCGCGGCGCATTGCCCAGCGCCACGGCGATGTTGCGCAGCCAGCGTTCATGTCCGAGGCGGCGGATGGGGCTGCCTTCGGTGCGTTGCAAGAAGGTTTCTTCGTCCCAGGCGAACAGTTCGATCAGCGTGCTGTCGTCGAGGGCGTGGCGGGGCAGGAAGTCTGTCTCCGGACTGGGGGTGGCGAAACGGTTCCACGGGCAGAACAGCTGGCAGTCGTCGCAGCCGTAGATGCGGTTGCCGAGTTGCGGACGCAGCTCGACGGGGATGGTGCCGCGCAGCTCGATGGTGAGATAGGAGATGCACAGGCGGGCGTCCACCTCGTAGGGCGCGACGATGGCGCGGGTGGGGCAGACGTCGATGCAGGCGGTGCAGGTGCCGCAGTGCGGCCTCACGGGGCTGTCCACCGGCAGCGGCAGGTCGGTGTAGATCTCGCCGAGGAAGAACCACGAGCCGGTGTGCTCGGCGAGCAGGTTGCTGTGCTTGCCGATCCAGCCCAGGCCGGCCTTTTCGGCGATGGGCCGTTCCAGCACCGGGGCGCTGTCCGTGAACACCCGGTAGCCGAACTTGCCGATATGCTGCTGGATGCGCGTGGCGAGCTTCTGCAGGCGCTTGCGCAACACCTTGTGATAGTCGCGCCCCAGGGCATAACGGGAAATGTAGGCCTTTTCGGCATCGCCCAGCACCGTCTCCGGGTCGGCGCCCGCGGCGGGCAGGTAGTCCATGCGCACGCTGATGATGCTGAGGGTGCCCGGCACCAGTTCGGCGGGGCGGGTGCGCTTGTGGCCGTGGCTGGCCAGGTAGTCCATCTCGCCGTGGTAGCCCTTGGCCAGGCGTTCGAAGTGGCGCGCCTCGGCGGCCGACAGCTGAATGTCGCTGATGCCGACCTTTTGCAGGCCCAACTCGTGGCCCCACTGCTTGATGTCGGCGGCGAGTTGTTGCCAGTCGCCGGGCCGGTTCTGTGATTCATCCATAGCCGCTATGATAGCGCCATGAAACCCCTGCCCCACAGTCTTTACCGCGCCGAGCAGGTGCGGGAACTCGACCGCATCGCCATCGACGAGCTGGGCATCCCCGGCCTGAGCCTGATGCAGCGTGCGGGTCATGCCGCCTTCGAGGCCCTCCGCCAGCGCTGGCCGCGCGCGCGCCACATCGGCGTGCTGTGCGGCACCGGCAACAACGGCGGCGACGGTTCCGTGCTGGCGGGCCTGGCGCAGGCGGCGGGGCTGCGGGTGAGCGTGTGGCAGGTGGGCGACGCCCGCCGTCTGCATGGCGACGCCTTGAGCGCACGGCAACAGATAACGGACGCCGGCCTGCGCGTCGAGGGCTTTGTCGGCCAGGATCTGTCCGTGGCCGACGTGCTGGTGGACGGCCTGCTTGGCACCGGCCTCGGCGGCGAGGTGAGCGGCATCTGGCGCGAGGCTATCGGGGCGATCAATGCCGCGGGCGATGCCGGTTGCGGCGTGCTGGCGCTGGATATCCCCTCCGGCCTGCAGGCCGACAGCGGCGCGGTGCTGGGCGTGGCGGTGCGGGCGGATGTCTGCGTGACCTTCATCGGCCTCAAGCTGGGCCTGTTCACCGGGCAGGGGCCGGATCACTGCGGCGAGGTGTTGTTCGACGATCTCGACGTGCCGCCGCAGACGTATGTACGCCTTGTCCCGGCGGCCACCCGCCTGACGCCACCGCCCGTCGGGGCCTGGCTGCCGCCGCGCCGGCCCTGTGCCCACAAGGGCGACTTCGGCCATGTGCTGGTGATGGGCGGTGATCACGGCATGTCCGGCGCGGCGCGCCTGGCCGGCGAGGCGGCGCTGCGCTGCGGCGCAGGCCTGGTCAGCCTGGCCACGCGCGCCGAACACACGCAGGCCATCAGCGCCGCGCGGCCCGAACTCATGTGTCACGGCGTCGACGGTGGCGTGTCGCTGAAGCGCCTGATGCGCCGCGCCACGGTACTGGCCATCGGCCCGGGTCTGGGGCAGAACGCCTGGGGCCGGCGGCTGCTGGGCGCGGCGCTGGCCAGTCGCCTGCCGCTGGTGGTGGATGCCGATGCCCTCAACCTGCTGGCCGCCGAGCCGCTGCGGCGCGATGGCTGGGTGCTCACGCCACACCCCGGCGAGGCGGCGCGGCTGCTGGGCCGGACCACGGCGGAAATACAGGTCGACCGCCTCGCCGCCGCCCGTGCCCTGCAACGGAAATACGGTGGCGTGGTGGTGCTGAAGGGCGCGGGCACGCTGATCATCGACGAGGCCGGCGAGGTCGGTCTTTGCGACGCCGGCAATCCCGGCATGGCCAGCGGCGGCATGGGCGACGTGCTCACGGGCGTGATCGCGGCGCTGATGGCCCAGGGGCTGGACGGCGCTGAAGCGGCGCGGCGCGGCGTCTGCCTGCACGCCGCGGCCGCCGACCGCGCCGCCACGGCCGGACAGCACGGCCTGCTGGCCAGCGACCTGTTCCCCCATCTGCGCGAGCTGCTGGCGTGAGCGACGAACTCGTGCTGGACGTCCCCGACGAGGCGGCCATGCTGGCCCTCGGCGCGCGCATCGCCGCACACCTGCGCGGCGGTGGCGTGCTGTACCTGCACGGTGAACTCGGCGCCGGCAAGACCACCCTGTCGCGCGGCATCCTGCAGGGCCTGGGCGTCGCCGGGCGGGTCAAGAGCCCCACCTACACCCTGGTGGAGCCCTACGCGTTCGCCGGCGGCCACGCCTATCATTTCGACCTCTATCGCCTCGCCGACCCCGAGGAACTGGAATACCTAGGGATCCGCGACTACTTCGATCCGCGGGCGGTGGTGCTGGTGGAGTGGCCGCAGCGCGGCGAGGGCGTGCTGCCGGCGGCCGATGTGGTGGTGGACATCGCCTACCACGGCCAGGCCCGGCGGGTGAGCCTGCGCCCCGGGGCCGGCGAGCGCCATGGCTGGCTGGCGCATTTCGACGATTGATCCCGGCGTTTTCCGCCATGGCGGCCCCTGACTACTGTTTAACCTGAATCCGCGGGTTCAGGGCGGATGAAGCGTGCAACGGCTTGATGCGTATCGCGTAATGAAAAATCGAGGGAATAGCGGGGACTATTGCCGAGATTTTTCATATAGCGAGACGTATCAATGAGTTGTGCGATTCGCCGTCATGAATCTGCGGATTCAGGTTCAAACCTTCATGTCACTGTAGGTTTCCTTTCTATCCCCGTGTTCTTAAACAAAAAAAGCCAACAAATAACTTGCGTTGGCGGATTTTTTTTGCACAATGAACGTTATGGGGACTCTCTTCGCCAAGCCCACGCGCCTGTCACTGCCATTTGCCGTGCTGTTTTTCCTTGCCCTGGCGCTTGCCTTGCCGGTTTCGGCGGCCACCATCGAGGGGGTTCGCCTGTGGTCCGGCCCGGACCAGAACCGCCTGGTCTTCGATCTCGACGGCCCCGTCGATCACAAGCTCTTCGTGCTCCATTCCCCCGAGCGGGTGGTGGTGGACATCAGGAATGCCCGCCTGCGGCATGACCTGAGCCGACTGGATCTCAGCAAGAGCTTCGTGCATCGGGTGCGCAGCGCCACGCACAATGGCGGCGATCTGCGCGTGGTGCTGGACATGCGCGACAGGGTGCAGCCGAAGAGCTTCCTGCTCAAGCCGACACAGCAATATGGCCACCGCCTGGTGATCGACCTGCTGGAGCCGCGCAGCAAGCCGACGGTGACCCAGCGCAGCGTGCAGGCCACGCAGGGCAGGGCGCGCGACGTGATCATTGCCATCGACGCCGGCCACGGCGGTGACGATCCCGGCGCCTCCGGCCGCCACGGCACGCGTGAAAAGGACGTGGTGCTGGCCATCGCGCGGCGGCTGGAGCGGCTGATCCGCGCCGAGCGCGGCATGCGCCCGGTGATGATCCGCACCGGCGACTACTACGTCAGTCTGCGCAAGCGCATGCAGAAGGCGCGCGAAAAGAAGGCCGACCTGTTCATCTCCATCCACGCCGACGCCTTCCGCGACGGCCGTGCCCGCGGCGCCTCGGTGTGGGTGCTGTCGCAGAAGGGCGCCACCAGCGAGGCCGGCCGCTGGCTGGCGGAAAGCGAGAACAGCGCCGATCTCATCGGCGGCGTGAGCCTGGACGACAAGGACAACCTGCTCGCCTCGGTGCTGCTGGACCTGTCGCAGAATGCCACCATTGCCGCCAGCCTCGATGTCGGCGAACTGATGCTGGGCGAGCTGAAGCGCATCACCAAGGTGCACAAGCCGCGCGTGGAGCAGGCCGGTTTCGTGGTGCTGAAATCGCCGGACATCCCCTCGATCCTGGTGGAGACCGGTTTCATCTCCAACAGTCGCGAGGAGCGCAACCTGCGCGATCCCAACTACCAGCAGAAGCTGGCCCGCGCCATGCTGCGCGGCGTGCGCAGCTATTTCGACCGCAATCCGCCACCCGGCACGCTCCTGGCGCTGAAATCGGCGGGCCCGAAGGCAAACGGCGAGCGGAAATACGTGATCCGCCGCGGCGACACCCTCAGCGGCATTGCGCAGAGATACCGTGTCAGCCAGAAATACCTGCGCACCGCCAACAACCTCACCGGCGACCGCCTCCGGGTCGGCCAGACCCTGCGTATTCCCGTCATGTAATTGCGCGCCCGTCGTGGTGCGTTGCAGGAGCGGCCATGCCCGCGATGGTCTGTCACGACAAAACAGCCTGTTGCCTTGTGGGAGTGGCTTCAGCCGCGAAGGGACTGGCAAGCCCTGCTTCGCGGCTGAAGCCGCTCCTACAGTTGCGCTTT
>JALSHB010000198.1 GCA_026982475.1 Chromatiales bacterium
CCTATTCCATCGTCTCCGCCGACGAGCTGTTCCTCGGCCACTTCGAATACGAACCGCGCCACAAGCGCAAGGAAATCGTCCCCGACGCCAGCGAGGTGCTGGGCCACTTCGAGGAACGCGTGCTGCCCCTGCCGGAAGAGGAAATCGTCGCCGAGGCCGGCCGCTGCATGAGCTGCGGCATGTGCTTCGAGTGCGACAACTGCGTCATCTATTGCCCGCAGGACGCCGTGCACAAGGTGGCGAAGGACAAGCACACCATCGGCCGCTACGTGGAGACCGACTACACCCGCTGCATCGGTTGCCACATCTGCGCCGACGTCTGCCCCACCGGCTACATCAAGATGGGCCTGGGCGAATAACGGCCCCGCTGCTTGAGTTACCGACCACTGACCACCATCGGCCGTGAAACCGGGAGTAATGCCGTGAAACGCTATGGGTATCCCCTCTTGCCACTGCTGGCCCTGCTGCTGACGGCGGGCACACCGGCGCTCGCCGGCGCGCCGAAGCCGGACATCCCCGAGGCCATCAAGGGCGAACAGTGCGTGGAAGACACCGAGTTCATGCGGCGCAACCACATGGCGCTGCTCGAACATCAGCGTGACGACACCGTGCGCCGTGGCATCCGCAGCAAAAAACACAGCCTGAAGAACTGTTTCACCTGTCACGTGGTGAAGGGCGAAGACGGCAAGGCGGTGACGGCCAGCGACCCGCGCCACTTCTGCCGCGAGTGCCACGACTACGCCGCCGTTACGGTGGACTGTTGGCAGTGCCACGTTTCCACGCCCGAGGCAAAGGACGGAGCGTTATGAGCGACAACAAGATCGACCACTACCGTCGCCGCTTCCTGGGCCAGACCGCCGCCATCGCCGGCGGCGCCACCCTGGCCGGCGGCCTGCTGCTGAATGCCGTCGCCGAGGCCCGTCCCGCCGACCAGGCCGCCAGCAGCGCCAACCGCTGGGGCCTGCTGATCGACACCAGCAAGTGCGCCAGCGACTGTGACGAATGCGTCAAGGCCTGCGAAATGGAACACGGCTGGGGCCGCGGCAGCACGGACGAGCAGAAATCCCGCCCCGAGCAGAAGGCCCAGTGGATACGCAAGGTCACGGTGCGCGACCGCGCGACGGGTCATGAGACCTCACTGCCCATGATGTGCCAGCACTGCGCCCATCCGCCCTGCGTGGACGTCTGCCCCACCGGCGCCTCCATGAAGCGCGCCGACGGCATCGTGCAGGTGGACAAGCACCGCTGCATCGGCTGCCGCTACTGCATGATGGCCTGCCCCTACAAGGCGCGCTCCTTCATCCACGAGGACCTGCACGACCAGAAGACCGAGTCACCCCGCGGCAAGGGCACGGTGGAGAGCTGCAACCTGTGCGTGAACCGCGTCGACCGCGGCGAGCAGCCGGCCTGCGCCGAGGCCTGCCCGGAGAAGGCCATCCTGTTCGGCGACCTCAAGGATCCTGGCAGTGAGATCGCCCGGCGCCTGGCCAGCGAGCCCAGCACCGAGATCCGCGGCGACCTGGGCCTCGACCTGGGCGTGCGTTATCAGCATATCTAACGAGAGTCATTGCCATGAAACCAACCACCTTTCGTGAGATTTCCGGCGACAGCACCGGCTTCTGGGCCTTGCTGGGCCTACTCGGCCTGCTGATCGCCGCCGGCCTGGGCGCCGCCTGGTACATGGAGCACAACGGCCACTGGGTCACCGGCATGAACAACCAGATCGTCTGGGGCATGCCGCACGTGTTCGCCGTGTTCCTCATCGTCGCCGCCTCCGGCGCGCTCAACGTGGCCTCCATGGCCTCGGTATTCGGTCGCACCGCGCTCAAGCCCCTGTCGCGCCTCTCCGGCCTGCTGGCCATCGCCCTGCTGGCCGGCGGCCTGATGGTGCTGGTGCTCGACCTGGGTCACCCCGACCGCCTGATCATGGCCATGATGAACCTCAACTTCATGTCCATCTTTGCCTGGAACATCATCCTCTACAACGGTTTCTTCCTCATCGTCGGCATCTACCTGTGGACCATGATGGAGAAGCGCGCCAACCGCCACACCAAAACCGCCGGCCTGTTCGCCTTCGTCTGGCGCCTGATCCTCACCACCGGCACCGGCTCCATCTTCGGCTGGCTGGTGGCGCGCCAGGCCTATGACGCCGCCATCATGGCGCCCATGTTCATCGCCCTGTCCTTCTCCTTCGGCCTGGCCATCTTCATGCTGGTGCTGTTCGCCAGCTATCGCTGGGCCGGCCGGCCGCTGGGCGACTACATGATCGTGCGCATGCAACGCCTGCTGGGCCTGTTCGTGATCGCCGCGCTGTTCTTCGTCGTCGTCTACCACCTGACCAACCTTTACGCGGCGGAACACCGCAGCGTGGAGCACTTCATGCTCGACGGCGACAACGTCTACAGCGGCCTGTTCTGGGTGGGCTACGTGCTGCTCGGCAGCCTGATCCCCATGGCCATCGCCTGGTTCGGCCCCTTCCGCGCCTCCCTCGGCTGGGCCACCACCGCCGCCGCGCTGGTGGTCGCCGGCGGCCTGGCCATGATGTACGTGATCATCATCGGCGGCCAGGCCTACCCCTTGCAGCTGTTTCCGGGCAAGGAGGTCAGCAGCAGCTTCTTCGACGGCGTGGTGAATCCCTATTCGCCCACCCTGGCGGAGACCCTGCTGGGCATCGGCGGCGTCGGCATCGCCCTGGCCATCGTGGTGGTGGGCATCCGTCTGCTCAAGTTCCTGCCCCTGAGCCTGGAAGACGCCCGCGTCGATCCGCACTACAAGGCCGACGAGGCATAAGTCACTGATACTCCACGCCCTGCAAGAGCGGGCCATGCCCGCGATGGATGTTGTTTTGGAGATTGTGGGAGCGGCTTCAGCCGCGAATACGGGCTGGATTTATTCGCGGCTGAAGCCGCTCCCACAAAGTGATTGTTTCCCCTTCCAGCCCATCGCGGGCATGGCCCGCGCCTACGGATCAGTGGGGCATTTTGCAGAATAGGCTAGAATCAACCGCCACACACCTCAGCAATCCCGGAAAAAACATGCAGACTGAACACCCATTCGCCCAATACGTGCGCATCCTCGGCAAGGGCAAGAACGGCTCCCGCGCCCTCACCCAGGAAGAGGCCTTCGACTCCTTCCGCATGGTGATGAACGATGACGTGCAACCGGAGCAACTCGGCGCCTACCTGATGCTGCTGCGCGTCAAGGAAGAGGAGCCGGAGGAGCTGGCCGGTTTCATCCGCGCCGTGCGCGAAACCCTCTCCGTGCCCGATGACGCACCCAGGGTGGATCTCGACTGGTCCTCCTACGCCGGCAAGCGCCGCCAGCTGCCGTGGTTCCTCCTCAGCACCCTGCTGCTGGCGCAGAACGGCGTGAAGCTCTTCATGCACGGCGCCAGCGGCCACACCGCCGGCCGCCTCTACACCAAGGACGTGCTGAAGGCGCTGGGCATCACCCCCTGCAGCTCACTGACCGAGGCCGCGCAGCGCATCGAGGACAGCAACTTCGCCTATCTCGACCTCGAATTCCTCTCGCCCAAGCTGCACCAGATCATCGAGCTGCGCCCCCTGCTCGGCCTGCGCTCACCGGTGCACACCATCGCCCGCATGCTCAACCCCTTCGATGCCGACTACGTGATGCAGGGCATCTTCCACCCCGGCTACCGGCCCATGCACCAGGAGGCCGCGCTGCTGCTGGGCATACCGCACCTGGCGGTGATCAAGGGCGACGGCGGCGAGATCGAGCGCAACCCGGACATGTCCTGCCTGGTGCAGAGCGTGCACGACGGCGAGCTGTCCGACGAGGAATGGCCGGCCCTGTTCAAGACCCGCCACATGAAGGACGATGCACTGGACGTGCAACGCCTGCGGGCCGTGTGGGAAGGGACGGAGGACGACGAATACGGCGAGGCCGCCGTGATCGGCACCACCGCCATCGCCCTCAAGCTGATGGGCCGCACCGACAACATCGACGACGCCGAACTGCAGGCCACCGACCTGTGGCTGACGCGCGCCAGGGATCGCTTCGGCGCCGCGGCCTGAACGTCGCGCAGCCAGCGCCTGCCATGTCGCAGATCTTCATCACCGCCGCCCACAAGTCCTCGGGCAAGACCACGCTGAGCATCGGCCTCAGCGCCGCCTTCCGCCTGCGCGGCCTGAAGGTGCAACCGTTCAAGAAGGGACCGGACTACATCGACCCCATGTGGCTGTCGCGCGCCGCCGGCCGCGACTGCCACAACCTCGACTTCCACACCATGAGCCGGGCGGAGATCCTGCGCACCGCGCAAAGGCACGGCGGCGACGCCGAGCTGTGCCTGATCGAGGGCAACAAGGGCCTCTACGACGGCCTCGACCTGGACGGCAGCAACAGCAACGCCGCCCTCGCCACCCTGCTGCACTCGCCGGTGATCCTGGTCATCGACGCCCAGGGCATGACGCGCGGCATCGCGCCGCTGATCCTCGGCTATCAGGCCTTCGCCCCGGAGGTGAACATCGCCGGCGTGATCCTCAACCAGCTCGGCGGCCGCCGCCACGAGGCCAAGCTGCGCGCGGTGATCGAACACTACACCGACGTCCCGGTGATCGGCGCCGTGCACCGCAACCCCGCGCTGCAGATCCGCGAGCGCCACCTGGGCCTGGTGCCCAGCAACGAGGCCCAGGCCGTCAAACGGCAAATAGACGCCATGGCGCAGGCCATCGAGGCCCAGGTGGACCTCGACCGGCTGCAAGCCATCGCCGCCCACGCCCCCCTGCCCGAGGCCGAGCCGCTCAGCGAGATCCACCGGCCCAGCACCGACCTGCGCATCGCCATCGCCCGCGACGCCGCCTTCGGCTTCTATTATCCGGGCGACCTGGAGGCCTTCACCCGCGCCGGCGCCGAGCTGCTGCCCTTCGACACCCTGCGCGACGAGCGCCTGCCCGACGCCATCGACGGCCTGTTCATCGGCGGCGGCTTCCCCGAGACGCAGATGCCCGCGCTGGAGGCCAACCGCAGCCTGCGCGAGGACATCCGCCGCGCCATCGACGCCGGCCTGCCCGCCTACGCCGAATGCGGCGGCCTGATGTATCTGACCCGCAGCGTCACCTGGAAGGGCCATCGCTGCGAGATGGTGGGCGCCCTGCCCGCCGACAGCGTGATGCACGAACGCCCGCAGGGCCGTGGTTATGTACAATTGCAGGAAACCGGCCACATGCCCTGGGCAAGGGGCGCCACACCACGGGACATCGAGGCACACGAATTCCACTATTCGGCGCTGGAAAACCTGCCCGCCGATCTGCGCTTTGCCTACGCGGTGAAACGCGGCAGTGGCATCGACGGACGCCACGATGGCCTCGTTCACCGCAACGTGCTGGCCTGCTATGCTCACCTGCGCGACGTGGAGGGCAACCGCTGGGTGGCGCGCTTCGTCGATTTCGTGCGCCAGCAAAAGGCCATCGAGCAACAATCCTGCAGGGTGGGCGCTGCCCACCGTAGTTAGCACAAGCCGCTATTCTGATGGGCAATGCCCGCCCTGCGAATGTCATCAATCACCGAAAGAACATAACCTAGAGTAGACATCATGAGCCTGATCACCCTATCCCCCAGCGCCATCGAGCAGATCAAGAAATCCCGCCAGGGCGACAACGAAGGCCTGGCACTGCGCCTGGCGGCGAAGATGAACGCCAACGAAAGCATCGACTACGGCATGGGCTTCGATGAAGCCAGAGAAGACGATGCCCAGGTGGTCATCGAAGGCATTACCGTGGTCATCGCCCCCGATTGCCTGGAACTGCTCAACGGCGCGCACATGGACTTCGTCGAACTGGAGCCGGGCCAGTTCAACTTCATCTTCCTCAACCCCAACGACCCCAACTACAAGCCGCCCACCGAAGACGGCGCCCTCGACCAGCATCCCTGAGTACAGCGCCGGTGCCGAAACGTAAACGCCCCCTACGGCAACCGTCGCCAAGCGAATCCCGACACCAGCGGGAGCGCCGCCGCCACAAGCGCTCGACGGTCAACAGCGAGCTGTTCGCACCGCTGGCCGGGCTGGTGCTGATACTCATCTCCATCACCCTGTTCGGCTTCGCCAGCCAACGCTGGCCCTCGCAGGCAGAGACCCTGCTGATATTGCAAGTGCTGGCCGCCGCCGCCGGACTGGCGCTGATCGCCCTCACCCTGCAGCGCATCAAGAGCCACCTGCTGCAACCCCTGCAACAGCTGCGCGACTGGGCGCAAAAGATGCGCAGCGGCAATCTCTCGGCGCGCGTGCCCCAGCCCCGTCACGGCGAATTCGCCGCCCTCGCCCGGGACATCAACAACCTGGGTGAGTCACTGCGCTCCCTGACCCGCGAAATGGACGAGCGCGTCAACCGCCAGACCCTGCGCCTGCAACGCAAGACCCGCTCGTTGGAGATCCTCTACGACGTCGCCGCGCGCAGCAACGCCGCCCAGGATCTGGACGAACTGCTGACGGTATTCCTGCACACCCTCACCGAGATCGTCTACGCCCACGCCGGCACCGTGCGTCTGCTCAGCGACGACGACCAGATGCGCCTGGTGGCCAGTGTCGGCCTCGACGACGCCACCATCGAAAAGATCCGCCTGGTGCCCATCGAGCGCTGCCTGTGCGCCCAGGAATTCGAGCACAACATGATCGTCTGCAAAAACGACCACAGCCACTGCCCCAACATCGTCAAGGACCTGCTGTTCGCCGGCGACAAGCTGGAGAGCATCGCCATCCCCCTGCGCTACCAGAACCGCACCCTGGGCATCTACAACCTGTTCGTGGAAAAACTCGGCCTGGCCGACCGCGACGACATCAAGGACATCCTCACCAACATCGGCCAGCACCTCAGCATGGCCATCGCCAAGGCGCGCTGGGACGAGGAATCCAAGCGCATGTCCATCATGCAGGAGCGCACCATGCTGGCCCACGAACTGCACGACTCGCTGGCGCAGACCCTGGCCAGCCTGCGCTTCCGCGTCAGCCTGCTGCACCAGGCCTTCCAGCAGCACGACGAGAACGCCGCCCAGCAGGAAATGGCGCAACTCAAGGGCGGCCTCGACGAGGCCAACATCGAACTGCGCGAACTGCTCACCCACTTCCGCATCCGCATGGACGAGCGAGGCCTGATCCCGGCCATCGAAAGCCTCATCGAGCGCTTCGAGGACGAATGCGACATCCACATCTTCTTCCAGAATGAATGCCAGGACCTCAACCTGCCGCCGGTGCAGGAAGTGCACCTGCTGCACATCATCCAGGAGTCGCTGGCCAACATCCGCAAGCACAGCGGCGCGGAAAACGTGCGCGTGATGATCCGCTGCCAGCCCGGGCAGATCTTCCACGTCCTCATCGAAGACGACGGCATGGGCATCGCCAGCGAGGTCTGCAACGGCCAGCCAGGTGAGCACGTAGGGCTGACCATCATGAAGGAGCGCGCCAACCGCATCGGCGCCGAGCTGAACATCGAAAGCGAGGTGGGCGAAGGCACGCGGGTTGAATTAAAACTGCGCTACGGTCAGGATGACGGCAGCGGCATGCAGGACACCTTCGAGCGGCAGGAAACCCCCGCCCCGGAGCATGGCGCCCACTGACACCCTGTCACCTGCGTAACGGGTCACATTGATGGAGCATGCAATGCGGGTATTACTCATCGACGACCACACCCTGTTCCGGCTCGGCCTGAAGAATCTGCTGGAGCGCAGCGGCATCGACGTCGTCGGCGCCGCCAGCACCGGCCACGACGGCCTCAGCATCGTCCACGAGGCCAACCCGGACGTGATCCTGCTGGACATGCGCATGCCCGACATGGACGGCCTCAGCGTGCTGAAAAAGCTGCGCGAAAACGGCGTCGAGGTGCCCATCGCCATGCTCACCACCAGCAGCGAGGAACGCGATCTGGTGGAATCCCTGCGCAACGGCGCCCAGGGCTACCTGCTCAAGGACATGGACCCGGAAGACCTGGTGGCCGCCCTGCAGCGCATCGTCGACGGCGAGACCGTGGTCACCCCGCAGCTGGCCGGCACCCTGGCGCGCGCCCTCACCGGCAAGATCGAAGAGCCGGAGGAAGAAGAAACCCCGCTGTCCGAACTGACCCCGCGCGAAACCGAGATCATCGAACACCTCGCCGAAGGCCAGAGCAACAAGGTCATCGCCCGCGAACTGGGCATCACCGACGGCACCGTGAAACTGCACGTCAAGGCCATCCTGAGAAAACTCAACGTGCGCTCGCGCGTCGAGGCCGCCGTGATCGCCGTCGAACAGGGCCTCGGCCGCCGCCGCCCGCCGCCGCGGCGTTGAAACTTTGGTTCACCACAGAGGCGCGGAGACACAGAGAAAAGATTCTTGGGATTCTGCGTCCCGCATTTTCAGCCACCGGAAATGCCTCCGGAGATGCACAGGAAACCAACGTCATAAATATGTTTTTCGACCATTTTTTGCGGCCTTGACAGTTAATTCCTGTTTTCTCTGTGTCTCCGTGCCTCTGTGGTGAAAACAAACTCCGCACACAACCAACCGGAGCCCGTCATGCGAAAAACCTACACCGATCTGGTCAACGACTGCCTGCCCCACATCAAGGAACTGTTCCCCTGGGATCTCGAAGAGGAACTGGCCAGTGAACAGGCGCCGCTACTGGTAGACGTCAGCGAGCCCTACGAATACGCACGCTACCACATCCCCGGCGCCATCAACGTGCCGCGCGGCATCCTCGAGGCCGCCTGCGACTGGGACTACGACGAAACCGTGCCGGAGCTGGCGCGTGACCGCGACACCGCCATCGTCGTCATCTGCCGTTCCGGCAACCGCAGCGCCCTGGCCGCCTTCACCCTGCAACAGATGGGCTTCAGCAACGTGCGCTCCCTGAAGACCGGCCTGCGTGGCTGGAACGACTACGACCAGCCACTGGTGGACGGCAACGGTCAACCCGTCGATGCCGACGACGCCGACGAGCAGATGACCACCAAGCTACGCCCGGAACAGATGTCGCCGGCCTGAATCGATGTGATAAATCCGTGATATTCCCCCCCTAAGCTCACACCTCGACAAACAGACCTGCGCTGGTTCAGGGCAATAAACCAAGTTCTCATGCAACTATTCAGCTCACCACAGAGACACGGAGGCACAGGGAAAGGCTCTTCAGATTCATGCCGGGAATGGCATGAAACGCCGAGGCCGCAAAGGCGCAGAGGGCGCAAAGGAAATCCTTTCAGAAAACCTTTGCGCCCTTTGCCTTGGATATCGTGGTCCGGCCTCCGCTGCCAACGTCCCCTGATTCACCATAGAGACACGGCGTTCACGGAGAAATGAAATGCCAGGTCGTCGGGGCAGGCCACATCGCCATCCGGGGCATGGCCTCCCACTGATGCATTCTCTGTGTTCTCTGTGCCTCTGTGGCGAATAGATACGTTCTCATTACACTGCTCCATGGCGCAACCCCAAAGGCTGGAAGCTGACAACCACGCCGATCACACCGCCTTTACATCCCCCCGCTCATTGCTTAACGTAAGCGCTCGTTTTTTCAGCCCCAAGTCGAGCAAGAAACCCCCATGGCACAATACGTC
>JALSHB010000199.1 GCA_026982475.1 Chromatiales bacterium
CGATCAGCGGCCCGGGCGCCACTACAGTGCCGGCGACTGCGCATTGATCGAGGTGCTGGCGCGCGAGGCGGCCAGCGTGGTGCATACCCTGCAATTGCAGGCGCGCCGGCGCGAGGCCGAGGCCCAGCTGCACAAGGCCGATGAGTTTGCCCGCGCGACGCTGCAGTCCATCGCCGACGGGGTGGTGGCCACGGATACCGCCGGACGGGTGGATTACCTCAATGCGGTGGCGGAAAATCTCACTGGCTGGGCGCGCGAGGAGGCCGTGGGCCAGCCGCTGGCGACGGTGCTGCGGCTGATCGACGAGGGCAGCGGCGAGCCGGTGGCGGACCCGGTGGCGCGCTGCCTGGCTTCGGCCGATGGTTTTTCCCTCCCGGGGCCGCTGAACCTGCTCAACCGCGAGGGCGACAAGGAATTCGCCGTGGAGGTGCGCGTGTCGGCGATCCGCGACGCGGACCAGCAGGCCCTGGGCGTGGTGCTGGTGTTTCACGACACCACCGAGCTGACCTCGCTCACCCACCGCCTGTCCTATCAGGCCAGCCACGATTCCCTCACCGGGCTGCTCAACCGGCACGAATTCGAGGCGCATCTGGAACTGGCGCTGGAGAGCGCGCGGCACGAAGACATCGAGCATGTCCTGTGCTACATGGACCTGGATCGCTTCAAGCTGGTCAACGACACCTGTGGTCACGTGGCCGGCGACGAGCTGCTGAAACAGCTGGCCACGCGCATGCGGGCCTCGGTCCGCGAGGCCGACATCCTCGCCCGCCTGGGCGGCGACGAGTTCGGCCTGCTGCTGGAGGGCTGCCACCTGGCTCAGGCGCGCGGGGTGGTGGACAACCTGTTGCAGATGGTGTCCGAGTTCCGCTTCGTCTGGGCCGACAAGGCCTTCGACGTGGGTATCAGCATCGGCCTGGCGCCCATCAGTGCCCAGAGCGGCAGTATTGCCGATGTTCTCAGCGCCGCCGACTCCGCCTGCTACATGGCCAAGGACCAGGGCCGCAACCGGTTGCACATCTTCGAGCGCGACGACCTCGCCCTGCTGCATCAGAAGGGCGAGATGCAGTGGTTGCAGATCATTCGCCAGGCACTGGAAAATGACCATTTCGTGCTCTATCAGCAGGCCATCCGGCCCATGAAGGGCATCCCGCCGGCGGGAGACGATACGCCGCACAGCGAGGTGTTGCTGCGCCTGCGCAGCGCGGAGGGTGAACGGGTGGCGCCCAACAGCTTCCTGCCCGCCGCCGAGCGCTACCACCTGATGCCGCAGATCGACCGCTGGGTGGTGAGCCATGTGCTGGCCTTCCTGCGCGACCTGCGGGCGCGGGGCGGGGCGATGAACCTGTCCATCAACCTGTCCGGCCAGTCCCTGTGTGACGAGGACTTCCCGGCCTTCGTCACCGAGGCGGTGCTGGCCAGCGGCGTGCCGCCGCAGTGGTTGTGCTTCGAGGTCACCGAGACCACCGCCATCACCAACCTGAGCCGCGCCGTGGGCCTGATCGGCGAACTCAAGCGCATGGGCTGCCGCTTCGCCCTGGACGACTTCGGCAGTGGCCTGAGCTCCTTCAATTATCTCAAGAACCTGCCCGTGGACTATCTGAAAATAGACGGCAGCTTCGTCAAGGACATGGACCGCAACCCCGTCGACCGCGCCATGGTGGCGGCCATCAACGAGATCGGCCACCTGATGGGGATTCAAACCGTGGCCGAATTCGTCACCCGGCTGGCGGTGCTGGAGGCGCTGGACGAGATGGGCGTCGACTATGCCCAGGGTTATTTCATCGCCCGTCCGGAACCCCTGTTGCCGGAATAGGCGGGAATAATGACGGCCCTGGCGGCGTATCTGTTATTGGGGGCGCTGGCCGGCGTCTCCGCCGGCCTGCTGGGTATCGGCGGCGGCCTGATCATCGTCCCGGCGCTGCTGGCCATCTGGCAACAGGGCGGCCTGGACAGCCCCTGGCTGGTGCAGATGGCCATCGCCACCTCGCTGGCCAGCATCGTCTTTACGTCCGTGTCCTCGGTGTACGCCCATCACCGGCGCGGCGCGGTGTTGTGGCCGCAGGTGGCGCGCCTGGCCCCCGGCATCCTCCTGGGCGCGGGCCTTGGCGCGTGGTCGGCGGCCGGGTTGCCCGGCGCGTGGCTGAAGGCGGCCTTCGGCGTGTTCGAACTGCTGGTGGCGGTGCAGATGGCCTTCCGCTTGCGCCCCAGACCCCAGCGCGGCCTGCCGGGCGGTCTCGGCATGGGCGCGGTGGGGGTGCTGATCGGCTGGCTGTCGGCGCTGCTGGGCATCGGCGGCGGCACCCTCACGGTGCCCTTTCTCAGCTGGTGCAACGTGACCATGCAGAAGGCCGTGGCCACCTCGGCGGCCTGCGGCCTGCCCATCGCCGTGGCCGGCAGCCTCGCCTATGTGGTTGCCGGCTGGGGCGTGCAGGGCCTACCGCCGGGGGCGCTGGGCTTCGTGCAGCTGCCGGCCCTGCTCGGCGTGGTGGCCGCCAGCGTGCTGTTCGCGCCGCTGGGCGCGTGGCTGGCGCACCGCCTGTCGGCGCCGACCCTGAAGCGGGTGTTCGCCCTGTTTCTCGCCCTCCTGGGGCTGTGGATGTTGCTGGGCTGAGGAACTCCGGGTGGCGTCGGAGACTCTGAGATGGAAAGTCGACGGCAGGCGTGGCCCCTGCTGCGCCGTCGATCATGGCAAGTGGTAAATGGGTAGTCGTAGATGAGCAGCTTACAGAATTCCTTCACCCATCAATTGCTGGCGGCGACGCTGCTGTGCCTGTTCGCCGGGCTGGCGCTGGCCGATGAAGACGAGGCCGGGGACGGCCCCCACACGCGCCTGACGGAGGTCGGCGACCTGCAGGCACTGGGAGCTGTTGCGCGCCAGGCGGGGGTGCCGATCCTGCTGATGTTCGCCAGCGAGGAGTGCCCCTATTGCGAACGCCTGGAGGCCGAGGTGCTGGGGCCCATGACCCTGGCCGGCGACGACCCGCGCCGGGTGCTGCTGCGCAAGGTCATGCTGGAGACGGCGGACGGCCTGCGAGACTTTCAGGGGCGGGCAATCAGCGCCGATGAGCTGGCGCGCCGGATGAAGGTCGGCATGGTGCCCACCCTCTATCTGCTGGATGGCGAAGGCCGTGAACTGGTGCCGAGGATCGTCGGCTACACCTCGCCGGACTTCTACCCCGCCTATCTGGATCAGGCCATCGACGTGGCACGCGGCCTGATGCGCCGGTAGGCGCGGGCCATGCCCGCGAGGGTTTCGTGTCAATGTTTCATCAGGGCACCTGTAGGAGCGCCTTCAGGCGCGAATGCTTTTTCGCGTCT
>JALSHB010000200.1 GCA_026982475.1 Chromatiales bacterium
CGGTCACTGAATTCCGCCTCCAGTGATTTCAGCGGGTCGTCGATCAGCAGCTGGCCGCCGAGGTGGCGCACCATGACGTATTTCTGCTCGGCCTGAAAATAGATCACTTCCTCGACGGGGACTAACTGCAAGTTGCCGCCGATGTTGGCGCTGATGTGGGTGCGCGCCTGGCTGCCCGTTTCGTCACCGCCCTGACGGCCGATGTCGAGCAGCTGGGCGCGATTGACGCGCCGCGCGCGCGCCAGGGCATCGGCCAGGCGTTCGCGGCGAATGGGTTTCAGCAGGTAGTCCACGGCATTGGCCTCGAAGGCGGCCAGGGCGTGCTCGTTGTAGGCGGTGGTGAAGACGATCGCCGGCGCCTGCTCCAGCTGCGACAGGTGCATGGCGGCTTCGAGGCCGTCCATTTCCGGCATGCGGATGTCGAGCAGGACGATGTCCGGGTTCAGGCTGTCAGTCAGCCGGATGGCCTCGCGCCCGGTGCTGGCCTCGCCGACGATCTCGATGCCGTCCATGTCTTCCAGCAGGCGGGCCAGGCGGGTGCGGGCCAGGGGTTCATCGTCGACGATCAGTGCTTTCATGTCGGTGGCTTCGCGTCACTCAGGGTGGTGTAGGGCAGGGTAATCGTGGTTATGTAGCTGTCGGCGTCGGCCTGGGTGGTGAGTCTTCCCTGTTCACCGTAGATGGCGGCCAGGCGCTGGCGGATATTCTCCACCGCGATGCGGTTGCCTTCGTGCTCGCGGGCGTCCCGCCGGGGCGACAGGGGATTGCTGATGCTGATGTAGATTTCCTTGCCATAGCGATGGCCGTCGATGCCGATGGTGCCGCCGGCGCCGGTGGTTTCGATGCCGTGGTAGATGGCGTTTTCCAGCAGCGGCTGGATGATCAGGCGCGGCAGCAGGGCGTCGCCTGGCAGCTCGTCGATGCACCAGCGCAGCTGCAGGCGCTCGCCGAGGCGCAGTTTCTCGATCTCCAGATAGCGTTGCGACAGGGCCAGCTCCTCCTTCAGGGTAATCTGGTGGCTGGCGTCGGCCATGCTGTTGCGGAACAGGTCGGCGAGATTTTCTACCGCCTTCTCGGCCTGTTGCGGGTCGATCTGGGTGAGGCTGGCGATGGTGTTGAGGCTGTTGAACAGGAAGTGCGGGCGGATGCGCGATTGCAGCGCCTGCAGGCGCGCCTCGGCCTCGGCGCGCATGTTCTGCTTCCACTGCTGCTGCACATAGAAGTAGCGCAGCACCAGGGCGCTGACGATGGCGCTGATGCCGAGGTTGCGCAGTAACAGATTGATGTGCTCGCTGCCGCTGTTCCATGGGCCGCCGATGCCGGCATGGGGCATCTGCTGGCCGATCCACCAGGCCAGTTCGGTGATCACCAGGGTGGTGACGAGTAACAGTAAATAGCTGGTGACGGCGGCGCGCGTCTCGCTCATCCGGCTCAGGCGGGGGCGGCTGATGCACAGCACCGCGGCGCTGCTCAGCCCCACCCACTGCATGAACAGGGAGATGATGCTGAGATCGCTCCAGCGGCCGTCGCGGCTCTCCATCGGCGCCAGGGTGAGGACGATGGCCAGCAGCTCGCTGATCACCACCACGGCGAAGACCATGCGCACGGAACAGAAGTCCGGCAGGAAGAAGTTGTCGCTGGCTGTCTTGGGCGGGGATCGGGTGCTCATGCTGGGCCGAGTTTAGCGCGGATCGGGGTCAATATCGGCTATACTGCGCGGATTCTTGATTTTGCCAGGTTTAAGCAATGAGCAACAAAGTAGAAAAGCCCTGGGGCGGCCGCTTCAGCGAGCCCACCGACGCCTTCGTCGAGGCCTTCACCGCCTCGGTCACCTTCGACAAGCGCCTCTATGCCCACGACATCAAGGGCTCCATCGCCCATGCCACCATGCTGGCGAAGGTGGGCGTGCTCACGGCGGCCGAGCGCGATGCCATCGTCGATGGACTGCGCGCCATCGAGGCCGAGATCGAGGCCGGCGAGTTCGCGTGGTCCATCGCCCGCGAGGACGTGCACATGAACATCGAGGCGCGCCTCATCGAGCGCATTGGCGACGTCGGCAAGAAGCTGCACACCGGCCGCTCGCGCAACGACCAGGTGGCCACCGACATCCGCCTCTACCTGCGCGACGAGCTGGCGGAGATCCTCTGGGAACTCGAGCGCCTGCAGGCCGCCCTGGTGGACCTGGCGGAGCGGGAGGCCGACACCATCATGCCCGGCTTCACCCACCTGCAGACCGCCCAGCCGGTGACCTTCGGCCATCACCTGCTGGCCTGGTTCGAGATGCTCAAGCGCGACAACGGCCGCCTGCGTGACTGCGCTGCGCGACTCAACGTCATGCCCCTGGGGGCGGCGGCCCTGGCGGGCACCTCGTATCCCATCGACCGCCACTACACCGCCGAACTGCTGGGCTTCGATGGCGTGTGCGAAAACTCGCTGGACGCGGTCAGCGACCGCGACTTCGCCATCGAATTCGTCGCCGACGCCTCGCTGCTGATGATGCACCTGTCGCGCTTCTCCGAGGAACTGGTGATCTGGGCCTCGGCGCAGTTCGACTTCATCGAGCTGGGCGACAGCTTCTGCACCGGTTCCAGCATCATGCCGCAGAAGAAGAACCCGGACGTGCCGGAGCTGATCCGCGGCAAGACCGGCCGCGTCAACGGCCACCTTGTCGCCCTGCTGACCCTGATGAAGGGCCAGCCGCTGGCCTACAACAAGGACAACCAGGAAGACAAGGAGCCCCTGTTCGACACCGTCGACACCCTGCGCGCCTCGCTGCGCGTGTTCGCCGACATGATCCCCGCCATCACGCCGAAGCGCGACAACATGCGCGCCGCCGCGCGCTCCGGCTTCTCCACCGCCACCGACCTGGCCGACTACCTGGTGCGCAAGGGCGTGCCCTTCCGCGACGCCCACGAGGTGGTGGGCAAGGCGGTGGCGCTGGGCGTGAAGGAGAATCTCGACCTCGCCGACATGAGCCTGGCGCAACTGCGGCAGTTCTCCGAGCAGATTGGCGAAGACGTGTTCGAGGTGCTGACCCTCGACGGCTCGGTGGCGGCGCGCGACCACATCGGCGGCACCGCGCCGGCGCAGGTGCGCGCCGCCTGTGACCGCGCGCGGGCGTGGCTGCAGGCGCATTGATACCCCGAAGGGAAAGACGAATGGGGGCGGATGGATGAAATACTTGAGGGTTCTGCTTTTCTCGACACTGCTACCCCTGCTGTTGATGGCCTGCGGCGAAAAGCCTGAGGTGAAGGATCGCCTCGTTACTGATCCGCCGCCGGGCACTGTGGCGGTGCGGGGACTGGCCGTGGAGCCCGCTCACGCCCGCCTGGCGCGCGGCATGCCGCTGGACCTGCGCGCCCTGGCCCTGCTCTCAGACGGCAACGTGCTCGATGTCACTGCCAGCCCCCACCTGAGCTGGCGCAGCAGCGATGAGAGCATTGCTACGCTGGACGCCGGAGGCCGCGTGGTCGCCCATGCCACCGGTGAAGTCACCGTCACGGCCGACTTCTACAACCGCAGCGCTGGCGCAAGCTTGATCCTTACCGACGCTACGCCGCGTGTGCTCGATATCGACCCTGGCGACACCACCCTTCCCGCTGGCACCGTGACCCGTCTTCGCGTGAAGGCGGGCCTCTCTGACGGTTCGCACCAGGCCTTGGGCGCCGCAGTGACATGGCAAAGCCTGAACCCCGATGTAGCCGTCATCGATGCGAACGGCTGGCTGCGCGCACTTCGCCCCGGCGTGGCGCGGGTGGCCGCTCGCCTTGAGACTGCGGCAGGGCAGTGGTACATCGGCATCGCCCGGGTCGAGGTAGTGGCTTCTACCTTGCAGTCCATTGAAATAGGCCCGCCGGATCCCCTGCTGGTAGCGGGTATCCTGCAGCCGCTGACCGCTACCGGGGTGTTTGGCGACGCTGCGGGTAATATCTTACGCCACGACCTCACCCCGCAAGTGCAGTGGGCCAGCAGTGATGAGACCCTGGCCGTGGTGGGCAACGGCGCCAGCCTGCCGCGTGGCTGGCTGCAGGCCGTAACCCCCGGCGAGGTCACAGTCACTGCTGTCACAGGCACGATCATCGGCGAAGCTGCCCTGCGTATCGCCGACACCATGCTGGAAAGCCTGCGCATTGCCTCACCGGACACCAACCCAGCCTCCGGTGCGGAGCTGGGTCTGGTATTGGTGGCTGAATACAACGACGGCAGTAGCCGCGAGGTCACCGAACAGGCCCTCTGGGGTTCGGGTGATCCCCTCTTGGCCACCGTTAGCAATTTGCCGGGCCAGCGCGGCCGGGTCGTGGTGGGCGCCAGCGCCGGCGGCCCTGTGCGCATCCAAGCCACGTACGGCGGACAGCGGGCCGAGATCATCCTCCACGTCGCCCACCAGCCGCAGCGCCCGTTGGCATTGACGGCCTGGGCAGAACCGGACTTCATGCTCGCCGACGGCAGCGACGCTGTCACACTGCGCGTCCAACTGCTGGCCGCTGATCAGGCCGTGCCGGACGGTACCGCCGTGGAGCTGGAGGTGCGCGATGCCCACGGAGCGGTGGTGCTGCCCGCCACCACCCGCAATACCGTCGATGGCGCTGTCTACCTGGCTTTTCGTACCTCCGCTCCCGGCCTCCTGCGCCTTCACGCGCGCCATGCCGGTACCGGGCTGGCTCAGTCCACCCTGCTGGTCGCCGACAGTCATCTCGCTTCTGCCGTGTCCATACTGGGCCGGCGCGATACCATTGTGGAGGCCGGCCAGCTGCTGGCCGGCGGAAGTTTCGAGGCTGCTGTGACCAATGTCTCCAGCCGCGATTTCCGTCTACAGCGCATCCAGTTTTGCCATGTCGCGGCAGACCCCGCCGCCTGCCAAGACGCCACCCTGACGGACATCACCTTTGCTGCTGGCGAATGGCTGCGTGGCGGCGAACAACGGGTGTTCGAGCATATATTGGCCAGCGACATTGCCGATGCCCCGGTCTTCTTCCTCGTCCACCTCGAAGACCCCGCCACCAGTCAGGCCTTCTTCCAGCGTCTCGATTACCCATGAACGCCTTGCACCGGCTGTCCTTGCTTCTCCTTGCCCTGCCAGCATCGGGCCTGCTGCCGTCAACCGCCCAGGCCCGCCCGGTAACGCCGTTCTTCACCTTCAACCAGAGCCCGCTGGTGCAGCTCTATGGCCTGCCGGCCATCGGCGAGGCGCGCATCCTCGATCCCGGCGAGCAGCGCTACCGGCTTCAGGCGGACATCGCCAGTAACTACACCGTCGGCCGAAAGGGCGGGGAATCCATCCTCCTCGATGGCGAGACCACGCGCCTGACCCTGGCCTTCAGCGGTCACGGTGGACGCAATTTCGAGTGGGGTCTGGCGATCCCCTATGTGTCGCACAGCGGCGGCATGCTGGATGGCTTCATCCGCCAGTGGCACGATGTCTTCGGCCTCCCCCAGGGTGGCCGGGCCGAGGCCGCCGATGACGTGCTGGATTACCGCTATGTGCGTGACGGCCAGACGCTGATCGGCCAGACCCAGGAAGGCGAGGGCGTGGGTGACGTGCGCCTCAGCGGCGGCTGGCAGCTACGGCGACCGGGCGCCGACGACAACAGCGCCCTCGCCCTGCGCGCCAGCCTCAAGCTGCCCACCGGCGACAGTACGCTGCTGCATGGCAGCGGCGGCACCGACCTGGCCCTGTGGCTGACGGGCGCCTATGGCGGCTACGGCCTGGGGCCCTCGGCCTCCGTGTATGGCGGCTTCGGCGCGCTGTTGATGAACCAGGGCGACGTGCTGCCACAGCAGCAGCGCAGCTATGTGCCCTTCGGCAGCCTGGGGGCCGGCGCCTGGGTGCTGCCGCGGCTGTCCTTGAAGCTGCAACTGGACTTCAATGGCGCCATCTATCGCGACAGCGGGCTGGCCCAGCTGGGCGATGATTCCCTGCAACTCAGCATGGGCGGCAGCCTGCGCCTGGCCAAGCACACCCGCATCGAGCTGGCGGTGGTGGAGGATGTCGCCGTCGCTACCGCTCCCGACGTGGTGTTTCACGCCGCCATCATCGTGCAGCAGTAGCGCCCTTTCCCCCCCCCCCTTTGACTTTATTCGCCCGAATCCA
>JALSHB010000201.1 GCA_026982475.1 Chromatiales bacterium
CGGCGCAGCTCGGCGCTGATCCACTCGTAAGCGGCCTCTCGGGCCGGGGTCTCGAAGCCGAGGGCCTGGGTGCCTTCCAGGAAGGCGCGGATTTCCTCCAGAGTCTGGAGCCCTTGGGTCTTTAGGGGCACGATCATCATCCTCCGATGATGCCCGTTCCCGGACCCGCCTTCAGGCTCATGTCACGTTGGAATCACGCGCCCCTTTCAGGCTCATGTGTCATTGGAAGAGGCTGAGAGTTGACAACGATCGAGCAGGCCGGTAAAGTTCGCGCGCAGTTGTGAAGGCCGCTTCTCTGGCCAGTCCGCAGCAATCACCTGCCGAGGTGGTGAAATTGGTAGACACGCTAGCTTCAGGTGCTAGTGGGGGAAACCCCGTGGAGGTTCAAGTCCTCTCCTCGGCACCAATTCATTTTGTTACCCCCCCTCTGTCAACAACAGCGTTCCGCAACACGCAAAGGCATTGAGGGCGCTGAGCGCCGGTTTCCCGCACCGTCCCGTAAACGCCATCAACCCCCCTTTCAACAATCAATAACCCGCAAGCTAAAGTGGGGAAATTCAGGATCTGAAGGTATCGCCAGAGAAACGCCTATCCGCATTTTTCAGCCAGGCTAATTCGGTGCTCACCGCTCGCGGCACGAAAATAACTACTTAGGGCGGGTCTCACGTCCCATCAGATTCCCCCGCACAAACACGGCAATGCCGATCCATACCAGGGATCGTGCCGACATGGCGATCACGGTACGCTGTTCATAGTCCCCGCCGAAAAGTATGTGCGCCCCAAAGGCGCCGAACACGAGGATCGTCAGCACAGCAATCGACACCGCCAACACCACCCCCGCGCGACGCCGCCGGAGAATGCACACCCCAGCAAGGATATAAAAAAAACCCGCAATGAAATTGAACCAGAGCACGAAGGGCACATAGTGACCCGCTGCCGCCGCGTATTGCGGCGGGCCGAACAGGGTCAGGCCGCCTTCCTTGAGGGTCAGCAGGCCGAAGGCGATGGCGACCAGGCCGGCGCCCCAAATGCCCATGGTTCGTTTGCCTTCGAGAGTTTTCATGCTCGTCTCCTGGTTGGCCGATGGAATCAGGGTGTTTCCGTGGCGAGGGTTTTGTCTTTTTCGGCGGTGCGCCTCTCCAGCAACAGAAAGATCACCGGGATCACGATCAGGGTCAGAAAGGTGGCCGCCAGAACGCCACCGATGACCACTGTGGCCAGGGGCGAGAAACGCTCTGAGCCGACGGCCATTTCCAGCGCCAGAGGCAGCATGCCGGCGACATCCGATAACGCCGTCATCATGATGGGCCGATAACGCACTGATACCGATTCGATAATCGCCTTGCGCAGCTCGATGCCTTCACGGCGGCGTTGCAGGATGTAGTCGATGAGCACGATGCTGTTGTTCACCACCGTGCCGGTGAGCAGGATGATGCCCAGCATGGCCGGCATGGAGAGATACTTGCCGGCTATCAGCAGCGCCGCGGCGACGCCGACGAATTGCAGCGGGATGGCCACCATGATGGTGATCGGATGTTTGAAGGAACGGAACTGGGCCACCAACACCAAATAGACGGCAAGGATGCCCAATGCCAGGGCTCGCACCATGCGCGTCTTCGCCTCGTCGAAGTCACGCTGCTCGCCGGTGATGTCGATGTGATAGCCGCGCGGCAGTTCGAGCCCATCCAGTTCCGCGCGGATATCCGCAATCACCTCCGACAACGGCCGGCCGACGTGAAAGGCCAGCACATCCTGGGTCTGCACCAGATCCTCGCGGGTAACGATACGCGGCCCGAAGCTGGACACCAGCGTCGCCACCTCGCGCAGGGGAACCTGACGGCCGTCTGCGCCGGTGATGACCACGTCATTGAGGTCGGACAGGTGTACGCGCTCTGTGGCGGCATAGCGCAGATAGACATCGAGATCGCGGTTTTCCGCCTGCCGGTACGGCGTCACCACCCGGCCTTCGAGGGCCTGGTAGACCACCCCTGCGATGTCACGGCCGTTCAGACCCAGTTCGCTGGCGCGCGCGTGGTCGATCTCCACCCGCGTCTCCGGCGTATCCAGGGACCAGTTCTTGTAGGGGCTGCGCACGCCGGGCACCCGTTGCAGGATCGCCAGCACCTCGCTGCCGAGGCGGTCCAGCTCCGCCACATCCGCGCCGCTGATGCGCACGTCGATGGGGGCACTGGTGGTGGCGCGCGCCGTGCCGCCCTTCTCCTTCGCCACCGCCAGGCTCAGGCCCGGGATGGTCGCCGCCTCGTCCTCGATGGCCCGCATCACGTCCCAGATGGTGTCGTCACGCTGCGTGCGTGGCGACAGGTTGACGGTGATGCTCGCCTGGTTGACATCCAGCGCGCCGCGGTCACCGAGAAAGCGGGCGCCGGCCTCGAAGCCGGCCTGGGTGCTTACCGCCACCACGGCCTCGTGCTGCAAGAGGGATTCCTCCAGCCGCGAGACGGCGTCCATGGTCTGCGCCAGCGGCGTCCCCGGCAGGGTATCGAGGCTCAACTGGAAATTGCCCGAATCGAAACGCGGCAACATCTCGCTGCCGATGAACACCATGGTGCGCACGCTCACCAACAGCAGGACGATGGCCGTCAGCAGGGTCTTTTTCGGGTTGTCCAGGGCCCACTGCAACAGGGCCATGTAACCCTCACGCAGGCCTTCCATGAAGGTCGTGAACGGCGCCACCAGTTTTTCCGCGCGCCCTGCCCGGGTCTCGTGGTGCGGCCGCAACCAGAGGGCGGATAGCAACGGGATCAGCGTCACCGAAACAATGAACGACGAACTCAGGGCAAAGCCTAGGGTAAAGGCCAGCGGGGAAAACAGCTTGCCGACAAAGCCGCCGAGGAACATCAGCGGGATCAGCACCGAGAGGGTGGTCACGGTGCCGGCCAGGTCGGCGAGAAAGATCTCCTCGGTGCCCTCGATGGCCGCCTGGGCCGGGCGCTTGCCCGGCATCTCCAGGTGCCGGTGGACGTTCTCCAGTACCACGATGCTGTCATCCACCAGCAAACCAATAGAGAGGATGATGGCCGACATGGTGATCATGTTGAGGTCGATGCCCGCCAGCCACATGAGCGAAAAGGTCATCAGAAACGACACGGGAATGGAAATGGCGATGATCCCCGCCTGGCGCAGGTTGGCCAGAAACAGAAACACCACGCCGATGGTCAGAGCGATGGCCAGCACAATGGAAGTGGTCATGTTGCTGATCACCAGCTCGGTGAAGATGGAATCGTCGTCGGCGACGGCAAATTCGACCTGCGGGAACTGTTGCGCCAGATCGTCCATTGACTGGCGCACCCGATGCGCCACATCGACGGTATTGGCCTCCTGGCGCTTGAGCACCTGCACGGCGATGGCCGGGGCATTGTTGAAGCGGTAGGCGGAACGTGGCTCCTGCTCGGTCTCGCTCACCGTCGCCAAGTCAGACAGGCGCACCACCCGGTCGCCCTGGCGCAGAATCACCAGTCGCGCCGCGTCCTCCGCGCTGTTCAGGGGCGCGTCGAAACGCACCACCGTCTCGCGCGCGCCCAGATCGATACGCCCGCCAGACTCGGTCAGGTTCCAGCCGTCCAGGGCCCGCGAGACCTGCGCCATAGTAATACCGAAGTCACGCAGGCGGTCACGGTGAACCGCCACTTCCAGTTGGCGGCGATGGGCGCCGAACACATCCACCGTGGCCACGCCGGCAATCAGTTGCAGCCGATCGCGGATATCGTTGTCCGCCAGCTCGCGCACCTGTTGCAGCGACAGCGTGTCGCTGCGCAGGGCGAGAGTGAGGATGGGCTTGTCCGAGGAGGAAAACTGCATCACCTGTGGCTCGCGCATGGTCGCCGGCAGGCGCTCACGGATGCGGGTGATGGCGTTCTGCACGTCAACCGCCGCCTCTTCCACGCGTCGCTCGAAGTGGAACTGTACCTTGACCACGGACAGTCCGGTCTGACTGATGGAGCTGACCCGCGCCACGCCGTCGATGCCGGCAAACTCCTCCTCCATGGGCTTGCTCAGGTTCTTGCTCACATCGCGGGCGGCCACCCCGGGATAGGCGGTGATGACCGTGACCACCGGCGGATCGGTGTCCGGAAACAGGCGCACCGGTAGCGAAAAGCGCGCCACCATGCCGATCACGATGACGCCGATGAGCAGGGCGAAGATGGTGTAGCGGTATTCGATGGAAAAACGCGGCCAGCTCATGGCAACATCCCGCCCGCCGCCGGAACAGTCACGGCGAGGCCATCCCGCAGGCGGGAGTCCGGCGTGACGATGAGCCGCTCTCCGGCCTTCAGGCCCGAGCGGATCAAGACGCGGCCAGCCTCCACGGCGCCAGTCCGCACCACGCGCCAGCGGGCCAAGCCGTCCTCGAACAGGAACACCCCGTGTTCCTCCCCGTGATGCCGCAGGGCATGTTGCGGGATGCTCAGTGCCTCATCATATCGGGCCAGCGTCACCGTCGCCGATAGTGCCATGCCGGCGTACAGGCCCTCGGGCCGCGTCTCCGGCCCACAAGCCAGACAGGTCTCGAAGGTGGCATTGCGCGTCACCGGATCCAGCTGGGGATAGACCTTTTCGATGCGGCGCGCCAGGCGCAGATTCGCCGCCGGGATGTCGATCTCCACCGCAAGCCCGCGGCTCAACCGGACAAGATCCACCTGAGGCACAGAAACCACCGCCTTCATGTCATCCAGTGATACCAGTTCGAGCAGCGGCTTGCTTAAAGGCACCGCCACATCGCCCACCTCCGTCATCAGCCGCCCGATCCGGCCGGCAAAGGGCGCGCGGATCTGCGTGTAACCCAGACGAATCTGCGCATTGGCCAGGGCCTCGGCATTTTCGCGCAACGACGCCTGCAAACTGTCCACCCAGCGCCGGCTTTCATCGAGCTGACTCTCCGGGATAACCTTTTGCTGGCGCAGCGTGACATTGCGGCGATTCTGCCGCTGCCAGTAGTCGAGATCGCCGCGCAGGCGCTGCTCAATGGCGCGCAGGCGCCGGATTTCGTTATCCAGCTCGCGGTCATCGAGGCGGATCAGCACGTCCCCCTGATCGACCCGATCACCTTCGCGGTACTCGACCGCCATCACCCGCGCCCCCACCTGGGCCGGAATCTGCGCTAACTGCCCGGCCGCCACACTACCCACATAGCGGACACGGACATTGAACGGTGCCGGTCGCAGGGTCAGGGTCTCCACCGCCAACGGCGCAGGGACCTCCACCTGTACTGGCTGCAAGCGTTGCTGCACGCGCTGAACCGCGAAGAACAGCGCCACCCCGAGCAGTATCAGCAACAGGAAGGCCGCCCCCCGCTTTCGATTTAACGCCAATCTGTTCAGCATCTTGCCCGACCCCCTCTTGAATCCGCCGGCGGCCTGTTTCACTCGCTTGGAAACAGCTCAGCCATCTACTTTCGCCTACCTTTCCACGGAAAAGGACGCGGCGCGCACCACGTATGTGATCAGTTACTCACGTTTCGCCTCAAAAAATACCGGGCAATGACACCCCGGCGCATAAGTGAGTAATTGATTACAATCATAGCCGGATATTTTCCTTTCGCAAGTCCCAGTGCACGCAAGGCGCCTGGCTCAGGTGAAACCGGCATGAAGCACCGAGAATCAGGGGTTGACCGGAAAAACAGCCGGCCGGGGCGCAGTCCGTGCCCATCACGGCATGCATGGCATTCCACAGCAATTACTGACAAAATCGCCGCCATGTTTTTCACTGACAACCGCAGCCATTTCTTCCGCCCCTTCGCCGGCAAATACCGCGAACAGGTGGTGGAATGCCTGCGCAGCCTGCACGCCCATCTCTACGGCTCATTGGCCGACTACAGGCGCGCCTTCACCCGTGAGCAGGTGCTGGAGGCCTTTACCGAGGCCATCACCCGCACCCCCGTGCTGGACGAGGAAGAAGAGGATTTTTCCGCCCCCGCGCGTGGCGAGCGCGAGCAGGCCAACTGGATTCTCAACCTGCTGCTGGAGCATGGCTGGGTGGAGCGCCACGCCGACGAGGCCACCCTGCAAAGCAGCTACGCCTTCAGCCGCGTCGGCCGCCTGTTCACCCAGCCCATGGTGGAGACCGCCGGCGGCGGCTTCCGCACCCGCCATCGCAATACCCGCAACACCCGCAACGCCCTGCAATCCTT
The DNA here is from genome assembly GCA_026982475.1 of Chromatiales bacterium. Lineage (GTDB taxonomy): Bacteria > Pseudomonadota > Gammaproteobacteria > SZUA-152 > SZUA-152 > DRQN01. The sequence goes on from JALSHB010000201.1 coordinate 6,149, forward strand.
CCTCGAACGCGGCGAGGCCTATGACCTGCTCGATGCCTATGAATACTCCGAACGCATCATCAGTGACTTCAGCGACGTGATCGCCGAGCTGGACGAACGCAAGCGCCTGCTGGTGCGCGAGGTGGAGGCGCAGCAGGTCATTCAACAGGCCAGCGACGAATTCTTCGATTTCATGGAAAAGCGCTTCATGCCGGACCTTTCCGTGCGTCTGTCGGCAGACAGCGTGGAAAAATACCGCGATGAAATCCAGTCGCTGCTGCGCAAGGCCAAGCGCAAACAGAAGGCATTCAAGGCCGGCGCCGAGCGGGAGCTGCGCAAGCTGGCGCCGGAACTGCTGCACGACCGCCAGGCCTCGCTCTACTACCACATCCTCGACAGCATCGAGTCCCGCATCCACAGCGCCAGCGACATCATGCTGCCGGCGCTGCGCAACGCCCTGCACAGCTTCACCCGCCGCGCCGACATCATCATCCGCCAGCTCAGCTACACCCTCGGCGGCGAACAGGGCGACCTGCTCAATCTCTGTCAGCAGCTGGGCGCGCAGCCGAAGGACAAACAGCCGGCGGCGCTGGACGCCGTCGCCGACGCCATGGCCAGCCTCGACCTGGGCGTGACCGACCCCGCCGCCCTGCGCCTGCACGCCGGGCGGCAACGGCGGGTGGTGAACAGCAGCGTCGAGGCGCACGCGCCCATGGACAAGGCCGCGCGCCGCGAGCTGTTCATCCAGCAATCGCTGCAAAAGGCCTTCGTGGTCAACAACCAACAAATGGGGCAATTCATCATCGACGCCCTCAGAAACGGCCACCGCATCCACAGCAATCAGCTGCCGGTGCACAGCGCCCGCGATCTGCTGATGGCCGCCCACGCCATCGAGGCCGGCGCCGCCGGGCGCGACTCCAGCGAATTCCGCTTCCGCGTGCAGCCCACCGGCCAGCGGGTACAGACCGATTATTATCAAATGACCGACGACTTCATCATCGAACTGGTGGAGCATGGCCAGCAAACCCCTGTGGAAAACCACCATGCTGACTGATGCCCTGAGCCAACGGCTCGAGCGGGAAAACCTGAGCCTCGACGAGTTCCGCGAACTCATCATCCGCCTGCTCAATTATGGCGTGCTGTGCCGCGACGAAAGCCAGACCGAGCAACAGCTCTACGACCGCTACCTGCGCATCGCCGACCTGGTGCAGGATTACCTGCAGGTCATGGACATCAGCGTCTTTCACGAGCGGCGCTTCGAATACCTGCGCCTCTACCCGCCGGGCAGTCAGACGCCGGGCAGGGACGAGGCCGACGCCTCGGCCTTCGCCGGCAGCCTGCGCAAACGCCTGTCACAATCGGAAGTGGCCATGGTGCTGGTGCTGCGCCTGCAATACGACAAGGCCCTGCGCGAAGGCCAGGTGGACGACAAGGGCTACGTCACCGAATCCATCGAGGCCCTCGGCATCGCCATGAAAAACATCCTCGCGCGCAACCTGCCGGAAAAACTCACCGAGCGGAAACAGCTGTTCACCCACCTGCGCCGCCTGCGCCTGATCGCGTTTCGCAGCGAAGACGACCTGCTCAGCGGCGAGGCCTGGCTGAAGATCCATCCCATGATCGTCAGCTTCGTCAACGACGCGGCGGTACAGGCGCTGTCCTCGGCGACGGCCGCGGAAAGCCGGGACACGGCCGAATCCACCACCGAAACACACGCGGATTGACCCTTCATGTTTCTGAAAAAATTCATCTTCGTGAACTGGGGCAACATCCCGCAGCTGGAATTCGAACTGGGCCCCATCAACCTGTTGTCGGGCGGCAACGGCTCGGGCAAGACCACGGCGGCGGACGCCATCCAGACCATCATGACCGCCGCCCACGAAAACCTGTTCCAGTACAACCCGGGACAGGACGAAACCACCCAGCGCGGCCGCGGCGGCAAGCGCGTGCGCACCCTGGCCTCCTATGTGCTCGGCTGCGACGACGGCAGCTATGCACGCCTCGACCCCACCGACGGCTACCTCGCCGCCGTGTTCCACCCCACCCGGGGCGAGACGGCGGAACCCTTCACCGCCGTCATCGGCGTGCGCGCCTGGCTGGACACCACCGGCGGGCAACAGGTGGCGCGGCAGGACGACCTGCTGTTCCTGATCCTCCCCGGCGAGGAGCTGACGCTGGCCCATTTCGTCCGCGAGGATAAAGTGGCTGGCAAAAAACTCGGCCAATACATCACCCCCCTGGACAAGCTGCAGAACCTGCTGATCCGCGAATTCGGCCAGCGCCATGTGCAGAAATACGACACCAAGAAGACCTACCTGCGCCGCCTCTACGCCGCCCTGCGCGGCCAGCACGACAGCGTCTCCGAGGCCGAGGCCACCGCCGCCGCACGCGCCTTTTCCCGCTTCATGGCCTACAAGCCGGTGCGCAGCATCAACGACTTCGTCGCCCGCGAGATCCTCGAAAGGAAAGATCTCGGCGAGGCCATCCGCGCCATTTCCGGCCAGCTCAAGACCATCCACGGCATGGAACGCGACGCCGCCCAGTTGGTGGAATCCATCGGCATCCTGGAACACGCCGAGCAACAGGCCAGCCACTACATCCAGCAATGGATCGAACTCAACAGCCTCGACTTCACCCTCGCCCAGTACGACTACCTGCAACGCCAGCGCGACTACCTCAAGGCCAAGCAACAGCAGAGCGATTACCAGCGCCGGCTGCAGGAAAACGAAGCCGAAACGACGCTGACCGAACAACGCCTGCAACAAGTCATTGATCAGCGCGTGCAGCTGGAGGCCCAGCGCCTGGGCATCGACGCCCTGCAACAGAAAGACGAACTGGAACAGCAACGCGAACAACAACAGACCCGGCTCACGGACATCGCCCGCCAGCTGCTGGAACAGGACAACTCGCTGCACAACAACCTGCAAGCCACCCAAGCCATCGAAAGGGATCTGCAAGACGCCGAACTGATGGACGCCCTGCCCCAGCTGGCCGATCTGCAAATCCGCCAACTGGCGCGCCGCGTGCTGCAGGAAGGCGCGCGCGGTGAACTGGACATCCCCGCCCTGCTGCAAAAGGATCTGACCAACGACCTGTCGCCACTGGAGCTACACCTGGATCAGGCGCGCGCCGCCCAGCGCCTGCACAATCAGTGGCAACAGCAATGGCATGTGCACGACGAGGCCACGGACACCCCCTCCCTGCACGATCAGCTGGCGAAACTGGCGCATAAACGCGAGGCCCGCTATGAACAGCTGAAAGGCCAGCGCCGGCAAAAACAGCAGGACATCGAACGCCTGCAGGCACAGCAGGTCACCTACCCACTTCATGTTACGCGGGCGCTGCAGGCCATCCGCCGCGACTGCCCGCAGGCCGATCCGCGCGTGCTGTGCGATCACGTCGAGGTCAGCGACCCGCGCTGGCAGATGGCCATCGAGGGCTACCTGGGCATGGCGCGCTTTTCCATCATCGTCGCCGCCGACTTCGAGGCCGAGGCGATCCGCATCGTGCGCCAGCTGCCGGGGCGCGACAACCGCGCGCGCATCATCCAGGGCGGCAAGGCGCAGCGCGACGCCGAACGCAGCACGCTGCCGGCCGATTCCATCATCCACCTGCTGTCCTTCAGCCACGCCACGGCGAAACACTACCTGACCGCCAGTTACGGCACCGTGGTGCAGGTGGCCTCGGCCGAGGCGCTGCGCCAGACCCGCCGCGGCCTGACCGCCGACGGCATGGGCGCCGGCGGCTACAGCATGTTCCGCTGCGACCTGCCCGACAGCGAGCTGGTGTTCGGCGTCGCCGCCCGCGAGCGGGCCCTGAAGGCCACCCAACAGGAACTGGCGCGCCTCGACGAGGAATGGCAACAGGCCAACGACCGCATGCAACAGGTCGGCCGCCTGCTCGACAACGTCCGCAAACTGCGGCCGCTGGACTACGCCGACGCCATCACCCGCATGCTGGAAATCCACCGTGAACTGCAAAGGCTGGAAAACCTGCTGGCGCAGCTGGACCTGTCGGAACACCGCGACCTGGAAGACAAACTGGCCAGCCTGCGCGAACAGGAACAACAGCTGCGCCAGCAACAGGGCAGTCTCAAGGAAGGCAAGGGCGAGCTGCAGGAAAAGATGCGCAAGACCGCCAAGCGCTGCGAGGCGCTGGCCGACGAACAGGAGGCCACCCAGCAGGTGGTCGAAGACTGCGAACGGAACCTGCTGGCCATCGCCACCGTGTGGCCCGGGTTCGACGCCGACGCCCGCCTGGCCACGGCGGAAAAGGAGGCCGCGGCCATGGGCGCCGAGGCGGCCGCCAGCGCCGCCAATTACCGTCAGGAAATCGAGCGCAACCTGCACAGCCTGGAGCGCAAGATGGACGAGGCGATCCAGCAACACAATCAGCATTGTCTGCCCGGCGACGCCATCGTCCATCACAGCTTCAACGGCGACTACGATGACGCCCTGTTCCGCGCCATCTGCGGCCTGCAGCGCGAGCTGGACCGGGTCTTCAATCGCCTGAAAAACAACATCCTGGTGGAAAGACACGACGAGCTGCGGCAGCTCAAGGACAGCTTCAACAACGCCTTCGTCACCCACTTCTGCCACACCATTCATCAGGCCATCAACGACGGCAAGCGCCAGATCGCGCAGCTCAACAAGGAATTGCAGCATCACCGCTTTGGCGACGACCGCGAGGGCTTCCGCTTCGACAGCGACTGGATCCCCGAATTTCGTGACTACGCCCGCTTCTTCGAGGAGGTCATCCGTCAGCCCGGTGTCGGTGACGAGGTCGACCTGTTCAGGATGGAACTGTCGCCAAGGTCACAAAAGGTCCGCGAGGAACTGATGCAGATGCTGCTCGACGAAGACGAGCACAAGGCGCTGCGGGAACTGGATCGCATCGGCGATTACCGCAATTACCGCAAATACGAAATCTACAAGGAAGTGGCCGGCAAGGAGCCCATCGCCCTGAGCGAATACGGCACCGGCAGCGGCGGCCAGCTGGAGACCCCCGCCTACATCATCCGTTCCGCGGCCATCACCTCCGCGTTTCGCTTCGCCGAGGGTAACAGCCACCTGCGCATGGTGCTGGTGGACGAGGCCTTTTCAAAGATGGACGAAACCCGCTCGCGGGAAGTCATCGACTACCTGACCCGCGCCCTCGGCCTGCAACTGATCTTCATCATGCCCACCAGCAAGTGCGGGCCGTTCATGGATTTGATCAGCAATGAATTCGTGTTCGCCAAATGCCCCAGCGAACAGCCCCGCGGCCAGCTCCACACCCGGGTGCTGGTGGACCGCAAGCAATGCAACACGGAAAAGATCCAGCAACTGTGGGCCAACCACAAACGCACCGTCTACCAGCAGGCCGAGCTGGACTTCATGGACGAGGTGCTGGCGGCGGAATGAAGGACGCACCCGCCTGGCTGAGCGAAAGCGCCGCTATCGCCGGCCTGCTCACGCAGTTCATCGACCGGCTGGACAAGCAACCGGCCGCCGATCGCCAGCGGCCGGTGGCCATCACCCTGAATGAAAAGACCCTCCCCGCCCTGTTTCACCAGGGCGCCGAAGCGGATCACCTGTGGGACCTGATTCAAAGCCTGCAACAGGACCACGCCGTGATTCGCATTAGCCCCAACAAGCGGCGCGATCCCTACGCGCCCGAGTACGCCCAGGCCAGGCTCACGCTGCAGGCCGACGGCGAGGCAACCCTGCGCCACTGGCTGCAACGGCCGCAAGGACCGCCGGCCCTGCAGTGCTGGCGCAAGGCGGTGGCGGCAAGGCGCCCGCAGTTTCCAGGCGACACGGAAAAACTGGCCGCCCATCACATCACCGCGCCCGGCCAGGATGACGACGCAGTGATCGACGCCTTCATCCAGCTCGGCGACTACGCGCAAAAAAACCTGAGCCTGCGCCAACTGAGCAGCCGCTGCTTCTGGGGCGATTCCAAATTTCTCGACAGCCGCGAAGAGCTGATCCGCGAACTCTATCCCGAATGCGTCATCCGGGCGCGGCCGGTGATGGTCAGCATCTTCATCCCCCGATGTGTCGAAAAGATCGAAGGCATCCTGTTCATCGAAAACCAGGACAGCTATACCAGCGCCGTCACCGGCAATCCCTCCATCTGCAAAGACCTGATCCTGGTCTACGCGGCCGGATTCAAGGGCAGTGCAAGCAGAATCAGACAAGCCGACGGCGTCAGCCTGCACTATCACGGCAAGGCCGACGAACGGGCACAACAGCAACTGGAAGACTGGTGGTTCAAGCGGCGGCCCTGCGGCTGGCCGGTCTGGTTCTGGGGCGATCTGGACCTGGCCGGCATGGCGATCCTCAAGGCGCTGAAACAACGCTTCAGCGAAATCCGCGCCTGGCCGCCCGGCTATCGACCCATGCTGGAATCATTGCGACAGCAAAAAGGCCACAGCCCGTCGACGGCCGGCAAGCAGGCACAGCAGGACCCGGGCGTCACCGGCTGTGAATTCGCAGACGACGTGTTGCTGCCCGCCCTGCGCCGGCACCAGGCGTACATTGATCAGGAGAGCGTGTTTGAGGTTCCGCGGGGGTAACTGCTCTCCCCTCGGATGGCCCCCTCGGATGGCGGCGATGGTCGCCCTACGTCATTCGCGCAGGGTGTAAGCGGGATTCCCGTGGTTTTAACGACATGGATGCCGGCCAAAATCGTGCCGGAATGACGGGCATCCAAGGGCGTGAGTAGATACCCACGAGGCTGGTCCCCCGTCACCGCCGAGCCTGTTCGGCGCCATCAGGTACGCCGCTTGTCCCAGAACTGCGCCGCCAGCATCTTCATTTCCTGCGCCTTGGCGGCCATGGCATTGCTGGCCTCCTCACTGCTGTGAATGCCGGTGACGCTCATTTCCGATGACTGCTGGATATTGACGACGTTCTGGTCGACCTCCTGGGCCACGGCGGTCTGTTCCTTTACCGCCAGGGCGATCTGGGCGCTCATGTCGTTGATGGCGGCCACGGCGTCGGTAATGGCATTGAGGGAGGTCACCGCCTCTTCACCGCGCTCGACGCTGCTGTCGGCCTGCTGGCGGCTCTTTTGCATCACGTCCACGGCGCGGCTGGCGCCCTCCTGGAGGTGTTCGATCATCGCCTGAATTTCGCGGGTGGAGTCATGGGTGCGATTGGCCAGGGTGCGGACCTCATCGGCGACCACGGCAAAACCACGCCCCTGCTCGCCGGCGCGCGCGGCCTCGATGGCGGCATTCAGCGCCAGCAGGTTGGTCTGTTCGGCAATGCCGCTGATGACACTGACCACACTGCTGATCTTGTCGCTGTCCTCGTTCAGTTTGCGGATCACTTCGCTGGCCTGCGCCACGTCATCCGCAAGGGTGTGGATGGCGTCCATGGTGCGGCTCACGACCGCCTTGCTGTTGTTCACCTCGGCGTTGGCCTGGGTGGCCGATTCCGAGGTCAATTGCGCATTGTTGGCGACCTCCTGGATGCTGGCGGACATCTCCGTCACCGCGGTGGCCACCATCTCCGTCTCCGCGTGCTGGTTGTCGATGCTGACCTTGTTCATTTCGATGGAGTTCATCAGCCTGTCGGCATGGCTGGAAATATCCGACGATGAATCGGCAATGCGACCGACGATGCCGCCGGTTTCCTTTTCCAGGTACTTCAGCGCCAGCATGACCTGTCCGGCCTCGTCCTGACGGCCGGTAAAGACATGGCGGGCGAGCGGATTGGCGAACACGGTGCGTGCCTTGGCGAAGACCCGGCACAGGGGGCGAACCGCGTGGACGTGGAAGATCCCCATCACCGCAAGCCCCGGCAACAGACTGAGCAGCGCGATGCCGAGGTCCAGCCCGCCCATGGCGGCGGGAATCGCCAGGGTGGCGAGCTGCACCAGCAGGAAGGCGAGAATCAGCTTGTGGCGAAAGGCCAGCGGCGCGCGTTTCAGCCAGCGAGGCTGCCTGCCGGCATTGATGCGCGCGTAGAGCTTTTCCGCGCGCTCGATCTCCTCGGCGCTGGCCTTGCTGCGGATGGATTGGTATTCGACGACCTGGCCGTCCTTGATGATCGGCGTAACGTAGGCATTGACCCAGTAGTGGTCGCCGTTCTTGCAGCGGTTCTTGACGATACCCATCCACGAGTGACCCGACTTGATCGTCTTCCACAAGTCCTCGAAGGCCGCCGACGGCATGTCGGGATGGCGCACGACATTATGGTTCTTGCCGATCAGTTCGCTTTCGTCGAAGCCGCTGATCTCGATGAAGTCGGGATTGACGTAGGTGATCGCCCCTTTCAGGTCGGTGGTGGAAAGGATGTTGGCGGCATCACTGAAGTCCTTTTCGACATGGGTAACGGGCAGGTTTTTCTTCATTGTTGACTCGCTGCTGATCAGGCCATCTCCACGCTGGGCCTGTATCGTTGAAGGGTATTTGTCGGATGTCCATTCCGCTCGACAAGACAGCGGCACGCCGGCGCAAAACTTTATCCCGAATCCGCAGGTTCAGGCCTGTGGAAACTGAACTGGCCTGCCGGCGAGGCGCCTGTGGCATTGAGAACAGGAGGATGGGGTGGAGGATCATGCAATGCAAGCACGAGATTGCACATGCCTGACGGCGGCGTGGTGAAAACGATCAGCAGACGAAATTACTCGGGGAGGGCCCAGATGGGCGCGGGCTAAACGCCTTCCTTTTTCTGACAGTCGGCACAGACCCCGTAGATATAGAGGCAGTGTCCGGTCATGGTATAGCCGGCCCTTTCGGCGATATCACGCTGGCGCTGCTCGATGATCTCATCGACAAATTCCTCGACCTTGCCGCACTTGACACACAGGATGTGGTCGTGATGCTCGCCCTGGTTGAGTTCGAACACCGACTGTCCACCCTCGAAGTTGTGGCGCTCCACCAGGCCGGCACCCTCGAACTGGGTCAGCACGCGATACACCGTCGCCAGGCCCACGTCTTCCCCGGTCTCCAGCAGCAGCCGGTAGACGTCTTCAGCGGTCAGATGCTCGCCGGCCTTGGATTCCAGCACTTCCAGTATTTTCCGCCGCGGCACCGTCGCCTTCAGACCTGCGGCCCTGAGATCTTCGCTCGTCACCTGTTCTTCTCCTGCCTCTCGGTACCAACACAGTCGTGAATCAGGTAAGATTCAGCGCCTGTCCGGTCTTCTTTTTCATTGGGTAATATGCGCCGATCCATCCTTCTTCTCGTGGCCCTTTCCGGCCTCTCGCTGGCTGCCTGCTCGGTGCACAAGATCGACATTCAACAAGGCAATGTTATCACCCGGGAGATGGTGGAAACACTGACGCCGGGAATGGACAAACGCCGCGTGCAACTGGCCATCGGCTCGCCGATGATCCGCGACCCGTTTCACCCCGACCGCTGGGATTATGTGTACACTTTCAAGGCCGGCATGCGCGACCAGGAGCAGTCAGCGCACGTCGTGCTGTATTTCGACGGCGACACCCTCAGCCGCATCGATGTGGTCAAGGCGCCGCCCGCCGAGAAGGACATCCTGAAGCCGGCCCTGCGCGGGCGCTAGGCCTTTTCCGTCTTTTCCGCCTCGCCGCCGCCCTTCTTCATCTTCTTGCCCTGCGCCGCGCGTTCCTTGCGCACCTTTTTCGGATCGGCAATCAACGGGCGATAGATCTCCACCCGGTCATGCTCGCGCAGCACCGTGTCGCGCTTGCTGAGCTTGCTGAAGATGCCCACCTTGTTGACGCCGAGGTCGATCTCCGGAAACTGCTCGGTGATGCCGGACAACGCCACGGCCTGCTCCAGGGTGGTGCCGGGCGCAACCTCCAGGGGAATGATCACCTGCCGGTCCGGGAGCGCATAGGCGACCTCGACGTGGATGCTTTTTGGCGCCGCCGTGTCTTCGCCCACCGGATTCCCGGCCGCATCCCCTGCCGGGGCCGCTTCCGCCCCGGGCTTGTCTGTTGTGCTGTTCATCGCCTCCCCCTCTGTTCAGGCTTTTCCATAGACTACCTCGGCACGCTTGCAAAAGGCATCCATCATGCTGTTGGCGATCTGACTGAACACCGGCCCCAGCGTCAGACTGAGCAGTCGGTTGGAAAACTCGTATTCCATGTCCAGCGAGACCTTGCAGGCCCTTTCATCCAGCGCCTCGAAGCGCCAGAAACCGTGCAGGTGCTTGAAGGGGCCGTCCACCAGCGATATCTCGATCATCTTGTTCTTCTGCAGGCGGTTGAGGGTGGTAAAGGATTTCTGGATCGCGCCATAGGCGATATCCACACGGGCGCGTACCTCATCGTCCGAGCGCGACAGCTCCTCACTGCCGCCGCACCAGGGCAGAAACTCGGGATAGGCGCGGACGTCATCCACCAAGCGGTACATCTCGGCGGCGCTGTAGGGAACCAGGGCGGTTTTACTGATCGTGGGCAAGGTAAAGACTCTTTGCGTTTGAGGGAATGAGGGGCTCGGCGTCTCAGCCGCGGCCAACTTCGCGGTCCAGCTCGCCGCTCTTCAGGCGCGCCATGTATTCATCCAGCGCCTGGCGCACGCGACCGCTGAGGATATACAGGCCGATGAGATTGGGAAAGGCCATGGACAGCAGCATCAGGTCACTGAAGTCGAGGATGTTCGAGGCGCTGGTCATGGAGCCAACCACCACGAAGGCGACGAAGATGACCCGAAACGCCATGGAAAAACGCTCGCCGAACAGATAGGTCCAGCAGCGCTCGCCGTAGTACGACCACGAGATCATGGTGCTGTAGGCGAACAGCACCACGGACAGCGACAGAACCAGTGGGAACCACGAGATCACCGACCCGAAGGCCACCGAGGTCAGCGCCGCGCCGTGATTGTCCTGCACCAGCGGCGCGTATTCCGGGTTCAGGTAGACGCCGGTGATGACGATCACCAGCGCGGTCATGGTACAGATCACCACCGTGTCGATGAAGGGTTCCAGCAGCGCCACCATGCCCTGGCGGACCGGGTATGGCGTGCGCGCCGTGGAATGGGCGATGGCCGCCGAGCCGATGCCGGCCTCACTGGAAAAGGCGGCGCGCTTGAAGCCCTGCACCAGCACGCCGATGAGGCCGCCGACACCGGCATCCAGGGTGAAGGCCTCGTGCACGATCAGGCCCAGCGCCGCCGGCACCTCGCTGGCATGGGAGCCGATCACCCACAGGCAGGCGAGCAGGTAGATGATCACCATGGTGGGCACGATGGCCTCGGCGGTGTGGGCGATGCGGCGGATGCCGCCGATGATGACCACACCCACCAGCGCCGCCATGATCAGGCCAAACAGCCAAGGCTGGGCCTCGAAGAACGGCACCGACTGCTTGACCGCATTCAGCGACTGACTGACCTGAAAGGCATTGCCGCCACCCAGCGAGGCGCCGATGGCCAGCACGCAGAACAGCATCGCCAGCACCTTGCCGGAGCGCGCCCAGCCCTTCTCCGCCAGGCCGCGCGACAGATATTCCATGGCGCCGCCCATGATGTGGCCGTCGGGGCGCACCTCGCGGTACATCTGCGCCAGGGTGGCCTCGGTGAACTTCACCGTCATGCCCAGCAGGCCGGCGATGATCATCCACAGGGTCGCGCCGGGGCCGCCGATGCTGACGGCGATGGCCACGCCGGCGATGTTGCCGAGGCCGACGGTGGCCGACAGCGCGGTGGTCAGGGCCTGAAACGGGCTCACCTCGCCGACATCGTCCGGGCGGCTGTAGCGGCCACGCAGGATGGCGATGGAATGATGAAACACGCGCACATTGATGAAGCCCATGCGCAGGGTCAGGTAGACCGCGCCGGCGATCAGCCAGGCGACGATGAAGGGAAAGTTCACGTCGTCCATGAAGAACAGGATATTGAAGAAGAACACCGCCGCGAGGTAGCCGTTGAGCACGCCGAACCAGTCGTTGAGGGTGCGCGTGGCCTCGCCATCGGCGAAAGCGAGGCTGCTGAACAGCATCAGACAGACAACAAGCAAGGCCGTGACGGCCTTTGGGGATCGTGGCATTGTGGCTCCGTGGCGGGGATTGCGATTCAGCGGGCTATTATTGGACATTCGGCCGTAATGGCCAAGGAAACAGCAAAGAAATCTGCCCAAGACCCGGCTCTGCCTGGCGTTTTCACCCTCACAGACCACACGATGTTCTTCTCTGCAGGGTCGACACGCCCACCCTGCTTTCGATCACGACCGGACGCCCCCCGCAAGACCTGTAGGGCGTCTTCAGGCGCGACAGTCGTCCCTGGCGCTTCGCGGCCAAAGCCGCCCCCCCTCGAACAGCGCTGCAGGGTGGAGGCCACGCACCATCTTTCGGCTTCCGCCCGGCGGGCAGTGCCCACCCTGCGGTCTTGAGGATAAAGAGGGCGTTGTACGCAGCAACTACCGCCAGCGATAGATCTCCGTGCTCGCCACATCGCACTTGTTGCAGCCGCTGCCGCAGGCGGGCATCAGGGTCGAACGCTCTACCCTGCCCTTGCGCACCCACACCTCCAGCATGCCGCGCACGGCCTCGGGATCGCTGTCGAAGTGCAGTGCGATGTCGCCCAGCGTGGCCTGCCCGCGCGCTCGCAGGTAGTCCCGCACCTCGGAGAGAATCATGCGTCCGCTCCGGCCGCCACCGCGCGTCCGGCGCGGCCCCAGCGCATCAAACCAGCCAGCACGGCCGCCACCAGGGCCAGCATCAGGCCGATGAGCAGTGCCGACGAGGCCGGGTGCTGCAGGAAGGTCGCCGCCTGATAGAACACGCTGGCCACCACGTAGGCCAGCACCGTGGTCCAGGCCACCACGAAGGCCGCCCAGGGCTTGCCGGCCTCGCGGGCGATGGCGCCGATGGTGGCCACACAGGGCGAATAGAGCAGGATGAACAGCATGTAGGCAAAGGCCCCGGCCTGGCCGTCGAAGCGCGTGGCCATGGCGCCGAAGGTACTCACATCCACCGCCTGCGCCTCGGCGGCGGCGCGGGTGTCGCTGATGTCGCCCACATCCAGCCCTATCGGGTCGCGGAAGGCATCGCCCAGGGCGGCGAGATTCGCCGGCACGGTGGCGGCGCTCGCGCGGATGGCGCCCCAGAAGTCGAAGGCCTGTTCGGTCGGCGCAACCCCGGCATCTTCGTTGGCAAGGCGCGAGTAGAGGGTATCCAGGGTGCCCACCACCACCTCCTTGGCCAGCACGCCGCTGAAGATGCCGACCGTGGCGGGCCAGTTGTCTTCGTGCAGGCCCATGGGCGCGAAGGCCGGGGTCAGCTGCTGGCTGATAACGCTGAGTACCGAATGCTCGGTATCCTCGTTGCCGAAGGAGCCGTCGGTGCCGATGGAGTTGAGCACGTTGATGATGGCCACCATGACGATGATCACCTGCCCCGCCTCTTTCAAAAACAACCGCACCCGATCCCAGGTGCGCAGCAGCACACCCTTCAGGGTCGGCCGGTGATAGGTCGGCAGCTCCATCATGAAGCCGTCGGACTCGCCGTGCAGCAGGGTACGCTTCATCACCAGCCCGGTGAGCACGGCGGCGGCGATGCCGATGAGATACAGCAGGAAGACGATGTTCTGGCCGTTGGTGGGAAAGAAGGCGGCGACGAACAGGGCGTACACCGGCAGGCGCGCACCGCAGGACATGAAGGGGTTCATGAGGATGGTCAGCTTGCGCTCGCGCTCACTCTCCAGGGTGCGCGTGGCCATCACTGCCGGCACGTTGCAGCCGAAGCCGACGATGAGCGGCACGAAGGCCTTGCCGGGCAGGCCGATGGCGCGCATGAAGCGGTCCATGACGAAGGCGGCGCGGGCCATGTAGCCGCTGTCCTCCAGAGCCGACATGAACAGGTAGAGGGCGGCGATAATGGGAATGAAGGTGGCGACGATGGTCAGCCCGCCACCGATGCCGTCGGCCAGCAGCACGGTAAGGAAGGCTGGCATCCAGCCCTCGATGAGTGTCTTGAAGCCATCGACGAAGATGGCATTGCCCAACCCATCGAAGAAATCCACGAAGGCGCCGCCGAGGTTGATGGTGAACATGAACATCAGGTACATCACCAGCAGAAACACCGGCACGCCGAACCAGCGGTGCAGCACCACGGCATCGATGCGGTCGGAGACGGTCTTGCCCAGCCTGCCGCGCCGGCGCAGCACAGTCTGCGTCAGACCGTGGGCGTGACCGAAACGGCTGTCCGGCAGATAGATGTCCATGTCTTCGCCGACGCGCTGCTCGATGCCGTGGCGCAGCGCGTCGATGCGCGCACGCAACGCCTCATCGGCCAGCGCCAGGGCCTGCGGGTCACCCTCCAGCATCTTCAGCGCCAGCCAGTGGGCGTTGTGCGGATGCCGGCTGTCGCCCTGCGCGGCGGGCAGGGCCTCGACGGCCGGCAGCAGCTCGCCGATGGCCTCTTCCACCACCTCGTCATGGGCCAGACGGAAGCCGCCGGTGGCCTTGCCCGCGCGCACCGAGAGGATGGCCGCCTTGAGTTCCTCCAGCCCCTCGCCACGCGGCGCCACCACCGCCACCACCGGGCAGCCCAGTTCCTCGCTGAGGCGCGCGATGTCGATGTCCATGCCCTGCTTGCGCGCCACATCCATCATGTTCAACGCCAGCACCATGGGCACGCCCATCTCCAGCAGTTGCACGGTAAAGTAGAGATTGCGCTCCAGATTGGCGGCATCGACGACATTGATGATGAGGTCGGCATCACCGGAGAGCAGATACTGGCGGGTGACCTCCTCGTCGGGCGAGGCGCTGTCGAGGGAATAGGTGCCGGGCAGGTCGATAACGGTGGCGGTCTGGCCATCCAGCTCGAAATGGCCCTCCTTGCGATCCACCGTCACCCCGGGCCAGTTGCCGGTCTTCTGGCGGATGCCGGTCAGGGCGTTGAACAGCGCCGACTTGCCGCAGTTGGGATTGCCCGCCAGGGCCAAGGTCAAGGCAGCGCCAGAGCCCTCGGCGGCAAGTGGCCGGGGATCCTGCGAGGACTCACAGCAGCCCATTATTAAGAAAGGCTCTCGACCTGCAAGTGCCGTGCAATGGCCCCGCCCAGGGCGATGCGGTTGCCGGTGCTGGTGATGACCACATCCTGACCGCGCTGTTGCAGCACGCGGATCTCAGAGCCGATGCGCACGCCCAGCCCCATCAGGCGATTGATCAGCGCCCGGTCGCCGTCAATGCCCACCAGCCGGCAGGTCTCGCCCGGCCGGCAATCACAGAGCGGATGACGGCAGACCGCCGACCGGGGCGCCGGGGGAGAGACGGATAAAAGGGATTGAGACATGGATAACTACCGCGAATACCAAATGAGAATGGTTCTCGTTAAGAATATATAAGCGATCCCGGTCGAATTCAAGCCCATCAAAGAAATCAGGCTATTTTATTTGCCGACAACCTGAATCCGTCGGCGAAAGACAATGGGTTGCATGCATCTAAACAATTCCCAGATTTCCGATGTAGGGTGGGCATTGCCCACCAGTTGCGCCCTGCCCAAGCAGCGATGGTGGGCAATGCCCACCCTGCAACGAAGAGAATTCTGTGTTGGCAACACACGTCTCAAGCCGAGAATTGTTTAAAGGCATAATTGGTTATAATGCCCGGATGGCCAAACACTCCACAAAAAAATCCAAAAAGAAAACCAATACCGGCAGCACCATCGCCCTGAACAAGAAGGCGCGCCACGACTACTTCATCGAGGACCGCTTCGAGGCCGGCATCGCCCTGCAGGGCTGGGAGGTCAAGAGCCTGCGCGAGGGCCGTGCGCAGATCGCCGACAGCCACGTCATCATCAAGAATGGCGAGGCCTTCCTGCTCGGCGCGCTGATCACCCCCCTGCTCTCCGCCTCCACCCACATTCACCCGGACCCCACCCGCACGCGCAAGCTGCTGCTGCACCGCGCCGAGCTGAGCAAGCTCATCGGCGCCGTGGAACGCAAGGGCTACACCCTGGTGCCGCTGGCCCTGTACTGGAAACACGGCCTGGCCAAGTTGGAGATCGGCCTCGCCAAGGGCAAGCAGAAGCAGGACAAACGCGCCACCGAGCGCGACCGCGAATGGAACCGCGACAAACAGCGCCTGCTGAAACGAGGCTAGCCGGGAACTTTGCATTCCAGTACACTGTCTACTGTTTTACTTTGGGGGCGACCTGGCTTCGACGTGGGTCACAAAACCTGAGGTGCATGCCGAGGTGCAGATAACCTCGTAAATCCATCTGCAAAACTTATAGTTGCCAACGACGACAACTACGCACTCGCCGCCTAAACACCGGTAGGGTGCCCTCTGACCGAAGCCGTGTCTGTGCGTTCGGATTCCAGGGGTCGACTCTCACAGAATCGCGATGAAGCTTGTTCAGGGCGGATTCGCTAAAACCTCACTGAACTCGCTGTACGTCTTCCCCGTCTGCCGGGTAGCGTGCAGTTAAATCAAAAGGCAGACTAAGCATGTAGATCCGAGGGCGGAGGATTTACGGACGCGGGTTCGATTCCCGCCGCCTCCACCAAACACAGAAAGGCCAACCCGTTCGGGTTGGCCTTTTTTTCGTTGCGGAAGACGCTGTATTCCTCCGTGTATTGGAGGAATCCCTGGCTGCCCTTCAGCCCCGAGGCACTGGCCTGTTGAGCGGCTGCCTGGGAATACCCTACCCCATGGCCGACGGTTGGCACGCAGCACGCCGGCGCCGCCAGCTCCAGGCCAGGAGGCAAAGGAACGACAGGCCCGCCACCACGGGATGAGCGATGGCCAGCACCAGGGGCGTCAAGGCCCAGCGGGTTAGGCTGCGCAGGGCCTCATGATGGCGGATGACATGGGCGATGGGCGGTGAGTAACGGTAGTACTGGGCCACCAGCCAGCGCCCCGGGGCGTTGCCGAGCAGGTAACGGTCACGGAACTCGCGCAGTACGACCACCTCATCGGCCAGGTAGCTGCCGTAGGCGGCGGTGGCGATGAAGCAGGCGCCGCCGTCGCCTCCCCCGCCAGTCCCAGCCCCAGTTCCATCTCCTCCCGTGGCGCCCGCGGTCCAGGCGGGAGCGCCGTCGTCACTGATGCTGCCATCGGCGCTGAGGTCATCGTCACCCCGCCCGCCGTCCACCAGGTGCAGGGTAATGCGATCCCCCTCGATCACGGCCCCCGTGGTGCCATCGTGGTCGAAGGCGTACCAGTGGGGATCGGGTGCGTCCGGCGTCGCGCCATATTTGTAGTAGCCGTCGGGCGCGCTGCCCGCGGGGAGGACGATCTCCACTTGCGTGGCGGCGCCCGCCCCCATGCCGGTGATGCGGAAGCGGTAGAACCCGGCGGGAAACCCGGCCTCGGCCGGGGCGTCGCCGGGCGAGGGGTTGGCCACGGCCTGCACCCCCTCCAGCCGGGTGCCGGCGGGGCTGGCGAGGGTGACGTAGTAGGCGCCGTCCTGGCTGTGCAACGAGGCGACGTTGGCCTGCTCGCCATCGGGGATGCCGTCTCCGTTGCCATCGTAGTCCGGATCGTCACCCTGCGGCCCCTGTTCCTCGCTGTCGGGCACGCCGTCACCGTCCCTCTCGGGCGCCGCCCAGCGGCGCAGGTAGACATCGGTGGCATCATTGGTATCGCGCAGATCGGGTAACAGATTGCCCGCGAAGGAGTTGAAGGCGATGACGTCACCACCGGCGCTCATGGCCAGCGGGCCTCCGCTGTCGGCATTGCCGCATTTGCCATCATCCCCGCAGCCGCAGCGGCTCGCCAGGGCCAGGCTGCCTTCTACCCGGTCATAGCGGAACACGTCCGCGACGCCGTTGGTGTCCTCGGCGAGGAGGTTGCCGGCCGCCGAGTAGAAGGCCAGCCAACGGCCGTTGGCACTGAGTACGGGCGTACCGCTGTGGCCGTCGGCCTGGTCTCCGTTGGGGGCCAGGCTGACCCGCTCGGTAGCGCCGGTTTCGCGATCGTGGACGAAGACGTCTAGGCAGGGCCCGCTGATGGGCACGATGACAACCCCTCCGCCACCACCGGGCGGCGGATTGGGGGAGAGGGGCGGCGCGCTGCACTGGTTGGTCTTGCCCGGTACCAGGTTCCCGGCGCTGGAGACGAAGGCCACCACGCGCCCGTCGGCGCTGATGGCCGGCTGGTCGCTGGGGCCGTCGGCCTGGTCGCCGTTGGAACGGATGCTGACCCGCTCGGTGGTGCCGGTCTCCCGGTCGTAGACGAAGACGTCCGGGGCGTCGTTGGTGTCGTTGCGCACCAGATTGTCGGCCCGCGAGACGAAGGCCACATAGCGGCCATCACCGCTGATGGCCGGCTGATCGCTGGCGCCGTTGGCCTCGGCCCCGCCGCGCCCGCGGGAGACTCGTTCCATCGCCTCCGTCTGACGATCGAAGACGAAAATATCGCTCACGCCGTTGCTGTCGCCCGCCACCAGGTTGTCGGCCCTGGAGACGAAGGCCACGTAACGGCCGTCGGCGCTGAGGGCCGGCCGATTGCTGTGCCCGCTGGCCTGGTCGCCGGTGGTGCTGCGGCTCACCCGTAGGGTGGTGTTGTCTTCCCGGTCACGCAGGAAGATCGTGTCCCACCCCCCGTAGCGGTGGAGATGATGCGCCACGAAGGCCACGTAACGCCCATCGGCACTGATGGCGGGCGGCTCATGGCTGTCGACGAGGATGCCGCGCTCATAGAGTTCCCGGGGATCTTGGCCGCTGAAGTCGCCATCCGCCACCAGGCTTATGGGGCGGGTGCTGCCGGCCACCGTGTCGCGCACCAAAGCGATGGGGACGACCAGGCCTCCCGTCACCTGGTCGGCGTCGGAGAGGAAGGCCACATGGCGACCGTCGCCACTGATGCCTCCCAAGGTATTGAGGAGCGGGACCCCTTCCAGCTGGGCATTCGAGAAGGTGAGCTGGCTCTCGTCATCGGCCAGACTGGCACGCAGCATGTCGTTGCCACAGGGCTGGCCTGGCCTGGTACGCACGCGGTCTTCCAGGGCCGTTTCGCTCCAGTTGCCGGCCGCGTCGCCGGCGAAGACGCGGAAGCGATAGGCATGGTCGGGCAGCAGGCAGCTAAGTTCATGGCGGGTGACGTCGCCATTCACCACGATCAGGGTCTCCCACTGGTCCGGGGCGCGCTCGACTTCCAGGCGGTATCCGCTCACCCCCACGTTGTCCGTGGCCGCGTCCCAGAACAGGGTCAGGGCGTAGGCCCCGATATCCGTGGCGAAGAGATCGGCGCCGGCGGGCCACTGGGGTGACGTGACATCACGGGTACGCACCCAGAGCACGGGATCACCGCTGCTGGTATGCCCCCCGTCATCCACCGCCTGCACACGGAAACGGTACTGCACGTCGAATTCCAGGCCCGTCACCACATAGGTCTGCACGGCGGCGTCGAGCTGGGCGATGAGCTGCTCGTCACTGCCGCCCATTCTCTGCTGGAAGAGGTTGTAGCGCACCACGCGGCCATCGGGATCCTCGGCGGCGGTCCATTGCAGGGTGACACTGTCTTCGCTGACCTGACTGGCGGTGAGGGAACTGCCCTGGGGCCACTCGGGGGGCACAAAGAAGAAGTCGCACACGTCACCGATGCCGTTGCCGTCGCTGTCGGCCTGGTCCGGGTTGAACTGGTCGGGGCAGTTGTCCACGGTATTGGGCACGCCATCGTTGTCACTGTCCCAAACCTCGCAGGCATCGCCGATCCCGTCGCCGTCCGTGTCGGTCTGGTCGGCATTGGCCACGCCGCGACAGTTGTCGACGAGGTCGGGCACACCGTCGCCATCGCTGTCATCGCAGGCATCCCCCACCCCATTGCCGTTGCTGTCGGCCTGATCGGGGTTGGCGGTGTTGGGGCAGTTGTCGTCGGCATCGGCGACCCCATCGCCGTCGGCGTCCGCAATGCTGGGGCAGGCCGCGATGGCAGTGTTCTGCAGTGACCTGCCGGCCAGATCAAGGAAGGGCGCGTAGCTGCCATCGTTGTAGTGCACCTGGTGAATGCCGTCGGCCTCGATCCAGTTGTAGCCGCGGCCACTGCTGTTCAGCGTGCCGGCCCAGGCCAGGGGAGCGCCGGCGGCGCTCAGGGTGGGGTAGACCTCGATGAGACCGGTGGCATCGTAGGCGAAACCGAACAGATCGCCGCAGGGGCTGAAATACCAGGCGGCCGTGCCCTGGATGTTGTTGACGGCCAGCACCGTCTGCTGCGTCTGCAGGTTCACCACGCGCAGGAAGGCGGCCGTGGCGGTGTTGTCGAGGCTGGCCCAGACGAAGGTGGCATCCTCGGCGTCGGGGCTGAAACCCCAGCCGGCCACCTGCACCTCGGCAGGGGGGGCGGAGACCAGGGTGCCGCCGGGGTTGTAGGTCACGCCGCTGCGGGCGTCCACCACCTCCAGGATCAGATAACCGCCGCCCAGCCCCGCCCGCAGCAGGTAGCGGCCATGGGGGCTGAAGCCGAGCGAGGCGCTGGAAAAGCTGCCGGGGGCAAGGCTGGCCACCTCCTCGGCGGGGACATCGCTGCCGGGCTGGGGATCCAGGTTGATAAGTGTGGCCCAGTGGCGGCCGCCCGTGTCGGTACCGTGGAAGACGAAGCGGTGGTCGTCGGGGCTGAAGGCGAAGCCCCCGTTGCCGATGTCGCTGTTCTGGTAGACGACGTAATTCGTCGCCTGGCGGGTGATGGTGATGCCATACTTCCCATTGCTGAAGGTGGCCTGGTAGCGGTAGATGTCATGGGGCGACGTGCCGGTGAGCGACGGTGACTTGGGCACCGCCACCTTGGCGGGGGACTTCCAGTGACCCGATGCCGTGCAGCCGCACTCGATGCCGGTGCGGGCCTGCGCCAGGCCCGACATCACCCCGGCCAGAAGAAGCAGACCAGTCAACCACAGATAGCGGGGTAGATATCCCTTTGCGCTGCCAGCCATCACCGCACCTCCTAGCTCTAACCTGAATCCGTAGGTTCATGACGGCGAATCGCACAACTCATTGATCCGTCTCGCTATATGAAAAATCTCGGCAATAGTCCCCTCTATTCCCTCGATCTTTCATTACGCGATACGCATCAAGCCGTTGCTCGCTTCATCCGCCCTGAACCTACGGATTCAGCTCTAAAACTAGATATAGGAAAAAACATGCCCCGGTTCAATAAAGCCGGATAGTCAACTTTTTTATCCGCCCTACCGCCTCCCCGCCGCCTCCACCAAACACCACGAGGCCAGCCTGTCCGGGTTGGCCTTTTTTCGTTGCGACCTGAACCAGTGCGGACATGCTGAACGTGCGCAGGGTATGCATGGTTTATCCGCCATGTTTCCGGGCAGATCGGAATGGCCTTCGTGGCCGCCGGCGGGCGGATATCGAGCAACCCTTTCCCCTTTAACTTTCCCCCTGCCAGACGATATAAAATACCGTCGACAGAGAAATTACGCCGGCATTGATTTCAATCAACGCGAGGACGCATCATGCGCGTTCACTCTGCCTGCCGGCACTGGAAATCACACGGAGGTACATAGGCATGTCTGTTTTTTCCAAATGGTTTGGGAAGAAAACCGCCACTGGCGATGTGCCCGTGTCAGATGCCAAGCCGGTCTTCGCCCCGAATACCCGCATCCCCTATCACAGCGACCTGATCGATGGCCTGAAGCGTGATCACCAACAATTGGGGGTCATTTTTGCTGGTTTGGTCAGCGCCGTCGGCGCCGGGAAATCGAAGGAAGCCAAGGCCGCGCTGGATGATTTTGAAGCCCTGCTCTACGACCATCTGCTGAAGGAGAAGACGAGTTTTTACATCTACCTCCGTGGCATTTTTTCCCGCGATGAGGAAACCCTCGAACTGGTGAATCACTTTTCCCGGGAAATGGATGGCATCCAGCGGGAGGTGGTGAAGTTCCTGAAAAAGTACAAGGCGTCCACCCTGTCGCCCGAGGCACTTCGGGAAATGAACGATGAGCTGGGCGACTTGGGCAAGGCCCTGACCGATCGCATCCAGCGGGAGGAGTCACAGCTATACCCTCTTTACATGCCGCCTCCGCCGGCCGACGAATAAGTTATCGTCTGAAGGCCAGCTGCCCGATCTACAAGTGCCCGCAGGCCAGCACCGGCGTCAGCCAGTAGTGGATGCCGCTGTCGCCGAAGTCCCGCTTCAGTTCCGCCACCAGTGACTGCGCCTGTGTCGCCGGCAGGTGCAGCTGAAACAGCACCTGCCGGCGACGGCCGGAGACCTGCTCGGCGAGGCTCATGGCGTGCGCGGAGCTGCCGTGGCCGTTGACGGCGGCGCTGGTGAAGCCGGGCACTTCATCGTGCGCCAGCAGCCAGTCCACCAGGGTGTCCTCCACCAGCGGGGAGACGACGAGGGAAAGCAGGGTCTGGTCGGTCATGTCAGGTTTCCTGGGGCTTGGCGGCGGGTTTGGCCGTGGTATCGACCACCGGCTCGACGCCGAAGCGGCGATAGAGGATGGGCAGCAGGATCAGGGTCAGCAGGGTGGAGCTGACCAGCCCGCCGATCACCACGATGGCCAGTGGACGCTGGATCTCGGAGCCGGGGCCGGTGGCAAACAGCAACGGCACCAGGCCGAAGGCGGCGATGGTGGCGGTCATCATCACCGGCCGCAGTCTCCGCCGCGCGCCTTCGATGACCACCTCGCCAATGTCTTTCCCCAGCGCCAGCAGCTGGTTGAAGTAGGTCACCATCACCACGCCGTTGAGCACCGCGATGCCCAGCAGGGCGATGAAGCCCACCGAGGCCGGCACGGACAGGTATTCACCGGTGAGCCACAGCGCCACCACGCCGCCGATCATGGCGAAGGGGATGTTGGACAGCACCAGCACCGCCTGGCGCAGGGAGCGGAAGGTGGTGAACAGGATCAGGAAGATCAGCCCCAGCGCCACCGGCACCACGATGGCCAGGCGATTGGCGGCGCGCTGCTGGTTCTCGAACTGGCCGCCCCACTCCAGGTAGTAGCCGGTGGGCAGCTTGACCTCGCTGCCGACGCGCGCCTTGGCCTCCTCGACAAAGCCCACCAGGTCACGCCCGGAGACACTGGCCACCACCACCGCCATGCGCTTGGCACGCTCGCGCTTGACCATCACCGGGCCCTCGGTGCGCTCGATGTGGACGATGTCGGCCAGGCGCACGCGACGGCCATCGGCGAGCACGATATGCTGGCCGGCAAAGCCGGTGGGCGAATCGCGCAGGCTCTGCGCACCGCGGATCACCAGCGGAATGCGGCGGATGCCCTGATACACCGTGCCCACTTTCATGCCCTCGATCTGGGTGCGCAGCAGGTCTTCCAGCGCATCCACGCTGAGGCCGAGACGGCCGGCGGCGAGGCGGTCCACCACCAGTCGGTAGTACTGCGCGCCCTCGTTGCGCGGCGTGTAGACCTCTTCGGTGCCGCTGATGCCCTGCACCACCTGGACGATGGCGTCGGCGGTGCGGTTGAGGTCGCCCTGGTCCTCGCCGAAGATCTTGATGGCCAGGTCGCCGCGCACGCCGGTGAGCATCTCGTCGACGCGCATCTCGATGGGCTGGGTGAAGGCGAAGGTGACGCCGGGGAAGTCGGCCATCACGGCACGGATATTATCCATCAGCGCCGCCTTGTCCGGCACCGTCCATTGCTCCCGCGGCTTGAGGATCAGGAAGCTGTCGGTGTCGTTGAGGCCCATGGGGTCGAGGCCCAGCTCGTCGGAGCCGGTGCGCGACACCACGCCCACCACCTCCGGCACCCGATTCATCAGCGCCTGCTGAAAGCGGGTATCGATGGCAATGGACTCCTCCAGGCTGATGGACGGTAGCTTCTCCAGCTGCACGATCATGTTGCCCTCGTCCATGGTGGGCATGAAGGTCTTGCCCACCTGGGTATACAGGCCGGCAGCCGCCAGCATCGCCAGCAGGGCGACGGCAAACACGCTGCGACTGTGACGGAAGGACCAGTCCAGCACCGGCATGTAGAGTTTCAGCATCTGCCGCACCAGCCACGGGTCGCCGTGGGCGGCCTTGCCGAGCAGGAAGGAGGCCAGCACCGGAATCACCGTCAGCGACAGCAGCAGCGAGGCCGACAGGGCGAAGACGATGGTCATGGCCACCGGCGAGAACAGCTTGCCCTCCAGGCCCTGCAAGGTCAGCAGGGGCAGGAAGACGATGATGATGATGGTGATGCCCGAGGCCATGGGCACGGACACCTCGCGCACCGCGCGATAGATCAGGTGCAGGCGCGGCAGGCGGCTGCCCTTTTCGCGCGACAGGTGGCTGACCACGTTCTCCACCACCACCACCGCGGCATCCACCAGCATGCCGATGGCGATGGCCAGGCCGCCCAGGGACATGAGATTGGCCGACATGCCGAAGAAATACATGAGAATGAAGGTGGCCAGCGCCGCCAGCGGCAGCACCAGGGCCACGGTGAGGGCCGCGCGCAGGTCGCCGAGAAACAGCACCAGCAGGATCAGCACCAGCACGATGGCCTCGCCCAGGGCGCCGGTAACGGTGCCCACGGCACGGTCCACCAGACGGCCGCGGTCGTAGAACACGTTCACCTCCACGCCCGGCGGCAGGCCCGGGCGCAGCTCGTCCAGCTTGGCGTGGATGCCCGCCACCAGATCGCGGGCGTTGGCGCCGCGCAGGCCCAGCACCAGGCCCTGCACCACCTCGCCCTTGCCGTCGTGGGTCACGGCGCCGTAACGGGTCAGCGAGCCGATGCGCACCTCGGCCACATCGGCCACCCGCACCGGCTCCTGCATGTCGGCGCGCACGACGATGGCGCGCACGTCGTCGAGGGTCTGGATGGCGCCCTCGGTGCGCACCAGCAGCACCTCCTCGCCATCGTTGAGACGACCGGCGCCATCGTTGCGATTGTTGTCACGCAGGGCCTGCTGCAATTCCAGGGTGCTGATGCCGCGCGCCAGCAGGCGGGCCTTGTCCGGCACCACCTCGTAGGTGCGCGCCTTGCCGCCCAGGGCATTGACATCGGCCACCCCCGGCACGGTGCGCAGGGCGGGACGCAACACCCAGTCGAGCAGATCGCGGTGCTCGATGAGCGACAGCCCGCCGCCCTCGATGGTGAACATGAACATCTCGCCCAGCGGCGTGGTCATGGGCGCCATGCCACCGCTGACACCCGCGGGCAGCTCGGCCCAGATGGCGCCGAGGCGCTCCGCCACCTGCTGGCGCGCCCAGTAGATATCGGTGCCTTCCTCGAAGTCGACGGTGATATCGGTGAGGGCGTACTTGGCCACCGAGCGCAGCATAACCATGTGCGGGATGCCCAGCATCTCCACCTCCACCGGCGCGGTGATGCGCGCCTCCACCTCTTCCGGCGTCATGCCGGCGGCCTTGATGATGACCTTTACCTGGGTGCTGGAGACGTCGGGGA
This sequence comes from Chromatiales bacterium, assembly GCA_026982475.1. GTDB lineage: Bacteria > Pseudomonadota > Gammaproteobacteria > SZUA-152 > SZUA-152 > DRQN01. Next base: position 31,355 of record JALSHB010000201.1, read on the forward strand.
AGGCGTCGATGGGGGTCTTCTGGAAGGCCGTCCAGCCGCCGCCGATCAGCAGTACGGCGGCCAGCAGCATCAGCAGGCGCTGGGTGAGGGCGAGCTGGATCAGGCGCGCCAGCATCAGTCAGCCCCTTCCAGCCAGGCCGCCTTGAGGGCGGCGGTGCCGCTCATCACCACCTGGTCACCCGGCTTGAGATCGGCGCTGACCACCACCGAATCGCTCTCCTCGGCGTGGATCACCACCGGCACCACGAGGAAGCCCGACGCCCGGGCGACGAACACCCAGGTCTTGGCGCCCTGGCGCACCAGGGCGCCAAGGGGGATGCGGTAATTGCGCGCGGCGCGACCCGTGGCCAGCTCCACCTCGACGTACTGTCCCGGGTGCAGGCGTTCCGCGCCCTCCGTGACCTCGGCGCGCACCAGCACGCCCTGGTCGGCACCGTGCACCATGCGGCCAATGGTGATCACCTTGCCATCCACTCTCGGCTTCATCACGCGCACCGTGCTGCCCACGTCGATCTGCGACAGATGGTCCAGGGGCACGTGGATCTCCAGCCACAGCGGCTGCAGACGCCCGATGCGGTACAGGGGATCGAGGGCATTGAGGCGCTGGCCCGGCGTCGCCAGGCGCTCCAGCACCACGCCATCGAGGGGCGAGCGCACCGTCAGGGTGCCGGAGAGCTGGCGCTCCTCGGCGAGGCGCTTGAGGGCGTCGCGATCCATTCCCGCCAGTTGCAGGGTCTGCCGGCCCTGCTCCACCTCGGTGCGCACCTGCACGTAGTGGGCATGGGTGGTCTGGTAGCGACGTTCAGCGATGATGCCCTCCTCCAGCAGCTGGCGGTCACGCTCCCAGTCGGAACGCGCCAGATCCAGGCGACTGAGGGCCTGCAAATAGCTGCGTTGCAGGCTGAGCAGTTCCGGGCTGAGGATGAAGGCCAGCTTCTGGCCCTTTTTCACCGCGTCGCCCTCGGCCACCAGCAGGCTCTCGAGCAAACCGCTCAGCGGCGTACTGACCACCCGCAGCTGGGCGGTGGGCACCTGCACCTGGGCCGGATAGGCGACGCTCCACGACTCGGTCGCCAGCGCCACCGGCGCGGTGCGTATGCCCATGGCCTGGCGCTGCTGCTGACTCATGGGGATCAGATCCGCGGCCAGCAGGGGGCCACAGCCCAGCACCATGACCACGGCCAGCATGGCCGTGCGCCACAGGGTTGCCATTGATTGTTCGGGTGTCATTGCGGAATCTCTCCCAAAAGGTGGTTGTAGCGGCTCACGGCGCGCTGATATTCGATACGGGTACGGGTCAGGTTACGCGCCGCGGCGGCGGCCTGGCTGCGCGCCTGCAGCAACAGGAACAGATCGCTTTCACCCAGGTCGAAGGCGCGCTGGTTCATGTTCATGCGCGCATCGGCCAGCTGGTTCTGCCGCTTGGCCAGGGCCAGGGCCGTTTTGCTGCGCGCCAGTTCCTGCTCGATCCGCACCCGTTTCAATTCGAGATCCCGCCTGGCCGACGCCAGTCCCATGCGTGCCTGGGCCAGCGCCGCCTCGGCCTCCGCCACCTGGGGCGCGGTGCTGAATTTGCTGCCGAAAGGCAGGCTGATCTCGGCGCCGACGGAATTGCCGAAGGGGTCCAGCGCCGAGCCACGATCACGCCTGGCGTAAAGGGTGACCTGGGGCGCCGACTGGCGCCAGCGGCGGCGATCATCGCGGCGCGCCGTCAGCTGCGCGACGCGCAACTGTTCACGCCGCAGCAGGGGGTGGGAGATGTCCAGGTCCTTCTCCAGCCGGGGCTGACCGGCCGGCAGCACCGGCACTTCGCTGAGGCCGGTATAGGCCTGCCAGGTGGCCATGGCCGATTCCAGCGCCATGCGGGCGTTCTCGTGATCCACCTCGCGGGTCAGGGTATCCTGCTGCACCATCAGCAGATCGGCGCGCGCCAGCTCGCCCGCCTGGACACGCCGCTCGACCGCCTTTTCCAGTTGGCGCGCCGAGGCCCACTGGGCGTCCGCCAGCTCCTCGTCGCTCGCCACCAGGCGCAGGGACCAGATCAGCTCCAGCACCTCGCCGGCCACCCGCCAGCGCAGCAGGGCCATGCTGGCGTCGGCCTGATCGCCGATGGCGCGCGCCAGATTCTGTCTCGCATCGCGCTGGCCGGGCATCCACAGCGGCAGGGACACCCCGGCCTCCATTTCCCGATAGCCGTAATCGCTGCCGATCTGATCGGAGTAATAGCTCAGGCTGGCGGAGGGATCGCCGCCCAGCCAGCTGCCGGCCTGCCGCTCATAGCCCTTGCCCAGGGCGCGCTCGGCGGCGGCCTGCGGCAACTGGGGGTGCCGCTGTACGGCGGCCTGGATCGCTTCACCCAGGTTGGGCGCGGCCAGCACTGGCGGAGCCGCGCCCAGCAGGGCCGCCAGCAGGAGGGGGATCAAGGGAAATTTGCGCATGGTTCTCGTCTGATGGTTAGAAGCGGTTCTACGGCGAGAAGGATAGGTGCCGAATCTGAAGCAAAACTTAAGCGGCTTCAGGCTCTACCTTGCGGCGATGACAGGAAGCACGAGGAAATGCGTGGCCTCAGCGTCTGCCATCACAAGCCGGCGAATACACTGACATCCCCCAGCCCCTCGCGCAACACCACCGGCGTCTCGCCGGTCAGATCCACCACCGTGGTCGGCTCGAAGCCGCAGTAGCCGCCGTCGATGACCAGGTCGAGGCTGTGCTCCAGGGTGTCGCGGATGTCGTAGGGATCCGTGAGCGGCATGTCGTCGCCGGGCAGGATCAGGGTGGAACTCATCAGGGGTTCGCCCAGGCGCTCCAGCAGGGACTGGGCGATGCGATTGTCCGGTACCCGCAGGCCAATGGTCTTGCGCTTGGGATTCTGCAGGCGGCGCGGCACCTCACGGGTGGCGACCAGGATGAAGGTATAGGGGCCGGGAGTGAGATTCTTGATCAGTCGGTAGGCGCTGTTGTCCACCTTGGCGTAGGTCGCCAGCTCGGAGAGATCGCGGCACACCAGGGTAAAATTGTGCTTCTCGTCCACCTGGCGGATGCGACGGATGCGCTCCTGGGCGTTCTTGTCGCCAAGGTGGCAGCCCAGGGCATAACCGGAATCGGTGGGATAGGCGATGACCCCGCCCTGGCGGATGATCTCCACGGCCTTGTCGATCAGGCGCGGCTGCGGATTGTCGGGATGGATCTGGAAAAACTGGCTCATGCGCTTGCTCTCTGTTGCGTGTCCCAGCGTGTCCACAGCGGTGTGCAACCCGCCGGCAGGGGCGGCATCCGCCCCAGTTCCAGCCAGGACTGTTCGGGTCCATGATAGTCCGAGCCCTGCGAGGCGAGCAGACCGTAGCGCCGCGCATACTGGGCCATGCCCTGCACGTCGCCCGCCGAGTGACTGCCGGAGACCACTTCCAGCGCCTCGCCACCGCAGTCGATGAATGCCTCCATGAGGGCGCGCAGGCGGGTGGCGCTGAGGCGGTAACGCGCCGGGTGGGCGATCACCGCCTGGCCACCGGCGCCGCGGATCCAGCCCACCGCCTCCGCCAGCGTCGCCCACTCACCGGGCACATAACCGGGACGGTTGTGGGTGAGGAACTTGCCGAAGACCTTGCGCATGTCCTTGGCATGGCCCTGCTCGACGAGGAAACGGGCAAAGTGCGTGCGACTGAGGATCTGCCCGTTGCTGAAGGCCTGCGCCCCTTCCAGGGCGCCGCAGATGCCCTTCTTCTCCAGCCGGCGGGCGATCTCCTCGCCGCGCCAGGCGCGGAATTCTCTCAGCCTGGCCAGCCCGGCCTGCAGGCCGGCATCGGCCGGGTCGAAATTCAGGCCGACGACATGAAGGGTGACGCCATGCCAGGTCACGGAGATCTCCACGCCGTTGATCAGCCGCAGCCCCGCGGTCTGCGCCGCCCGGCGCGCCTCGTCGAGGCCGTCGGTGACATCGTGGTCCGTCAGCGCCAGCACGTCGACACCTTGCCGCCGCGCGCGCTCGACCAGCGCCGTGGGGGTCAGTGTGCCGTCGGAGGCGGTGGAGTGACTGTGCAAATCATGAAGAAGGGACATAGGCGCAGTTTATCAGACCCGCCTGCGACAAACGTCGTCAATGTGGTAAATTAGCAGGCTGTTATCCAGCGGCCCGAGACTGCCATGAAATTCCTCTTCGATTTTTTCCCCATCCTGCTGTTCTTCATCGCCTACAAGCTGTACGGCATCTATGCTGCCACGGTGGTGGCCATCGTCGCCAGTTTCGCGCAGGTGAGCTGGTACTGGCTGCAGCACCGGCGTTTTGAAAACATGCACCTGATCACCCTCGCCCTGCTGGTGGTGTTCGGCGGCCTGACCCTGTTCCTGCAGGACGAGGCCTTCATCAAGTGGAAACCCACGGTGATCAACTGGCTGTTCGGACTGGTCTTCCTCGGCAGCCAGTTCATCGGCAGGAAAACCCTCGTCGAACGCATGATGGGCGCCGCCATCGAGCTGCCCGCCAGCCTCTGGCCACGTCTCAACCTGGCCTGGGCAGCGTTCTTTCTTTTCCTGGGCCTCGCCAATCTGTACGTGATGTACAACTTCGATACCGACACCTGGGTGAACTTCAAGCTGTTCGGCATGACCGGCCTCACCCTGGCCTTCGTGCTCGGCCAGGGCCTGTACCTGGTGCGCTACATGAAGAACGTGCCGGCCGCCGAAAGCGAAAGGGAGTGACCACGCCATGCTGTACGCCATCATCGGTGAGGACGTGGACGACAGTTTGCAGCAACGCCAGCAGGCCCGCCCCGCGCATCTCGAACGCCTCAAGGCGCTGCAGCATGAGGGGCGGCTGGTGCTGGCCGGCCCGCACCCGGCCATCGACAGCGAAGACCCCGGCGCGGCCGGTTTCAGCGGCAGCCTGATCGTCGCCGAATTCGATTCTCTGCAAGACGCGCGTGACTGGGCCGATGCCGACCCCTATGTCGAGGCCGGCGTCTACGCCCGGGTCACCGTCAAACCCTTCAAACAGGTATTTCCCCAATGAATGATCGTGTCGAACAGATCCGCGCCAGGCTGAGCGCGGCGCTGTCCCCAGTCTCACTGGAAATAGAGGACGACAGCCACCTCCATGCCGGCCACGCCGGGGCGCGCGGCGGCGGTGGCCACTTTACCGTGCACATCGTCTCCGCGGCCTTCGAGGGCAAGCCGCCGCTGGCACGCCATCGCCTGGTCTTCGACGCCCTTGGCGACATGATGCAGAAAGAGATTCACGCCCTCAGCATCAAGGCCTCCACACCCTGACCACAACCAGCCATCCCTACAGCCACACACGGAATCCACGCACATGCACCCGACGACCAAAGCCCTTTCCACCCTCCTGCTGGGCGGCCTGCTGACGCTGCCCCTCGCCACGCCAGCCGCGCCCATCGGCGAGCCGGGAAAGCCGGCGCGCACCGTCGCCACCGTCAACGGCACGCCGATCACTGAATGGACCCTGCAACGCTACGCCCAGCAACGCGGCCTGCCGCCCGAGGCGGTCAAGGGGCCGCAGCGCGACGCCCTCATCGAGGAACTCATCAACCGCGAACTGATCTACCAGAACGCCGTCAGCATCGGCGTCGACAAGACCCCGGCGATACAGAAAGAGATCGAGCATGTGCGCATCAACATCATTGCCGGCGCCATGCTGAACCGTTCCTCGGATCGCTTTGCCGTCGATGACGCCGAAATGAAAAAGGAATACGAAAACCGCAAGGCCGAATTGAGCGGCACCGAATACAAGGCGCGCCACATCCTCGTCGCCTCCGAGGACGAGGCCAAGGCCATCATCGAGGAACTGAACCAGGGCGCCGATTTCTCCCAGCTGGCCAAGGAACACTCCACCGGACCCAGCGCCGCCAGCGGTGGCGACCTGGGCTGGTTCCGCGCCGAGCAGATGATGGAACCGTTCGGCGAGACCGTGGAAAAAATGCAAAAGGGCAGCTACACCAAGACACCGGTAAAGACCGACTTCGGCTGGCACGTCATCCTGCTGGACGACGAGCGCAGCGTCGCCCCGCCGCCCTTCGATTCCATCAAGGAACAGATCCGCGTCGGCCTGCAGAATCGACTGATGCAGAACTACATCGCGGACCTGCGCAAAGAGGCGAAGATCGAAAGGCCGTGATTCTGCCGCCTATGGGCGACAGAATCAGTCTGTCGCGCCAGCGCCCAGCCACTCGTCGAGCGGCGCCGGGCGGGCGATGGCGTAGCCCTGGGCATAGTCCGTGCCCAATTCACGCAATCTCTCCAGCAAGGCCTCGTTTTCCACGTATTCGGCAATGGTCTTGATGCCCAGGGTGTGGGCGATGCGGTTGATGCATTGCACCATCGCCTCATCGACCGGCTGGTGCAATAAATCACGAATGAAGCTGCCGTCGATCTTCACGTAATCGAGCGGCAGCTTTTTGAGATAGGAAAAGGAGCTGACGCCGGTGCCGAAATCGTCCAGCGCAAAGCGGCAGCCACGCGCGCGCATTTTCTGAATGAAGGCCAGCGCCACGTCAAGATTGACAATGGCCGACGATTCCGTGACCTCGAAACATACCGCCTCGGCCGGCACCTGGTAGGCGTTCATCAGACGATCGACGTATTCGTAGAAACTCTCGTCGCCCAGCGACTGCCCGGAAAGATTGATGCCGCACAACACGCGCTGGCCCTTGTTGGCCGCGAAACGGGCCAGCTCGGTAATCCGCGGCAACGCCGCACTGACCACCCAGCGGTCGATATCCGGCATCAGGTTGAAGCGCTCGGCGGCGGGAATAAAGGCCTCCGGCGAACTCAGTTCACCGTTTTCATCCTCACGGCGCATCAGCAGTTCGCAATGAAACAGCCCCGGCTCGGCGGCGCCAACGGGCTTGATGGTCTGGTAGTAAAGACGGAACTGCTTGTTTTCCAGGGCCTCGCCGATACGCGTCGCCCAGCGCATTTCGCCACGACGCTTTTCCAGCTCCGGGCTGTCCGCCTGGTAGACGAAGACCTGGTTGCGGCCCTTGGACTTGGCGGCATAGCAGGCGATGTCAGCGGCACGCAGCACATCGGTGGTGGTGCCACTATTTTCCGTTACCGGCACCACGCCGATGCCGAAACCAACATCGAAACGCTTGCCCTGCCAGATGAAACGGAAGCTCTTGACCACATCGCGCAGGGACTCGGCCTTGTTGGCCGCCAGCTCGAGTGGACAATCCATCAACAGCACGGCAAATTCGTCGCCGCCGAGGCGGGCAAGAATGTCCGTGTCGCGCACCGTGGCCATCAGCAGGGCCGAGAGTTGCACCAGGAGTTCATCACCCGCGGCATGGCCGCAGGCGTCATTGACCACCTTGAACTGATCCAGGTCCATGTAACACAGGGCGTGCTGGCGCCCTGATGTCTTTGCGCTGTGCAGGGCGGCGCTGAGCTGGCGCTCGAATTCACCCCGGTCGAGCAGGCCGGTCAGGGCGTCATGGCTGGCCTGGTAGGCCAGCTGATCCTCCATCTGACGTTCCTTGCTGACATCGTGAAAGACCAGCACCGCGCCGATGATCCGTCCCTCGCGGTCACGAATCGGCGAGGCACTGGCGCGGATGAGGGCTTCTTCCCCCTGTCTGCCGCGCACCACGACCGCCTCGACAAGGCGCGCCGTGCGGCCCTCGCGAATACACTCCGCGACGGGATTGGGCACCATGCCGTGCGTATGCTCGTCCGTAAGCGGCAGCACCCGGGAGATCTCTTGGCCGCGCGCCTGCGCCAGCGACCAGCCCGTGACCTGCTCCGCGGTGGCGTTCATGTGTTCCACCCGGCCTTCGGTGTCGGTGGTGATCACCGCGTCGGCAATCGCATGCAGGGTGATTTCCGCCTGTTCCTGCTGCTGGAACAGGATGTCCCGGTTGCGTTCGCGCTCGATGACGAAACGCCGCCGCATGTACAGCAACATGATCAGCAACAAGGAAAAAATGCCGATGCCGAGCAGCATGCCGGGGCGAAAGACCTCCGCGCCCAACTGCTTTCTGATCACCAGGAGAAAGGGCTGGCCATCACCATTGAGCATCTTGCGGAATTCCAGCCGCGGCAGCATCCAGCGCAGCACGGGGCTGACCCGATGGGGGGATTCGATGCGGGACAGCTGCCGTGAAACATCCGCCTGGTAGCTGAGTTCGATGCTGGCATCGGACACCAGCAGATCGCTGCTGGCCAACAGATAGTCGGCCTTCACCAGCAGGGACACCAGGCGCCGCGCGCGGGAAAACTTCTGCGCATCGTCGCCGGGAACATCAGGACCGGAATAGACCACCTTGAACAGCGTATAGGCCCGCTGGCCGTCGCCCAGTTCGAACGGCGCCGAGGCGCTGACGCCGCCGCTGTCGATGGCCTTGTCGATGGCGCGGCGCAGAGCCGCATCGGAGTAGACATCGTAGCCCAGCATCTGCGCCCGCCCTGATTCCAGCGGTTCGATGAAGACGATGGGGTAATAGAAGGGACGCTCGGCCACCGGCCGGCGACGGGCTTGCCGCCATTCCCAGATGTGATAGGACAGATACCCTTCCGCCTGCCGTGCGTGCTCGAACGCCGCGGCCTCGCGGCCAGGCACCCTTTCCTGATAGTCGATGTAGGCAATGTGCGGATAGCGGCCCAGCATCTCACTGGCATAGAGACCGAGCTGGTCGCGGCCGACGTCATCGAGCGCGTAATACAGGGCCGCCAGTCCGCTGAGCACCGCCTCGCTTTCGCTCAGGCGGCGCGACATCCGGTCATGGGTCGCCAATGATTCACGCTCGAAGCGGTGCGTGGCGTCGGTGACCTCCCACCACACCGCCCCCCCCAGCAGCAACGTGGTGACGACGATGCCAAGCAGGATCAGGCGCAGCAGATAGCGCACCGAAGGCCGATTGTCGGATTTTCCGGCGACGGAGCCGCTCACCGGCAGCCCCTGGCCTTGGGCCGCCGCGCAGGCGGCAATTGGGGCGGGTGCCTGCGCAGCATGGCGGCGTTCACCCTTCGGCCCTGGCCGGCCCGGGGTGGCGCTTGACCGCCGCGCCAGCCGCCGCCATGCCGCGCAAGATCAGCCGCCGTGTCCGCATACGCATCACCCCTGTTGCAGCAGGCGATTCAGCCCGGCCTCGTCGAGCACCTCGACGCCCAGCTCCCGCGCCTTGGTCAGCTTGGAGCCGGCGGCCTCGCCGGCGATCACCCAGTCGGTCTTTTTCGACACGCTGCCCGTCACCTTCGCCCCCAGTGCTTGCAGGCGCTGCTTCGCCTCCGCGCGCGACATGCCCTGCAGGGTGCCGGTGAGGACGATCACCTTGCCCGCCAGCGGCAGGGCCTCCGGCGCCTTCACCGCCACCTTCGGCCAGTGGATGCCGGCGGCGATCAGCTTATCGATGACCTCCAGGTTGTGCGGCTGGCGAAAGAAGGTATGTATGCTGTTGGCCACCACCGGGCCCACGTCCGGCACCGCCTGCAGGGTCTCCAGATCGGCCTCCTCGATGGGTTTCAGATCGCCGAAGTGCTGCGCCAGGCTCTGCGCCGTGGTCTCGCCGACCTCGCGGATGCCGAGCGCAAACAGGAACCGCGCCAGGGTGGTGGACTTGCTCCTTTCCAGCGCATCGATCAGGTTCTGCGCCGACTTCTGCCCCATGCGCTCCAGCCCGGCCAGCTGCGCCACGGTCAGCGCATAGAGGTCGGCGGGGTCGTGCACCAGCTCGCGCTCCACCAGCTGCTCGACCAGTTTCTCGCCCAGTCCCTCGATGTCCATGGCGCGCCGCGAGGCGAAGTGCCTGATGGCCTCCTTGCGCTGCGCCGGGCAATACAGGCCGCCACTGCAACGGGCGATGGCGTGGCCTTCGAGGCGGATGATGTCGGAGCCGCACACGGGGCACTTCTTCGGCATCACGAACTTGCGGGCATGCTTCGGCCGCCGCGACAGCACCACCCCGGAGACCTTGGGGATCACGTCACCGGCGCGATAGACGATCACCGTGTCGCCGATGCGCAGGTCGAGGCGCGCGATCTCATCCTCGTTGTGCAGGGTCGCGCTGCTCACGGTGACGCCGCCCACCTCCACCGGCTCCAGGCGCGCCACCGGGGTAATGGCGCCGGTGCGGCCCACCTGGACGTCGATGGCCAGCAGGCGGGTCAGGGCCTCCTGGGCGGGAAACTTGTGGGCGATGGCCCAGCGCGGCGCGCGCGACACGAAACCGAGGATTTCCTGCTGGTCGAGGCGGTCCACCTTGTACACCACGCCGTCGATCTCGTAGGGCAGTTCGGGGCGTCGTTCCTTCATCTCGCGGTGATAGGCCAGGCAGGCCTCGATGCCGCGCACGGTCTCGCGCACCTCGGGACTGACCGGCAGCCCCCACGCGCGCAGACGCGCGAGAATGGCGCCGTGGCGATCCGGCAGCCCGCCGCCCTCCACCTGCCCCACGCCATAGGCGTACATGGCCAGCGGACGGCTGGCGGTCACCCGCGGGTCGAGCTGGCGCAGCGAGCCGGCGGCGGCGTTGCGCGGGTTGGCGAAGGGCCTTTCGCCGGCGGCGCGCTGGCGCTCGTTGAGGGCCTCGAAGCCGGCCTTGGGCATGTACACCTCGCCGCGCACCTCCAGCACACGGGGCAGGTCCCTGCCCGGCTCGCCGCGCAGGCGCAGGGGAATGCTGCGGATGGTGCGCACATTCTGCGTCACGTCCTCGCCCACGTAGCCATCGCCCCGGGTGGCGCCGCGGCTGAGGTGGCCATCCTCGTACAGCAGGCTGATGGCCAGGCCGTCCAGCTTGGGCTCGGTGGTGAATTCGATCCGTTCGACGGGGATCGCCAGGCGCTCGGCGCAGCGGCGGCCGAATTCCAGCGCCTCTTCGTCGCTGAAAGCATTGTTCAGGGACAGCATGGGCACCGCGTGGCGCACCTCGCCAAAGGCCTCGAGCGGCCGGGCGCCGACGCGCTGGGTGGGGGAATCCGGCGTCACCAGCGCCGGGTATTTCGCCTCCAGCGCCTGCAGCTCGCGGAACAGGCGGTCGTATTCGGCGTCCGGGATCTCCGGGTCGTCGAGCACATAGTAGCGGTAGTTGTGGTAGTCGATCTGCTCGCGCAGCTCGCGGGCGCGGGCGGCGACATCGGCGGGAACGCTGGCGGCCACACTCATGCCTCGACGGCTTCCGCACCATTGTCCGCGGCCGCCGCCAGCTCCGCCTGGTAGCCGAAACGGCGCATGTCCGGCATGCGCTGGGGGAACAGGATGCCGTCCAGGTGGTCACACTCGTGCTGCACCACGCGGGCGTGGAAACCGCTCGCCTCGCGCTCCACGGGCCGGCCCTCGGCATCGAAGCCGGTATAGACGATATGCGTGTGGCGTGGCACCCAGCCACGCAGTTCCGGCAGGCTCAGGCAGCCCTCCCAGCCCCCCTCCTGCTCATCGCCCAAGGGGGTGATGCGCGGATTGATCAGCACCGTGGCGGGCACCGGCTCGCGGTCGGGATAACGTGGATTGTCCTGCATGCCGAAGACGATCAGGCGCAGTGGTTCGCCGATCTGCGGCGCCGCCAGGCCGACGCCGTTTTCCGCCACCATGGTGTCCAGCATATCCTGGATCAACGCGTGCAATTGCGGCGTGTTAAACTCGGCGACGGCCTTGGCCGGCCGGCTGAGGGTGGGGTGACCTGAACGTAAAACGGGCCGCGCGGGCATAAACAGATTCCTTGAACAGATACGGATAAATGCCGAAGACAACTTCACTACCGACAGGCGCACAGTCTATCAAGATCCGCTGGCTGGCGGGGCTGCTGATGGCCATTTTCTGGGCCTCGGCCACGGCCGCCAACAACGAGGACGAGGACGGCGCCCGCTGGTACCAGGTCGAGCTGATCCTGTTCGCCCACAACAACCCGCAGGCGCTGGACGCCGAGCAGTGGCCGGAGATCATCGGCGTCGATCTGCCGCTGGAGGAACTGGTGGAGCTGCAACTGCCCGCGACGGCCGGGCAGCAGACAGGGGACGAAACCGGCGCGGGAATGGCCAT
>JALSHB010000202.1 GCA_026982475.1 Chromatiales bacterium
TTGCGCTGGTTGCCCAGCAGGCTCGGGGAAAGGTCGACGTCGGTGATATAGATGGGATATTTCAGACCGCTGCCGCGCTTGTCCAATACATAGTGCGCGACTTCGCGGAAAAGGTTCTTGCCGTGATCCAGGGTGGAAAACTCGGCATCGTCGCAGTACACGGTGAAGGCGGTGCCGTGGTCCACCATGTCGCCAATCACCTGGACGTTGAAATAGTGTCGCCCCGCCTCCGGGTGCAGGGATTGTCGCTCAAAGCCGTATTTGTTGCGCACCTTCGTCACCTTGAAGATTTCCAGGTTATTCAGCAGCAGGGCGGCGCTGTCATCATGAAACAGATAGTTTTGCCGGCTGAGAATGGCATCGAAAAAGCGGCTGTACTGATTGACCAGCGAGGCTTCTTCGTAATATTCAACGTTTTGGTGGAACAGGGCGCCGTGCTGGTCGAGCACGAAGACATCGGCTGCGCGATCCCGCGGCAGGTAGAACATCTGGATCAGGCCGCGGCGATTGCGTTTCAGGATGGCCGGCAGGGGGGTGTTGAGTAACGCCTTGCGATCTACCTCGATATTGCTGAAGGAGGCCTGTGGCTTGCCCAAGTGCTCAATCAGGGCGGTGTAGTTCTCGTGCCGAGTGTAGTGGAAAGGGCCTTGTTCGCTTTCCAGTACGAAATAGAATTGCTCAACCTGCAGGATGTAGCGCACCCGATGGTCGTCGTCACAGCGGTAGAAAACCCTGGCGATATCGCGGTACAACTCCTCGATGCGGCGGGCGATGGCATTGCTGTGACTGGAGGAGAAACTGAAGGCGGAAAGTTCGGCGGGCTCGTCCTGGCCGGTGTGGAGGCTCATGCGCAGATAGTGCGCCAGACAATCCAGCAGCCCGGTGATGCCGGTGTATTTGTAGGTGATGATTTCACCCCAGCTGCTGACCAGCAGCAGGTCGAAGCTGATCGCCAGATTGAGTGAGAAACCACTGTAATTCATGATGTCGGACTGGTCGCTGACCAGGTCCGTGCCGCGCCGTGAATGTCTCGGCAGGGGGTCGATGCCGACATTGGCGAACACCGCGCCGCGCAGGATCCCCGGCGGGCGGGAAAAATTCTCGATGGAGGTGTCCGGCAGTTTCCCGCCGGGAAACAGGTTTTCCAGGGTATTGAGTATGGCGCGCACTTCCTGCAGGGACAGGATCCCGTGGCTGACCTGCAGCGAGATGATGGTGCGCGGCCCGATGAGGCCGTTGAAATGACACCAGGCAAGGATCTCCACCACCGAATGGGTGCGTTTCAGCGAGCCCCCCGGTTCGCCGGGCTCGACGCCGGTGGGATACAGGCCCCAGCTTTCTTCCGCGTCACGGCCCCTGCCCTGCTGGATGGTCAGGTGACGCTCGATGATGCTGGAGGAGATGCCGCGATTGATGGTCTCCACCTTGCCGGCCTTGCGCTCGAAGGCCGCATACAGTTTGCGGCCGAGGATGTTGAGATCTTTCTGTTCGATGCGCGCCAGACTGGCATGGGCGCGCGCGAAGCGTGACAGCGACATGTAGCTGTGGGTGATTTCATCGGCGAGGATCTTGCGCTCTTTGAGCACCCGGTGCACGTTCCAGTTGTGGCGCTGGTCCAGCAGCTCGATGTGGCCCTCGTTCCAGAACCATTGCCGGGTCAGATCCTGCATGCGCTGCCATCGCCAGTTGTGGCCGCTGCGCGTCGGCTTGCTCAGTGGCAGCTGGACCTTGAAATAAAAGCAGCGGCGCACCAGCTCCAGACGCTCCGGCTCATTGCGGCTCATCAGGTAGTGTTCGAGTTTGTTGATCAGGATGGTGTAGGGATCCAGCTCATCGAGATCGGTGACGCCATCATAGATGGCCTTCTTGAAGCGCAGGCTGAGCAGGTCGCTGTTGGGGTACTCGGCGGCATAGGCCTCCATCAAGAGCATCTTCAGCACTGATTTGTAGGGTGAGTCGATGCCCTTGTAGACCTGCCACAGGGCGGCGCCGAAGTATTCCTCGGCGGGGATCGCCGACAGGCCGCCGAAGTCGATCACTTCGTTGGCGGGAATGAAGCGTTTGTGCAGCAGGTTGGCGACGAACTCGTTGTAGTTGCATTCTTCTTCCGGCGGTACCAGCCACCACACCGGATAGCGTCCCGCCACCAGCAGGCCGGTGCGATAAAATTCCTCTAACAATAAATGGTGCTGGGTGCTGCCGGCGCTTTCGCTGCTCAGCTCCACCACCATGCCCTTGCGGAAGGCCTCGGCATTCATGAGAAAGAAATGCACTTCCAGATTGACCGAATCGGCCCACTTTTCGATCGCCTTGCACTTCTCGTGCAGTTCGTCGAGTTGCTCCATGGACAGGCCGGGCCGGTGACAGATCCAGATATCGAAATCACTCTTTTCCGAATGGGCGATGGTGCCGACGCTGCCCATGAGAAAGATGGAGTGGATGTCGTAATTGCGCAGGGCGCGCTTGCGGTAGTCGAAACTCTTCGCCAGCCGCTTGCCGGCATCGGTGCTCTTCTTGGTCGGCGACCAGTCGGAGATGCCCGCCGGGGTCTGCTTGCTGACAAAGCCGGGCAGCATGGCGTGATTGATGTGAAACAGCAGCGGCAGCAAATCGAGAAAATCACGCGTGCGCCAGCGCAGCACCTCCTGGGTGCGACGCAGGCGTTCGCGGTTGATGGCGAGAAAGCGCTTGCGCGCCGCGCGCACGTCCAGCAGGGGTTTGTGGCTTTTTTGTGAGGCGTGACTGGTCATGGTGTGAGGTGGGCCACAGGGAAGGTGAGGACTGTGTCGCACTTCCTTAGTGTCGGCATGCGGGGTAATTTGTTGAGACACACGGATGGCCCGCTGACCGTCACGGCGTTGCACGCTTCATCCGCCCTGAACCTACGGATTCAGGTTAAAGTTTTTCCGTCAGCTGTCGCTGATAGGGCCATGAAAAGACTGACAAACTTCTGCGAGAGAAGATTTTCCAAAGAATATCAATCACTTGAAAAGGTGGCCGACAAAAAGCCGACACCCGGTGATGGCGGGGCGTTGATCATTGCCTGGCCAGGCCAGCGTCGTGCCGCCTTTCGACTCAGGGAGCTACCTCCGATGCAAACACCCCATGCCAAGCAGAGCCTGTCCATCCTTGCCGAGGCCCCCTTTGGTGTCGCCATCGTGGACAGCGGTGGCCGCCTGAGCTGGTGCAACCGCGCGCTGGCGGAACTGGCCGGGCGTTCACTGGCAGAGATGGCCGGATTGACGGAAGGTGAATTGCTGGTCGGCGGCGAGGTTCCGTCGCGGGGGATGGTGCAGTTCGAGCAGGGTGGCAAGTCCGCACAGCGGACGGTGATGGATCTGGATGACGGCCAGCGGGCCGTGTATTACCAGGATGTCACGGCCCAGGAGGCCCTGCGTAGCGAGCGCGATGCGCTTGACGAGCAGCTGCAGCAACACAACTCCATCGACCCGGTCAGCGGCCTGCTCAACCAGCAGGCGGTGAGCCGCGGCCTGGAGCCGCTGGTGTCACGCAGTCGCCGCTATGACAACCCGCTGTCGGTGGTGACCCTGGCCTTCACCAATTTGCAGGCCGTGCGTGACGAGCAGGGCGAGGCCGCCGCCGATGAGGCGGTATTGAGCGTCAGCCAGCTGTTGCGTGACCAGATGCGCTGGGCGGACCTGGTCGGGCGGCTCGACAACGGCGATTTCATCTTCGTACTGCCGGAGACGGACCAGCCCGCCGCCGAGGCCCTGGCCGGCAAGATTGCCCGCCAGCTGAGTGAATTCAGCCTCCCGCAGCTGGGCGGCCTGCGCCCCCAAGGCAGCTTCGGCGTCGCCAGCTGGCGCCGTGGCGATGACGCCAAGCTGCTGATCAAGCGTGCCCGCAAGGCCCTCGCCGAGGCCGTGCAGGCGGGGCTGTTCAGGGTCGTCGTGGACTGAAGCCTGAACCCGCGCCTCAGGTGAAAGGCCAGCCCCGCCGTTACGGACGATGACCGGAAACGGGTGGCGGGCTATACTGCGGGCTACATTCATTTCTGTTCTGGCGCCCTCATGCAATGCACTCTTCATGATCAGCATCCAGCGGCCGGTTTCGTCCGCTCAATATTCTTCCGTCGTTTTTCAGGTCGCGTACCGCGTTTCCTGCTGCTCGCCCTCTTGTTGCTACTGGCCGGCCAGGCCTGGTCGGGCGAGGAAGAAAAGGGCGACGGCAAGAGCGTCTTCCTGGTCGCCACTGATCAGCTAGACGGCACCGGTTTTGCGAGGACCGTGGTGCTGATGGTGCACTTCGGCGGCCGTGGCGGCACCACCGGGCTGACCATCAACCGGCCCTCGAATCTTACCCTGGAAGAGGCCTTTCCGAACATCGAGCGCCTGCGCGGCAATGATGACACGCTGTTCCTGGGCGGCCCCGTGAGCAGTCAGTCCGTGTTCGTGCTGCTGCGCACCAAGCAGCCGAAAGAAGGCATGAAGCGCCTCATCAAGGACATCTATTTCGCCCCCGGGCACCAGATCCTGTCCGAAGACATTGCGGGCGAGAGTCGCGTCTTCGCCGGTTATGCCGGCTGGGCGCCGGGCCAGCTGCAGGCGGAGATCGACCGTGGAGACTGGCGCGTGATCCGCCGCGACCCGGATATCATCTTCGAGGAAAATACCACCGACCTCTGGCAGCAGCTGTCGAGACGCTGGTCCGGCAACTGGATCTAGGAGTCTGTCGGGTTTGGGAACAATCTACTGCGCTGGTGGGAGAGCGGCCAAAATATTCCCGATTTTTCGTTAAATAGAACCACTATTCGCCTCAAAATCGGTAACATTTTGACGCGTTCTCCCACCATGCTCGCTACGATCGCCCAAATCCGACAGACTCCTAGGCTGGCGTTGATGGCCAGACGATACCCCCGCATTGCGCCGGAACAGGCGGGCTTCAGTGTCCCACTGCAGCCATTCATTGTCGCCACGTCACGGGCGACGGGAATAGAGCATTACTGGTGGAAGAAAAAAACCACCAGACCGGATGGCAAGCCCATCGATACAGATACTGAATCCGTGCCGCCGTAACATCTCTAATTGCAAGTAGCGCTTGAGCCAGGAATCGTTCCTGCCCGGCCTGGCTCATAGAGTCTGTGCCATATACTTGCGCAGGAATTCACCGAAGGGTTTGTCATCGGCGGCTTCGATGGCCCGTTGCTGCTGGCGTGATTGCTCGGTCAGGCGGACGAATTCGGCGCGCCGCTCGGGGCTCAGGCGGAGGCTGCGGAAGTGGTCGCGGTGTTGCTGCGACATGCGCATGGCAAAGTGGAAGAAGCCTTCACCGTTGGCGCGCATCTCCGCCAGCATGCGCGCCGAGGGGGTGAGTTCCGGGTCTTGTACCTTGCCGCGCTGTACCGCCAGGCTGCGGCGGTAGACGTCACTGGCGTGGGTGTCGTCGAGCAGTTCGCAAATCCCTTCCATGCCATCGAGGATCTCACTGGCCCATTGCGACAGTTTTATCTTGCTGCCGCGCCGTTGCAGGTGCAGCTGCGGGTCGCGCCCGCGATGGGCGGCGGCCAGTTCGTTGAAGTCGATCTCGCGGCGCTCCCGGGCATCGATGGGGGGGCTGCCGGCGAGCAGGCAGTAGACGAGAAAGGCCTCGAGGAAACGCATTTGCGGCATGCTGATGCCGAGGGGATCGAAGGCGTTGACGTCCAGTGAGCGCAGTTCGACGTATTGCACCCCGCGCCGCTTGAGGGCGTGGGTGGGTTTTTCGGTGGCGCCGGTGATCTGCTTGGGACGGATGGTGGAGTAGTACTCGTTCTCGATCTGCAGGATGTTGGCGTTGAGTTGTTCCCAGCGGCCGTTGACGAACACGCCGATGCGTTCATAGGCGGCGCAGGGGGTGGTGATGGCGCAGGTGAGGGTGTCGACGTAGCGGTCGAGGTTGTCGTAGCAGGCCTTGATGCCGGTCTCCGCTTCCTGGTTGTTCTGGTAGCCGATGTCGCCCATGCGTAGCGAGGTGGCCCAGGGCTGGTAGGCGGTGTAGCGGTCGAATTCCTCGAGTTGGGTGGGCTGGCCGCTGAGGAAGGACTTGCACACCGCCGGCGAGGCGCCGAACAGGTAGGGTACCAGCCAGCCGAAGCGCTGCAGGTTGCGGATCAGGCCGAAGTAGCGGTCGTCGATGAAGTCGCGCAGGGGCCGCGTATCCCCTTCCAGCTGCTGGAAGGCGGGCCAGAAGGCGTCGGGCAGCGAATAGTTGAAATGCACCCCGGCGATGACCTGCATCAGGCGTCCGTAGCGGTGGCCGAGGCCGCGCCGGTAGACGGTCTTCATCTGGCCGATGTTGGAGGGGCCGTACTGGGCGATGGGGATGCTGCCCTCGCCGGCGACCACGCAGGGCATGCTGGTGGCCCACAGCAGTTCGTCGTTTTCCAGCTCGCCATAGACGAAGCTCTGCACGTCGCGCAGGGTGGCCAGCACCTCGGCGGCGTCTGCCAGTGGCGGGGTGATGAATTCGGCCAGCGCCTCGGAGTAATCGGTGGTGATCAGCGGATGGGTGAGCGGTGAGCCGAGGGCGCGGGGGTGCGGCGTCTGCGCGAGCTTGCCGTCGGGCCTGACGCGCAGGCTCTCCTTTTCCAGGCCGATGCGCGCGCCCGCGAGCAGGCCGCGCTGGGCCTTGGCGGTCAGCTGGCCGAGACGCCGCGGGAGGCTGTGATCTGGCATGGGACCCCTTGTTTCTGCGGCACTTTTGCCATGAACCTGAACCTACGGATTCAGGATGAAAAAAACGCAGAGTCTACCGCAAGCCGGATGTAACAGGCAGCCCGCGAGGAGGAAAGGTGTATTTTGCCATGCCGTGATATCAGATTGTGGCATTTTCACGCCGTGCGCATGGGGTTATAGTCTGTCTCTGGATCATCGATTCCACGGATACAGCAAGGAGCAACGCGGCATGGCCAGGATCATCGTCAATCGGGAGAACTTCAAGGTCGACGAAATCGAGCTTGAGCAGGGCACACTGAGCGTCGGTCGTCATGACGACAACGATCTGCATATCGACGACCTCACCGTCAGTGGCCACCATGCGCAGATCGTCACCGTGTTCGGTTCGACCTATGTGGAGGACCTCGGCAGCACCAACGGCACCTACGTCAACGGCAAGAAGGTGAAGACCCACACCCTGCACAATGGCGACGTGCTCACCATCGGCCACTACCAGCTGCTGTTCCAGGGGGAAAACGTGGTCAATCCCCATGCCGGCAGTGACGAAACCCGGATGATCAACCAGTCGCAGGTAGAGGTGCTGATGAAAAAGGCGGACGTCCGCCATCACCAGGCGGAACGCTCCGCCCACCAGGCGCAACCTGCCCCTGCCGCGCGCAGCGCCTCCACGCCCCATGCCGCCACGGCAAACGCCGCCCGGGCACAGGCGGCGCCCCAGGTGGCGGTGGCCAGCAAGGGCCCGTCGCTGGTCAGCGACAACCGCGCGGTGCAGGCGCCCGAGCCCGAGGTTGAAACACTGCCGGATATCGAGGACCCCAGTGACATGATCGGCAAGCATGCGCCGCCGGAGCAGAAGATGAAGCCCCTGCGTCGTGGCGATGTATCGCCCTCCTCCTCGCTGAAGATCATCGTCCTGGCGGCGCTCACCGCCGCGGCAACCTTTTTGCTGATGATGCTGATCTTCGATCTGTAGCGATTCCTTCCCTCTCCTGCCTTCCGCCGCTGCTGGCGGCCCCCTCCCGCGCCCCATGCCCGGCCATATCAAGCTTGGCCACTCCCTGCCGATAGGGTGAGGGAGGCAGGCGCGCCCACGGACGGCGCGCGCGTCGTGCCGTCACCCCCGTCGAAACAATACCCGCAGATACCCGCATGGAGCCAGTTGCAAGCAGTCCGCCAGAACACCGTCAGCACCTGCTGGTGGTGGACGACGTCGAGAGCAACCGCGAACTCATGCGCCTGCAGCTGCAACGCCACGACTACCGCGTGTCGCTGGCGGAAAATGGTGAGCAGGCGCTGGCGATGATCGCGCGGCAGCCGTTTGATCTGGTGCTGCTCGACATCCGCATGCCCGGCATGGATGGCATCGAGGTGTTGCAGCGGATCCGTTGCAGCTACTCGCAACTTTCGTTGCCCGTGATCATGGTCACCGCCGAGGATCAGGAGCAACGCCTGATCGAGGCGCTGCGTCTCGGCGCCAACGATTATCTCGCCAAGCCCCTGCGCCTGCCGGTGACCCTGGCGCGTATAGAGGCCCAGCTCGGCGTCGGCCGCCTCGCCAGCATCCAGGAAGAAGTCGTGCGCTTCACCAGCCACGACCTGAAAAAGCCGCTGCTGGTGATGATGGATATCGCCGAAACCATGCGCGAGGAATTGCGGCGCTCGGGCGCCATGCCCGCGGACAGCGCCGAGCTGCTGGATCTGCAGATTCGCACCGGACAGAACATGCAACGGGTGATCAGCGGCTTCCTCGATCAGGAAGGATTGAGCCACGGCCGTGACGAACCCCTGCGGCGCGTGCTCGACATCAACCAGGCCGTGCGCAAGTCCCTGCAGGCAAACCGGGACTATGCCGCCCGCAAGGGCATCGACCTCGACAGCGAACTGGCCGACGCGATGCCGGCGGTACAGGCCAACGAATTCCGCCTCTGCCAGGTGATGGACAACCTCATCGGCAATGCCCTGAAATTCTCACCCCCGCAGACCCGCACCGTGGTGCGCACCTGCGCCGAGGGTGAACACGTGCTGGTCGAAATAGAGGACAGCGGCCCGGGGCTGGCCGAGGACGACTTCGGTAAACTGTTCGTCAAACACGCCCGCCTCAGCAACCGGCCCACCGGCAACGAAAGCAGCAGCGGCCTTGGCCTGGCCATGTGCCGACAGCTCATAACCCTCGACAAGGGCATCATCGGCGCGCGCAACAATCCCGGCGGCGGCGCCACCTTCTGGATTCGGCTGCCCGCCAGCTGAGCCGGTTGCCGTTGCCCGGGGATCGCGGGAGAATGGCG
>JALSHB010000203.1 GCA_026982475.1 Chromatiales bacterium
AGGCCGCAGCAATTTGCTGCGGAGAACCGAGTTAATTTGTGAATGGCTGAATGGTGGACTGACCGCTTCAATGAGGCCGCAGCAATTTGCTGCGGAGAACTTGACTCCTGTTGATTGGAATTACGCACGACGATTGCTTCAATGAGGCCGCAGCAATTTGCTGCGGAGAACCGGCGACGCAACCGGGGATCTTCTGATGACGATCCCGGCTTCAATGAGGCCGCAGCAATTTGCTGCGGAGAACCATCCACCCATGCGACAATCCCCAAATACCCCCACCCGCTTCAATGAGGCCGCAGCAATTTGCTGCGGAGAACCGCGTTCCACCCAATCGCGCAGCGGCTCGATGGGTGGGCTTCAATGAGGCCGCAGCAATTTGCTGCGGAGAACGAGACGCCAGCGGCCGGAGTCCTGGATCTGCTCAGGCTTCAATGAGGCCGCAGCAATTTGCTGCGGAGAACCGCCATCGGCGCGCAGGACCAGGGCAAGGCCATCGCGCTTCAATGAGGCCGCAGCAATTTGCTGCGGAGAACCCGCCCGCGCATCACCCCGTGGAATTGCTGGGCTGCGTGGGCTGTTTGCGAGCGCTTCGTCTATCATAACCGTACTTTCCCCCTGGGGGCCATGACTCTCCCCTTTGCTTTCCGTTTTTTGCCGTGTTTTCAAAGAGCTTTCCATCCGCGAGCACTGCCGGGGTTTTTGGGAACCACCATAGCACTCGCGTTTGGCCGGCAGGCCTCAGACGATGACCGGTTCCCGTTGCACGGCTTCAAAGGCCTTGCCGAGGCTGGTGACCCGGGGGTCTACCTTGTCGGCAGGACCAATATCCATCAGCAGAATGTGATCCTCCTGATGATGCAGGATACCGTCCAGCAGGGCAATGAGTTCCGCATGACGCTTGCGGCTGAGCCGGCATTGAAAGATGGATAGCTGCAGCCATTCGCCGTAACCCTTCATGAGACGGAAGACGCGCCGCCAGCGCTTGGGGTCCGAGATGTCGTAGGCGACGATATAGAGGTGATCTTCCATTGTCCTGCCCTCCTCCTCTCTTGCTTATCGCGTGGTGAATTCGATGTACTCCGGTATGTCGCCCAACAGGTAGCGGCCCAGCAGTCGCGCCTGGATCTCCAGCAGACGGCGGTAGCTGACCTTGTAGCCGAACAGGGGGTGGGTGATCTCGTGGCTCATGCGGCGCTCGAAGGCGGCGATGAAACGCTTGCGGCCGTCGCTGGTGAGGTTGACGCTGCCGGCGGCGCTGACGAAGTCGGAGGGGCGGACTTCGCCGTTGTTGATGGCCTGCACCACGCAGGAGTCGGCGATCAGTGGGCGGTAGGCCTCCATCAGGTCGAGGGCCAGCGCGGGACGGCCGTAGCGGGGCTGGTGGTAGAAGCCGCGGTAGGGGTCGAAGCCGACGGCGGAGAGGGTGACGGTCCAGCTCCGGGTGAGCAGGGAATAGGCGTAGGACAGCAGGGCGTTGACCGGGTCGCTGGGCGGGCGGCGGTTGCGCTTGTGGAAATCGAAGGCCAGTTCGCCCTCCCCTTCACGCCGCTTGAGCATCTGGCCGAAGGCGCCGAAGTAGCGCGCGGCGGCGGCGCCTTCGATGCCCAGCAGTTCCTGCAGGGTGGCGGCGCGCGCGGCCTTGCGCGCGTCGAGGCGCAGGCCGTCGAGCAACTCGCGGGGCTTTTCGTCGCCGCGCCAGTTGCGGCGCAGGAAGGTGCGGGCGTTGAGGATCTTGGCGCGGATGAGAACACGAGCAATGTGCAGGCAGGTGTGTTCCTCGAAGCTGGCGCGGTATTGGGCGGTGCGCAGTTCCACGTTGTTGTGGCCGGTGCCCTGGGTGTGGCCAATGAACCAGCCCCCATAGCTGTGCCAGGTGATGGGGATGCCGCGTTTCATGAGTTCGTGCAGGCAGGGGGTGGTGACGTAGACGTTGCCCATCAGCACCAGTTGCGAGGTGTCGATGAGGCGGGCGCTCTGCACCTTCTTGTCGTCGATGGAGATTTCCAGGTTCTCGCCGCTCTTGGCGACCTTGGCGCGGTGGGCCTGCACGTACACGGGCAGGGCCTCGTCGCGGGCCACGGCCAGTGGGCGCGGGGCGATGTCGGGCTGGTGCAGATAGCGTACCTCGTCGGGCAGGCAGATGCCCACCAGGGAGCAGCGCGGGCACTTGGGGCTGTCTTCCAGGGGCGGCGGCATGTGGCCGCCCTCGGCCATCAGGCGCAGGCCGCTGATGGCATTGATGGTGAGGGTTTGCAGTTCGTCGTCGAAGGGTACGCGCACGCGCTCGCGGCTTTCGACGTACCAGATGGCGCCCTCCTCGCAGCGGTAGCCGTGCTCGCGCAGGATCATGCCCTGGGCGCAGAGCTGCACGCGCTCGGGGTCGTACACGCCGCGGGCGACGTGGGGCCGCCGGCCGCGCTTGTAGTCCACGGGGGTGACGATGCCGTCTTCGGCCTCGATAAGGTCGAGCTTCGCGATCAGGCCCAGGCGATTGGAGGAGAGGGTGACGGAACGGGCGTGGAGCTGGTCGTCTTCGTCCAGTTCACCGGCGGCGGGCAGCCGGCCGGCGGGCTTGTCCACGCGGCGGTGCTTGTGGCGGCCGTCCACGGTGTCGGCGGAATCGGCCCATTCCCCCTGCACCCATTCCAGGTAGGACAACCGCGGACAGTACTGGTATTCGTTGACCATGCGCACCGGCATCAGGGGCTGGTCGCCGGTCAGTTCGGGAAACGGCAGGGCCAGTTCGGCCTGGGTGGGGTCGTGTGCTCCGTTGTCCGCCACGGTGTGTCATTCCGTCTATTTTCCCGCCGCCAGCAGCCAGGGGATGGCGCCCGGCGTGTCGCGCCAGGCCTGGCGGTTGTCGAACACGTAGGCGACGGCCTCGTTCTTGTCGCCGATGCCGACGTAGTCGGGCGGGTATTTCGGCAGCTTGCGCCGCCCGGCGAGGTAGGCGGGAACGAAGCGGTTTTGCTCGATGGCCTTTTTCCCGGCGGCGCGGCTGTCGTTGCTGTCGCCTTGCTGGCGGTAGGCCAGCAGCGCCCGGGAATAACGCCAGACCGCGCTGGGCTCGTCCGCGTAGGCGTCGAGCAGTTGCTCCGCTTCGTCGTGACGCTGTTCATCCATCAGGCAGCCCAGCAGCACATGGCGGATGCCCTGGTTGTCATTGGGGTTGAGTTCCAGCATCTGCCGGTAGTGCTCGATGGCCGCGTCGCGCTCGCCCGCCTCCCACAGGCACTGGGCCAGGCCGGCCCGCGCGCGCATGTAGGGCCGCGTCTCCAGCAGACCCCAGAAATAACCCTTGTTCTCCTCGAAGAACTTTTCGCCGAGGGCACGCTCGCCGGCCGCCACGCCCTTGCGGTAATAGTCCAGCATCTGCGCCAGGCTGTCCGCGCCCTCTTCCGCCAGCAGAACCCAGGCGTCGGCGCAGTCGGGTGAGATTTTCAGGGCCTGTTCGGCCAGCTCGATGCGCTCGGCGAGGCCGGGCGCATCCCAGGCATCGTAAATGAGTTCCTGGGCCTCGCGCAGGGCCGGGTCGGTTTCCGTGCCGGCCATCGGACTCATCATGGCCTCCATGGCGCGGCGCTCGGGCAGTTTCACGATCTTGTCATCGGTTGGTTTGTTGGTCATTTTTCGCCCTGCTTTCCCTTGTCACCTGAACGATCACAACGATTTCTTGCCTCTCACGAGACGGTGGAGCAAGACGTCTTCAAGGTTTTGCCGGGAGTCCAGTACGGCCAGGACATACACGTCGGCGTCCATGATGCGATAAATCATCCTCCAGGGCGGGACAACGATTTCCCGGTATTGGGTTATACCCTGCGCCTTGAGTTCCGGCACCACCCGCCCGCGTTGGGGAAACCTGTCGAGACTCGCCGCCCTGGATTCTATCTTTTTCAGGTTATCCCTCGCCGCTGGAGGATTTTCCGCATGGATATGCCTGATGATCGCCACCAGGTCATCCTCGGCAACCCGCGCCCAGAGGACCCTGAACTTCGCGGCCATGGACTATTTGCCAAGCCGTTTTTCAAGATCGGAAAACACCTCGCTCTGCGGTCTGCTTTTCCCTTTGCGAATATCCTCCTCACCCAGGGCGAGCAGCTTCAGCAGGCCGATCGCATTGCGCATGTCTTCATAGCTCTGAGGATCCTGAAGCACGGCCCTCGGCTCTCCATTCTGTGTGATGATGATGGGGCGATGGGTCTCGTTGACCTGCCTGAGCATGTCCGCCGCACGGGATTTGAGATAGGTCACGGGCTTGATGTCCGATGAAATCTTCATGGCGATATCCTCCAGTCCTTTCAGGGTACCATATTATGGCCTATGGTCTGATTTGAGCTTGAGTCCGCGGGCTCAGGGCGGGTGAATCGTGCAACTGATTGATGCATGTCACCCAGCCCCGCGCCATCGATGCCAAGGGCGCCTGTGGTTGGTACCGATGATTGCCAATGGCCCCGTTAACGGCGGGGTCAGCGCCTCGAGACCCTGGAAATTCCGGCTCTCATGACGCCCCTCCCGAGTTGATCAGCGGCCGGCTTCGGCCTTCCTGGCCATATCACCCGCGGCCCACAGTTCTCCCTGAAGCCACAGGACACCTTCGATATCCTGCCCTTCCCTCGGCGGCTCCTTTCCTTCCCAGGCCCGTTCGGTGACGAAGATGTCGAGATCGGCGTCCTCGTCGTCAAAGCGCATCACGGTCACGCGAATCCGCCACCCCTTCTGCCCGAGCATATCGTCGAAAGGCGTCACCCTTCTTGCCGGCCCGCGAAAGGAATAGTCATCGTCGTCCCCTTCGGGGAGAGCCAGAAACATGGCCATGCCCTGAAAATGGATTGTGTCAGGGATTTCCGGTGGTGGCTCGCCCCGCTTCTCGGCCAACAGTCGTTCCCAGGCAACCTGATCCGGGTCTGGAGAATAGGGCAGGGTCATCAGCGTGGCCGCTCGCGCGTGATAGGCGATGCCCGCGAGAATGAATTCGTATTGCTCACCGGTTTCGTACCAGGCACGGTTCACAAGAAAACGGGTGTCAAAAAAGCAGATGGGAAAGCCTGCTGTGGGACCGGGAGTCCCTGCTTCCGAATCATCGCCTTGTGCCTCGCCGCTTGAGCCATTGCCTGCGGGAAGCCAGGCGGCATGAATCTGGGATTCCACGCCACTCGCCCAGACGGAAACCTCTATCAGCCTCAGGGTGACCTGTATGCCTTCGCCGACGTTGGGAATCAAGGATACGAGTTCTACCGCCCCCGGGCCATTGCGAAGGGTCATGAGCAATCCGCGTCGGGGCAAGGGCCAAAAGCGGTGCTCGCCCTTGACCCAGGAATCCGGCTCCTGCCTTGGTGCGGGATAAAATTCGCCGAAACCACACGCCGGCCTCGACTCCGGGAGGATTTCGTTCCTTAGTCGCATGGCCAGCTCAGCAGGGCCGTCGAAGAACGGAACCCAGTGAGATCCCATGGAATGACGATCCTCTCCGCTCTCCGGCACGAACGTGGAGTCGGGCCAGTCGACCGGCCGTGACGCCGGAGAAGCAGCTTCCGTATCGACGGTATCGCATGCCTCAAAGTCCTGAAGCATGAACATGGTATCCGTGCCATCATCGAAGACTACCCCCAGCCGTTTTTCCCCGACAAAGGTCACCGTGCATTCACCGTACTCGGGGTGATTGATCCGTTGGCCAACGACGAACGACGACATCACACCTCCTCGAGGGCGGTGAATGCGCCCAGTCCATAATGACAACCAAACCCCAGCGCCAGCGGGCCCGGCACCGGCTCGGCGAAATGCAGGCGCAGGAAAGCGCCACGGGTGTCGGGCTGGGTGAGCTTGCGCTTGTTGCGGAAGCGGTGGAAATGGATGGCGCGGCGGGGCTTGCCGCGCACGCGGATCGCCGGCAGGCATTCCACGCCCACCGGCTCGGGCAGGCCGCGCAGACGGCATTCCTTGCGGAGGAAGGCGAGGAGCTGTTCCTGCTCGGCGGGCCGTTTCTTCAGATGCCAGGGACGAAGGTAGGGGGTGACCGACTGCCAGACGCGGGACACGCCGGCCTGGTGGCTGTGCGCCGCGAAATCGTCCCGGCGACCGCAGGCCTCCAGCAACACCCGCCACTCGACACCGCCCCGGCCACGCACCACGGACAGGCGTGCCAGCACCCGCTGCGCCGCGGGCGAAAGGCCGCCCGGGGCGTGCACCAGCAGGTGGTCGATGCGCCCGTCTCCGTCGGCGTCCTCGGGCAGGTAGAAGGCGTGGCCGTGACGGTTGCCCTCGCCCAGGCCATGGCCGCTGAGTTCCGGCGGGATGGCGTTTTCGTCCTCAAAAAGTTTCCGTGCCCGGCCCATCACCGCGGCGCGGAAGGCCTCGCCCACGCGCACGGCGTCCTCGATGCGCGGCAGGGGTTTGGCGGTGAGGAGGAAGCGGGCAGTGGTCGCCGCCGGGACGCGGGGACTCGCCGCTGCCAGGCCGGGTCGCAGACAGTCCACGGGCCGCAGGTAACTGACGAACTCGCCGGCCGGCGGGCGGCTCCAGCCGGCCTTCTGCAGGTCGCTGGTGTCGATGCGCAGGGCATCGGACAGGCTTGGTGGGAGGGTGGCTTCGAGCTGTTTTTTCTTCTTGCCGCGCAGGGCGGCGACCTCGTCCCTTACCCGCTGATCGCGCCACTGGACATAGTCTGCCGCGGGTCGCGGGGCAAGCAGGCGCACCGCTTCGCCGCGGATTTCCCCTGTCTCCTCGTCCAATGCCATCTCATCGGGCCGGCAGTCGAAGTCCGCCGGGATCTCGTCTTCTGAGAGCCGACGGGCCTCCACCCAGCTCTCGGCGCGGCCGAGGTAGCCGAGATTGTGCAGCAGGGCATCCAGCAGGCTGGCCGGTTCCGGTTCCAGCTCCAGCGCCGGCCAGGCCATCACCAGTTCCTGGTCCGGAGCCACGCGGGCAAAGGCGTCGAACACCAGCGAGGTGCTGCCCTTCCACTGCGGCATGTAGTGACGGGTGTGGGCATGCACGGCCGGCGGCAGGCGGTAGACCGGCGGTTGCCCGCTGAGCCGGTCGATGAGAGACTCCAGGCGCCCGGCGGGATACTCCGCTGCATCGAGCTTGTAGTGCCAGGTGCTGATCAGGGCGCGGCACAGCCGCCAGGGCGCCGGCGGCCATTCGACGTCGGCCTCGTTGACATGACGGCCCCAGGGATTGGCGTGGTAACGCCCGGCGAGAAAGCGGAAGGCGATGGCCAGCATGGCGGCTATTTCCGGTAGGTGACTTCGGTGACGGCCGGCTCGGCGAACACGCCTTCGGTGCGGGCGGCGGCGATCAGCCCCGGCAGGGCGGCCTCCAGTTCGCCCAGAGCGGGCAGCTCGAATCCATCCGGGCGGGTGACGGAAATGGCCTCCAGGTCGAGGTCGCAGGCGGTGCGCAGGCGCAGGCCCGTTTCGAGAAAACGCTGGACCTTGAACAGGGCCAGGGCGATCAGGAGTCGGGTCACCGCGTCGCCAAAGCCGTAGCCGCGCAGTTGCGCCAGGTCGAGGTTGAAATAGGCGGTGATCTTCGGGGAGACGTATTCGTCGCGCGCGAAGGGCACGTTGCCGAAACCCTTGCTGGTATCGCCGGAGGGATTTACCGCGTCGTTCTTCACGCCACCACTGGCGGCGACCCGGACCTGCTCGGCCTCGATGAAAGCGGAAAGCGCCCTGGGCAAACGCAGGCGCCCGCCGGCAAGATCCTTCTTCGCCAGAAACACCCCATGCAGCAAGGCATTGGCATCGAGCCGCAGCAGGGTTTCCGCCAGCTTGCGAATATCGACGATACCCTCCTCCATATCCGCCAGCTCCGCCTTCAGCCGGTCGAACACAGTCTTGTCCTTGCCTTCGAGGATATAGGGCGAGTTGATCCGGTGCGCCTCCAGCACCGAGGAGGTGAGCACCTCGCCGGCTTCGTTGCGCACGCGGATGTACGGCAGGCCGGACAGTGGCGACACCCAGTCCTCTCCCACGCCGTCCCAGCACACCGCCTCCAGGCGGTTGGCCATGCTCTGCGCGGATTCCACCAGCAGCATGCGTTCGCCGTCGGGACCGTCGTATTCGGCAGCGCCGATCTCGGGGAAGCCGGTGGGCTGGAAACGGGTGCCCTGCACGGGCTTCAGGCGGGCCTCGATGAGCAGTCGCGGCGGGGTTTCGAGTGCATCCAGATTGAGGGACATGATCTTCTCTCCTTGTGGTTCGATTCGGGTTTCAGGAGGCCTGCCGGTCGCTTGGGCCTTCCAGGTTGCGGTAGAGCTGACGGATAGCGGCATCCTCCAGCGGGATGAGCAGGGCCGCGGCGAGGCGGGCGCCCGGCGGGCCGATGCCGGCCGGCGGAGTGCCCGGCACGCCAAGGCCGGCGATGCGCAGCCGGCGCCAGGCCAGGCGGACGGCCTCGTCGGTACGTCCGGCGGCCAGGCGCGGCACCAGGCCCGCGGGCAGGGGCAGGCGATCTTGCCCGGCGAGCAGGCCGCAGCGGCGCAACTGGCGCTCCGGGGTGGCCACCAGTTTCAGCAGGGTGAAGGTGGCGGGAACGGGGCCGGCCTCCTCACGAGGCCAGTCGGTGTATTCGGGTGCCCGGCAGTGCGCCAGGCCGGCCAGCAGGCGGGCGATGCGCCGGTCGTCCGTGGCCCCGGCGAGGAAGGCGCCGAGGGCGGCCAGGTCCGCGCCCGGCCAGCCGGCCAACGGCTTGTCGGACAAATCCTTTTGCGCCGCCAGCAGCAGGCGTTTTTCCAGCACGGCGACGAGGTTGGCGACCAGCTCGCCGTGGTGCCATGTGGCGTACTGGTGCCGTGCGCCATCGGGCAGCCACTGCGGTGGTTTCGCGTTCGGGTCCACCGGCGCCAGATGGGCCCGCATGGGCAGGGGGTGACGCTTGCTGCCCGTGAGACCGGCCAGGGCGGCGGCGATGCGAAACTCGGGGCTGTTGTCGCGCGCGGCCAGGAACCAGCGCTCGCTCAGTGGGGGCAGGGGCGGCAGTTTCTCCCGGGTGGCGGGGCTGGTGCCGGCGTAATGCTGGATCTCGCCGAGCAGCATGAGCAGCTTCTGCACCGTGGCCGCGCGCGGCCCGGTGGCGTCGGCCAGCGCGAACAGACTGCTCTCCAGGCGGTGAGTCAGGGTGCGGATGCGGTTAGGGGCCGTGTCGCTGCGCGCCCAGGCCTGTAGCCGCCACAGCCAGCCGTCCAGTTCGCTGGCCAGGTCCTGTTGCGGCGATCGGGGTACGCGATGCCGATTCAGCGGGGTGGCGAGGTAGGCCTTGCCGGAGCGCATCATGAAGGCATAGCGCTGGAAGCTGGCGATGCCGCGATCCGCCGCCAGCAGACCCAGGGCCCGGGCGAAATCAAGACCGTCCCGGGCGCTGCGCCGGCCGAGCGTGACGCGCCCCTCGGTGAACAGGGCCTTTACGGCCTCCAAAGAGGCGGGACGTTCCCACAGGGGCATCCAGATCTCCGCACGTGCCTGGGCTTCGTCGGCCAACCCCACGCCACCCTGCCCGCTACCCTTGGGCCGAACCGTAAAGGGAAAGGCCAGCGCGCCCGGCTCTTCCCGGCCCAGCCGACGGGTGGCAGCGGCGGCGAACAGCAGGGCGCCTTCGATCATGAGAATGAAATCCCAGGGATTGATGAGAGAGTCGGCCTCGAAGCCCGTGCCCGCATTGGGTCCACCGGCCTGCCCCGGGGAAAACTGGCCGATGGCCTTCTTGGCGGCCAGGGAAGGCGTCGCACGGCCATCCAGACTCTCCGCGAGAAAGCGCGGCCCCGGCGCGTTTTCCCCGGGATCTGCCAGACCAAAAACCTCCACCAGCCGCTGCATGAAGTTGTTGGTGAAATCCAGTCGTCCGTCGTTGCCACCGGTACCCAGCAAGGGGGGGAAGCGCACGTCCTCGCTGGTCAGCATGAGGGCCGCGTCCATCCAGGCCAGGGCCGCCTCCGGCAATTCGGCACGCAGACGCAACAGCATGCGAGCCTTGACGTCCTTGTCCTTGGGACTCTCGGTCAGGGCAAGGGATCGGAGCAGTTCTTCGCCAACAGCGATGGACTGGCGATAGACCTCATACCGTGGCACATCGCTCTGCCGCAGGACGTCGATCCCGTCCTTCTTGTCCTTCGGGTAGAACCCGCTGCCGCCATTCCACGGCGCGATGACCGGCGTCGGCCGGTATTCCTCAAGGAAGAACCGTGTCAGCCCCGCTTCATCCAGGCTGCTCTCCAGCACGAAGTGCTCGCCCTGCCACCAGCCGCGCGCCTCCGGGTCTTTCTGCTCGGCCACCAGGCGGTGGATGCCCAGGGCCTTGAGATAGCTGGCCAAGGGGGTTGGCGTACACCCCTTTAGCGACACACGATGCTTCATACCGTCGTCTTGATGGTTTTCCCCGGCCATTTCCGGCAACCCTGTGGATGCTTCATTCATCGATCATCCTCCGTGTATCGCGCCGAGGCGCGCCAGTCCGCCAGCCGCACCAGCGTCTCCAGCCAGGCGAGGCGAAACGGCCCATGCGCGCCCAGCAGTCGCTGGGTGCGGGTGCTCCACGATGGTCCCATGGGGCCGTCGCCCAGTTCCATGACGTCCAGGCGCAGGCGGGTTTCGGGCAGTCCCAGGCCCTCCATTTCCAGTTTGGGAAGGGTGTCGCCCTCCCATACGCCGCGCGCGAAACGGCGTTCGTCGCCCGGCCCCTGTTCATCGGGCAGGGCACGCAGGCCCAGGCGCACCTTGCCGTGGTGGGCGGCGATGAGATAGGCGATGAGATCGTGGTGCTGGTCGCGTTCGCCATGTTCCAGCCAGGCCAGCAGGGAGGCCAGCTCGTGGCGGAAGTGACGGCGTTCCGTGTAGCCGGCGGGGCCACCGCAGGTAGCGTACAGGCTGCGGCCGGTCGCCGCGCCCTTGGCCCAGAGTAGCCCTTCCCTCTCGACCGCGCGTTCGTCGTTGAGCAGCAGCAGGGTCTGGAAGGCGCGATGGGCCTTGCCCACGTCATGCCAGTGCGCCGCGCGAACCACGCAGTCGGCGTGGGTCTGTTCGCTCACCGCCGCGCAGAGGCGTTGCGCCTCGTCACGCACGTCCGCGAGGTGCTGCTCAAGCGTCACGGCACAGCCGATCTGGCTGCGCCGGTCGTCGTCGAAGGCGGCCTCGGCGGGCGTTTCCCGGGCGAGGACGGGCACGGGCGGGTTGGCCGTGGCGAGGAATCCGCTCGCGGGGTGGTATCCACCCTCGGCGGCGCGCAGAAGCAGGGTCATGCCGGGACGCACGTCATCGACACCGACGGCCCGCCAGTGGCGGCCCAGGGCATCCCAGGCGAAGGCGGTGCGACTGGCTCCCTTGCATTTGCTCTTGAGGTGGGCCCGGATCTGGGCGATGGATACCGGACACAGCTCGGCGCGCTGCGGGGCGCCTTCCCCTGCCTCGGGCCGTCCTTCGAAGTCGCGCCAGTACACCCGCACCGGCGGCGTGCCGCCGTCGCGGATCCAGGGCGAGATGTCGATGTCGAAGCCGGACAGGTCGGGGTCGGTGTTGAACAGGTCGAGGAAGTCCTTGCGGCGGATCACCTGGTTGAGGGGCAGTTCGTCCTCCACCGGCGGCAGGTGGGCGGCGGCGACGGACTCGATGCCCTGGAGAATGGCGCGGGCGCGGTCCAGTTCCTCGTCGGTGTAGGGCGCGGCCAGCTTCTCTCCGCTTGCGATGTCCAGCCAGCGCACCTCGGCCCCTTCGTACTCGCCGCCACGGTTGCAGCGGCCGAAACGCTGCACCAGGGAGGCCCAGGGGGCCAGTTCGGTAAACAGGCGGCGCGAGGTGAGATCCACGCCGGCCTCGATGGCCTGGGTGGCAATGACGATGAGGTTGTCATCGGGCTTGATCTCACGGATGCGCCGGTTGAGGGCGTCCCGCTCGGCCTGGCGGAAGCGGGCATGAATCAGCAGCCGTTCCGGCGCGTCGTCCCGTCCTTCTAGCCGTTTACCCAGCGCGGTGTACAGCCCCTGGCTGCGTTGCACGTTGTTGAGGATGACCAGGGTGGGGCCGTCGCCGCGGTGTGCCTCGACGATTTCTTCCGCCAGGGCAGCGAGATAGGCCTCTGCCTTTTTCTTGCTGGTTTCGCTGTCGAGTCGCGCGTCGGCCGCTTGCAGGGTTTTCACCGCCTCGCGGCGACGGCGCACGGCGGCGCCCTGTTTTTCTTCCTCGCTCAGGGTCAGGGTGTCGGCGTTTTCGAGGTGGGGCCGGAAGTCGATGGTATCGAGCCATTTCCGGTTCAGGGTCGCGGAGATCCAGAGGCTCCTTGCGCCGCCGCCCAGTGCGCGGCGGAAGGCGTCGAGCTGGGCCGATGTGGGCAGTCCGGCGCCCATCAACTGGATCTCGTCGAACACCCACAGGGCATCGTGATGCAGCAGGGCGAAGTCGATGGGCCAGCGGTAACGGCTCATGCCGTAGCCGCGCATCAGGGCGCGTGACAGCAGCATGTCCTGGGTGCCGATGAGAATCGTGTCCCGCTCCGGGTGTTGCACCCAGCTGCGGGTATCGCCCTCCCCGCCCATCAGGAGATGCACGGAAATGCCCGGCCCGCCGGGGTCTTCGGCGAGGCAGTCGTGGCGCCTCAGCCAGGAAACGATGTTGTCATGGGTCTGCTCGGCCAGCACCCGCATGGGCAGGCACCAGACCAGCCGCCGCGGCGTCGCCGGATCACCCTGGCGGCGCTTCCAGAGCCAGGCCAGTACCACGGCGGCGGTCTTGCCGAGGCCGGTGGGGATGTCCAGCAGGTCCGGCCAGTCCCCGGTGGCCAGCCGGGTCTGGTATGGGTAAGGTGGGTGTTCCGTGTTCAGCGCCTGTTGGAAGAATTGCGTGTAGTCGTCCATTTCCCGTCCCGTTTGCGGCCATGCACCGCGCTGCAGCCAACCTGGTTTTCCGACAATCATACCAACCCACCCTGTCAAAACCTGACCAGGCGGGCGGAAATTTTTCACTTTTCGTAGTTGCCCAGGGCGGCGCTGAGGCGTTCGGTGATTTGTTCGCGCAGTGCCGGCGGGGCGAGGACTTCCACGTCGGGGCCGTATTTGAGGATGTCCATGGCCAGTTCGCGGGGGTCGCTGTAGGGGATGTGCAGATCAAAGCTGCCGTCGGGGAGCACTTCGCTCTGTTGTTGCGGGTGCCATTGCTCGTCGGCGACCCAGCGGGCGGCGCGGGGGCTGAAGCGCAGGTGGGCGGTGTGGGTGGGCGGGCCGGCGAAGATGCCGTAGCTGGCGGCGAAGTGGGCGTCGAGTTCTTGATCGGCGATTTCGCCGGCGGGGGTGGTGAGGGTTTCGACGGGTTGCAGACGGTCGAGGGCGAAGCTGCGCAGTTCGTCGCGCAGGTGGCACCAGGCGTCGAGGTACCAGTTGCTGCGGTAGTGGATGAGGCGTTGGGGAGAGATGGTGCGCTCGGTGGTCTGGTCGCGCGCGCGGCCGTGGTAGAGGATACGCATCCGGCGGCGTTGCAGGACGGCGCTGGCGATCTGGCGGAAGTGACCCATGTCGGTGGTGCGTGTGGCCATTTGCAGGATACGGATGCGTCGGCCAATGTCGGGGTGTCCGCCATGGCGCTGGGCAAGCAGCGCTTGCAGGCGTTTTTTGAGGGGGGCGATGTGGGGGGTGAGGATGCCGGGCTGGAGGTTGTCCAGCAGCTGTTGCGAGGTCAGCAGGGCGTGGACTTCGTCGGCGTTGAACCAGAGACCGGGCAGTTCGTAGGGGCCTTGGGCGGTGCTGCTGTAGCGGTAGCCCCTGTGCTCTGGATCGTATTCCAGTGGCGCGCCGAGGGTGTCTTTCAGTTGGCGGATGGCGCGCCTGACGGTGGATTCCGAGCAGTTCAGTTCGGTCTGCAGGGTTTTCAGTGAGACGGGGCGGCG
The DNA here is from genome assembly GCA_026982475.1 of Chromatiales bacterium. GTDB lineage: Bacteria > Pseudomonadota > Gammaproteobacteria > SZUA-152 > SZUA-152 > DRQN01. Next base: position 13,867 of record JALSHB010000203.1, read on the forward strand.
GCGGCTTGCAAGCAGTTGATGCAGTTCGAAGAGGCGGTCGAATTTGTCCATGGGATGTCCTTGCCCTGTTTGGATGCACTCGCGGGCGCCTTCTGTAAAGCAAGACGGTCGCCCTTTCGCTGCCGTGTAGCAAGCCGCCCTTGTGACTGCAACCTGGCTCTATACACCTGGCCCTATGCAGCGGGGGGCATGTTGCAGACATTATGCACGGTGGCGGTGCTACAGGTCATGTTGCAATGAGTGCGGGTCTCAGTTCTCCAGCAGGCGCCGTACGGGCGCGAATGATTTTCGGTGTATGGGGGTAACGCCCAGTTCCGCCAGCGCGGCCATGTGCGCCCGGGTGGGATAGCCCTTGTGCCCGGCGAGGCCGTAGCCAGGGTATTGGGCGTCCAACGTGACCATCTCCCGGTCGCGGCTCACCTTGGCGAGGATGGAGGCGGCGCTGATCACCGCCACCGTGCCGTCGCCCTTGATGATGGCCTCGGCGCTGCAGGGCAGTTCGGGGCAGCGGTTGCCGTCGATCAGCGCATGCTGGGGCGCCGGATCGAGGGCCAGTACGGCGCGGCGCATGGCCAGCATCGTCGCCTGCAGGATGTTCAGGGCATCGATCTCTTCCACCTCGGCGCGGCCCAGCGCCCAGCACAGGGCCTTTTCGCGGATCTCGTCGAACAGGGCCTCGCGGCGTCTTTCCGTGAGGGCCTTGGAGTCGGCCAGGCCGTCGATGGGACGCGCCGGGTCGAGGATCACCGCCGCCGTCACCACCGGGCCGGCCAACGGGCCGCGGCCCACTTCGTCGACACCGGCCACCCGCCGGCTGGCCTGCCCGAAGTCCAGACAGGTCTGACCGCTCATCGGCCGATCAGTTCCAGCACCGCCCGCGCCGCCTGCTGGCTGGCGCCCTGGCGCAGTTCACGGTGGATTTCCTTGAAGCGCTCCATCACCTCGGCGGCGGCATGCGGGTTTTCCAGGTAGTAGAGCACCGCCTGGCCCAGCTGGTCCGGGGTGGCCTCGTCCTGCAGCAATTCGGGGACGAGGATGTCATCGGCGAGCAGGTTGGGCAGCGACACGCTGCTGACCTTGAGCAGGCGCTTGGCCAGCCAGTAGCTGAACGGCGCCATGCGGTAGGCCACCACCATGGGGCGCTTGAGCAGCATGGCCTCCAGGCTGGCGGTGCCGGAGGCCAGCAGTACCACGTCGGCGGCGGCCATCACCTCGCGCGCGCGGCCGTCCACCAGCATCAGTGGCGGCGGCGCCAGGGCCGCGGCGAGGATGGCCTGGAACTGGGCGCGCCGCTCGGCATTGGCCAGCGGCACCACGATCTGCAGATCGGGCCGTTGCAGTTTCAGCCAGCGCGCGGTGTCGATGAAGGTGGCGGCGAGGTGGTTCAGCTCCGTGGAGCGGCTGCCGGGCAGCAGCGCCAGCACCTCGCCCGTGGCGGGCAGTCCCAGCGCCTGGCGCGCGGCGGCCTGGTCCGGCTGCAGGGGGATGATGTCGGCCAGCGGATGGCCGACGAAGTGCACCGGCATGCGGTGTTCGCGGTAGAACTCCGCCTCGAAGGGGAACAGGGTCAGCATCAGATCGGTGGACTTGACGATCTTCTTCACCCGCCGCTGGCGCCAGGCCCACACCGAGGGGCTGACGTAGTGCACGGTCTTGATGCCGGCCTGGTGCAGGCGGCGTTCCAGGCCGAGGGTGAAATCCGGGGCGTCGATGCCGATGAACACGTCGGGCGGGTCGCCGATGAAGCGCCTGGCCAGCTGGCGGCGGATGCCCAGCAGCTCGCGCAGGCGGCCGAAGACCTCGGAAAAGCCCATCACCGACAGGCGCTCCATGGGGAACAGGCTGCGGGCGCCGGCCTCGATCATCTGCGGGCCGGCGATACCTTCGAAGACGGCGTGCGGATAGTGCTTGCGGATGGCCTTGATGAGGCCGGCGCCGAGCAGGTCGCCCGAGGCCTCGCCGGCAACGATTCCGATGCGCATGCGGCTAACGCACGATGCCGCGGGTCACGTCCTTGAGAAAGCCCACCAGCTGGTCGATCTCGGCGCCACCGTCCATGGCCTGCAACTGTCCGATGGCCTGCTCCAGGGTGAGACCGGAGCGGTAGAGGATCCGGTAGGCCTTGCGCAGCCGGGACAGGGTGTCGGGGGAAAAGCCGCGCCGCTTGAGGCCCTCGGTGTTGAGGCCATGAGGCCGGGCCATGTGGCCGGAGACCATGACGAAGGGCGGCACGTCCTTGGAGATGACGCTGTTCATGGCAGTGAAGGCATGCGCCCCCACCTTGCAGAACTGGTGCAGCAGGGTGAAGCCGCCGAGGATCACGTGGTCCTCGACCGTCACGTGGCCGGCCAGCGAGGCGCTGTTGGCAAAGATGGTGTGGCTGCCGATGCGGCAGTCGTGGGCGATATGCACATAGGCCATGATCCAGTTGTCATCGCCGATGCGGGTGACGCCCTCGTCCTGCACCGTGCCGCGACTGACGGTGACGTATTCGCGGATCACGTTGCGGTCGCCGATCTCCAGCCGCGTGGCCTCGCCGGCGTATTTCTTGTCCTGCGGATCGCCACCGATGGCGGCGAAGGAATAGATGTGGTTGTCGCGGCCGATGCGGGTGGGGCCGTCGATGACCACGTGCGAATCGATGCGGGTGCCGGCGCCGATCTCCACCCCGGCACCCACCATCGAGAACGCACCAACGCTGACGCCCTCGGCCAGCCTGGCTTCGGGGTCGATGATGGCCTGCGGGTGAATCAAGGTCAGGCTTCCCTCTCGGCGCACATCAGCAGCGCGGAGCAGACCACGTTGTCATCCACCTTGGCCACGCCGCTGAACTTCCAGATGCCGCGCTTGGACTTGATCACCTCGACCTCGAGGATCAGCTGGTCGCCCGGCTCCACCGGCTGCTTGAAGCGGCACTCGTCGACACCCACCAGGTAGTACAGCGAGCCATCGTCGGGACGCTTGTTGCTGGTGCGAAAAGCGAGGATGCCGGTGGCCTGGGCCAGAGCCTCGATGATCAGCACCCCGGGCATCACCGGCTTGTTGGGGAAATGACCGGTGAAGTGGGGTTCGTTGTAGGTCACATTCTTCAGGCCCACCAGCGACTTGCCGGATTCGAAGGCCAGCACGCGATCGATGAGCAGAAAGGGATAGCGATGCGGGAGGTGATTCTGTACTTCGAGGATGTCTAGTGTTTCCAAGGTCTTATCCCGTGTTTTTTTCATCAAGTTGCTTTTCGAGCCGTTTCAGGCGCCGCGCCATGTCATCCAGCTGTTTGAAACGCACATAGTTGCGGTGCCATTTGGCGTTTTCCTGCAGCGGCGTGCCGGAGGAATAGACACCCGGTTCGGTAATCGTGTGAGACACCATGGACATCCCCGTGACCACGACATTATCGGCAATCTGCAAATGGCCGACAACGCCCACCCCGCCGCCCAGGGCGCAATGCCTGCCGATGCGCGCGCTGCCGGCGATGCCGGCACAGCCGGCGATGGCCGAATGGGCGCCGATGCGCACGTTGTGCGCCACCTGCACCAGGTTGTCGATCTTCACGCCATCCTCGATCACCGTGTCCTCGATGGCGCCGCGGTCGATGGTGGTATTGGCGCCGATGTCCACATCGTCGCCGATCAGCACGCGTCCCACCTGCGGCACCTTCACCCAGCGCCCCTGGTCGTTGGCGAGGCCGAAGCCGTCGGCGCCGATCACCACCCCGGGATGAATCATCACCCGCTTGCCGATGCGGCTGCCGTGACAAATGGTGACATTGGCCACCAGCCGCCCGCCTTCGCCGATCACGGCGTCCCGGCCCACCACGCAGCCAGGACCGATGCGGCAGTCGGCGCCGATCACGGCGCCCGCCTCGATCACGCACTGCGGGCCGATCCAGGCGCTGGCATGGACCTCGGCCGCCGCGTCGACCACCGCCGAGGGGTGTACGCCACGGCCTTCGTCGGGCTGGGGATTGAGCCACGCCGCCACCTGCGCATAGGCCAGATGGGGGTCGTCGACCACCAGCGCCTGCACGCCCTCGCCGGCGAATTCGACATCCGCCTCGGTCAGCAGCACGGCCGTGGCGCGGGTGTCCGCCAGCTGGTTGCGGTAACGCTTGTGGGTGATGAAGGCGATGTCGCCCTCGCCGGCCGAGTCCAGGGTGGCGACACGAGAGACGCGCCGCTCCCCCTCTCCCAGCAGGCGCGCGCCAAGGCGCTCGGCCAGTTCGGCGAGGCTGAACATGGACTAGTTTCCGTTGCTGGATTCGGACTTGAACTCGGCGCTGAGACGCTGGATCACGGTCTCGGTGATATCGACATTGTCGCTGGCGAAGACCACGCCGTCACTGAGGATCAGATCGTAATTCTCGGCCTTGGCAAGGCCGACGATGACCTGAAACACGCGCCGGCGCAGCTTCTCGAAGGCCTCGTTGCGGCGGATGTTGAGGTCTTCGGTGAATTCCTCGCGCTCGCGCTTCAGGTCACGCTGGCGGGAGATGATGTCGCGCTCCAGCTTGCGGCGTTCGGACTCGCTCATGATGGCGCCGTCGCGCGCCAGCCGCTCTTCCAGGTTCTTCAGCTCCTTCTGCGAGGCCTGCATGGCCTTGTCCCGTGGCGAGAACTCCTGCTCCAGACGTAGGCGCGCGGCCTCGGCCTGTGGCGCCTGTTCGAGGACCTTCGGGGCGTTCACGACACCAATCTTCAATTCGGCTGCCTGCAGTGAACCCATGACGGTCACCGAGACCAGCGCCCCCAACAAACAAACGAACATTCTGCGCATTTTCTGTCTGCACTCCCGTTATCAAGAATCCGCGAACGCGGCTAAAGGTTGTAATGATGCCATGAATCGCCCGGCGGCCCAATGGTCAGCCCGCCGTTTGTCCGCCATGGGAAGCGGGTCGCGGACTCAGAAACCGGTGCCGATGGTGAACTGGAACAGCTCCTTCTGATCCTCGTCGCCAAACTTGACCGGCCAGCCCCAGCTGAAGGCCAGGGCCCCCACCGGGCTCAGCCAGATGGCCGAGACGCCGGCGGACACGCGCAGCTCGTCCACGGCGATATCCTGAAAGCCGGCGAACACGTTGCCCGCATCGACGAAGGCGCTGAGGCGCAGGCTCTTTTCCGCCCCCTCGAAGGGCGCCGGGAAGTACAGCTCGAAGTTGCCCACCAGCTTGGCCGAGCCACCCACCGGGCGGTCGATATCCGTCTCGCGCGGTCCCAGCGTGTTGGCGCGGAAGCCGCGCACGGAGTTCACGCCACCGGCAAAATAATGCTCCCAGAAGGGCAGGCTGCCGGTGTCGCCGTAGCCGTCGCCCGCGGCCACGGTGCCACCCATGTACCAGACCAGCCCCCAGAACAGCGGGTGGTAGGACTTGATGCGGTAACTGGTCTTGTAATAACTCAGGTCCAGCCCGGGCACCGCGATGCTGGCCGAGAGCTGGTGATAGAAACCGCGGTCGGCGAAGATCGCCTTGTTGCGCGTGTCGTAGGACCAGCTGCCGGAAAGCAGGAAGGTGTCGAAGGCCGAGCCATTGGCAGACAGCCAGTCGATATAGCTCTGCGGTGAAATCGCCTCGACGGTGGAAATGCGGGTGTTCTTGAGGTCCAGGCCGACGCCGATGCGATTGAACTCGCTCAGCGGCACGCCGAAGTTGACCCCCGCCCCATAGGTGTCGGACAGATAGGAGGCCAGGTTGGCCGCATTGGCGTCGGTGGAACGGTAGTGAACGCTGAGGGTCCGGCTCACGCCATCGTCGGTGAAATAGGGATCCGTGTGGGAAAATCGGTAGATGGTGTTGATCCGGCTGTTGTTCATCTCCGCGCTGACGCGATTGCCGGTGCCGAGGAAGTTCTTGAAGGTCACGCTGAGGTTGAACAGCAGGCCCTGGGTCTGGCCATAGCCCATGCCGGCGGAGAAATTGCCGGTGGAGCCCTCGGTGACGTCGAAGTTCAGGTCGACCTGATCGTTGGTGCCGGGCACCGGCGGTGTCTCGACGTTGACGCCGTCGAAAAAGCCCAGGCGCTGCAGGCGGATCTTGGAGCGGTCCACCAGCGGCGTCGACAGCCAGCCGCCCTCCATCTGGCGGATCTCGCGGCGCACCACCTCGTCGCGGGTCTTGGTGTTGCCGGTGATGTTGATGCGCCGCACGTAGACGCGGTTGCCGGGATCGACGAAGAAGGTCAGGTCGACGATGCGCCTTTCCTCGTCCACCTGCGGCGCTGCATTGACGTTGGCGAAGGCATAGCCATCGATGCCGAGGCGCTCGCTGATCTTGCTGGAGCTCTCCGCCACGTCCCGGCGCGAAAACACCTGGCCGTCATGCACCTGCAAGAGCTGGCGCAATTCGCTCTCCGGCACCACCAGATTGCCGGCGATCTGTACCTTGCCGACGTGGTAGCGCTCGCCCTCGGAGACATTGATGGTGATGTAGACATCGCGCTTGGTGGGGGTGATGGAGACCTGGGTCGATTCGATATTGAAGTGCAGATAGCCACGATCCAGATAGAAGGAGCGCAGGGTTTCCAGATCGCCCAGCAGCTGCTGCTTGGAATACTTTCCGCTGCTGTCGATGAAGGAAATCATGGTCGGCGTGCTGAGCTGGAATTCGCCCAGCAGGCGCGACTCCGGGAAGGCCTCGGCGCCGACGATATTGATCTGGCGGATCTGCGCCGCCTGGCCTTCGTTGATGTCCAGCGTCACCTCGACCCGGTTGCGCTCCAGCGGCTTGATGGTGGTTTCGATCTTCACGGCGTACTTGCCGAGACTGAAATACTGGCGGTGCAATTCCTGCTGCACCTGATCGAGGATGGAGCGGTTGAACACCCGCCCCTCCACCAGCCCGACCTGCTTCAGCGCCGTATTCAGGTCCTCGGTGCTGAGATCCTCGTTGCCGAAGATCTCGATCTTGGCGATGGAGGGACGCTCCTTGACCTCGATCACCAGCTCCCGCCCCTGCCGGTAGAGGCGGACATCTTCAAAGAAGCCGGTCTTGAACAGGGCGCGAACCGCCGCGCTGGCCTTTTCCTTGGTGAGCGTTTCGCCCACCTTGACCGGCAGGTAGTTGAAGGTCGTGCCCAGCGAGATGCGTTGCAGTCCCTTCACCTGGATATCGGCGATCACGAAGGGCTTGAAGGCATGGGCCGGCGCGACCAGCAGCAGCAGCAGTAGAAATAGCCAACCACGCGATCGCATCTAGCCGCCCCAGAGCCGGTTGAGATCGTTGTAGAAGGCCAGCAGCATCAACATCGCCAGCAGCACGATGCCGATGCGCTGCATCTGCATCTGCACCTCGTCGGACAGGGGACTGCCCTTGACGATCTCCACCAGGTAATACATCAGGTGGCCGCCGTCGAGCAACGGGATCGGCAGCAGATTCAGCACGCCGAGGCTGATGCTGATGATGGCGAGAAAATACAGGAACGAGGTGGCGCCGGCATTGGCGGAATAACCGGCATAGGTGGCGATGGTGATCGGCCCGCTGAGGTTTTCCACCGACACCTCGCCGACGATCATCTTGCCGATCATGCGCAGCGTCAGTGACGACATCTGCCAGGTCTTGGCCAGCGCCTCGCCCATCGCGCTGAAGGGGCCGAAGCGCACCTCGGTGCGCATGTCCTCCGGCAACTGCACCGGCGCGGGCGCGGCGCCGATGCGGCCGATCACACCGCTGTCGGTGACGTGGCGGGCGACGTGCACCTCGACGCTCTGCGCCACGCCATCGCGCTCTATTTGCAGTTTGACCGTTTGATCCGGATGGGCGCGCACGAATTCCACCAGCTGCATCCAGTCCTCGACGGGCTCGCCATCGGCGGCGAGGATGCGGTCACCGCTCTTCAGGCCGGCCTTGGCGGCCGCGCCGTCGGGCGACAGCTCGCCCAGCACCGGCGGATAGTCCATGCGCCACGGCGTGATGCCCACAGAGTGCAGCAGATCCTGCTGCTTGTTTTCCGCCGGGATATCCCCCACCGGCAGCGACAGTTGCCGTTCGCGGCCGTCATCGCCACGCACCCGCAGCTCGACGACGTCCTGATCCAGCGACTTGTCCAGCAGGGTCAGGCGCGCCGTGTTCCAGGTCGGCGTGGCGACGCCGTCGACCGCGAGGATCTCGTCACCGGCGCGAAAGCCCACCTCGGCGGCGATGGAGGCCGGCGCCACCTCGCCGATCACCGGCTTCACGCCCGGCACGCCCAGCAGGTACATGAGCCAGAAGGCGATGATGGCGAAGATGAAATTGAAGATCGGCCCGGCGGCGACGATGGCGATGCGCCGCCACACCGACTGGTTGTTGAAGGCACGGTGCCGCTCGGCCTCGGGCACCTCGCCCTCGCGCTCGTCGAGCATCTTCACATAGCCGCCCAGGGGGAAGGCGGCGATGACGTATTCGGTGTCGTCCGCGCCAAAGCGGCGTGACCACAGCGGCTTGCCGAAACCGATGGAGAAGCGCAGCACCTTCACGCCCAGCTTGCGGGCGGTCCAGAAATGGCCGAATTCATGAAAGGCGATGAGCAGGCCCAGGGTGACGATGAGGGCCAGCACCGAGGTAATGAAGGAACTCAAGAAATCCCCTCCGCCACCAGTTGTTCTGCGGCGCTACGCGCCAGACGGTCGTCGCTCATGATCACTTCCAGTTCGCTCGCCTCGTGGCGGGTGGTTTTTTCCAGGGTCTTTTCGATCACTGCCGGTATCGCCGTGAAGGGCAGGCGTTCGTCGAGGAAGGCCTGCACCGCGATCTCGTTGGCGGCATTGAGTATTGCCGGCGCCGTGCCACCGGCGCGCATGGCCTCACAGGCCAGGCGCAGGCAGGGGAAACGCCCCAGGTCCGGCTCGGCAAAATCGAGCCGCGCGATATCGAACAGGTCGAGACTGCCGACCCCGGACGCCATGCGCTGCGGCCAGGCCATGGCGTGGGCGATGGGGGTGCGCATATCCGGGTTGCCCAGTTGCGCCAGCACCGAGCCGTCGACGTACTCCACCAGGGAGTGAATCACGCTCTGCGGATGGATCACCACCTGTATCCGCTCGGGCGAGGTATCGAACAGCCAGCAGGCCTCGATCAGCTCCAGGCCCTTGTTCATCATGGTGGCGGAGTCCACGGATATCTTGCGCCCCATGCGCCAGTTGGGGTGGGCGCAGGCCTGCGCCGGGGTGACATGGGCCAGTTCGCCGAGGCTGGCGTCGCGAAACGGGCCGCCGGAGGCGGTCAACAGGATGCGCCGCACGCCCACCTCCTCCAGGCCGTCGGCAAAGTCCACCGGCAGGCACTGGAAAATGGCGTTGTGTTCGCTGTCGATGGGCAGCAACTCGGCGCCATGGCGGCGCACCTCGTCGATGAAGATCTGCCCGGCCATCACCAGCGCTTCCTTGTTGGCCAGCAGCACCCGCTTGCCGGCGCGCGCCGCCGCCAGGGCCGGGTACAGGCCCGCCGCGCCGACGATGGCGGCCATCACCTGGTCCACCTGCGGCAGGCCGGCGACCTCTTCAAGGCCCCCCATGCCGGACAGCACCCGGGTCTTCGCGCCCGCCTGTTTCAACGCTGCCGCGAGGCGCTGCGCCGCATCGGCGTCGGCACACACGGCGAATTCCGGCGCAAAGCGCAGGCACTGCTCCAACAGGCGTTCGACCTGCTGGTTGCCGGTCAGGGCGACGACACGATAGATATCCGGGTGACGCGCGATCACATCGAGGGTGTTGACGCCGATGGAGCCGGTCGCCCCCAGCACCGTGACGCCCACCGGGCCATGCGGAATCTCGTGCGGCATGTCGCTCTCCTCGGCGGTCACAGTTGAAAATCCCCCAACCAGAAGCCGACCACGAACACCGGCGCCGCCGAGGTGATGCTGTCGATGCGGTCCAGCACGCCGCCGTGGCCGGGCAACAGGGTGCCGCTGTCCTTCACCCCGGCCTGGCGCTTGAACATGCTCTCCGCCAGGTCGCCGAGAATGGAGAACATCACCGTCACCAGCGACAACACCACGAAGGCCGGCCACTGCTTCCCGCTCAGGCCGAACAGGCTGGCGGCCAGCAGCGCGTACAGACCAGTGAGCACGAGCGCGGAAAACACCCCTTCCCAGCTCTTGCCGGGACTGACCGCCGGCGCCAGTTTGCGCCTGCCAAAACGGCGACCGCCGAAATAGGCACCGGAATCCGCCACCCAGATCAGGCTCAGCATGTACATCACCAGCCACGGACCGAGGCCGTCGTGACTGGCGTGCAGGCCGACCACCGCCACCCAGGCCGGCAACAGCACCAGCAGGCCGATCACGCCCTGCACGAAGGGATGGGACCAGCGCGTGGCGGTGCGCGGAAAGGTCAGCACCCACACCAGCGCCAGCAGCCACCAGAACAGGCTCAGCACCGGCAGCGCCAACCAGGCCTCGCCACCGAGGATGAACAGATACCAGCCGCCGACCATGCCGGTCAGCACCAGCGCCACGTAGGCCAGGCGCAGGGCGCCGGATTCCAGCCGCATCAGGCGGCTCCACTCCCAGCCGCCCTGGGCCACGAACAGGCCGAACAGCAGCGCCAGCCAGGTGGACGGCAGGGCGATGATGCCCCACACCACCAGTGGCACCAGCACCAGGGCCGTGAGGATGCGTTGCCTAAGCATCGTCGTCGCCCTCCGCTCCACCCGCTTTTCCACCCTGCTCGACCTGCTGGCCGGTGCGGCCAAAGCGGCGCTGGCGCCTGGAAAACGACTCCAGCGCATCGTCGATCACGCCCTCGTTGAAGTCCGGCCAGAGGATGTCGGTGAAATACATCTCGCAATAGGCCAGCTGCCATAACAGAAAGTTGCTGATGCGCATCTCGCCGCCGGAGCGGATGAACAGGTCCGGCTCGGGCAGGTCGTGCAGGCACATGCAGCTGTCCATCATTTCCGCGTCGATGTCGTCGGCGCGGATCTCGCCGGCCTCGACGCGGCGGGCCAGCTGTCGCGCCGCCTGGGTGATATCCCAGCGGCCGCCGTAATTGGCGGCGACCACCAGGACCAGGCCGGTGTTGCCGGCGGTGAGTTGCTGCGCCTTGTGGATGCGCTTCTGCAGCTTTTCACTGAAGCCGGCGATGTTGCCGATGATGCGCAGGCGCACGTTGTTCTTGTTGAGACGCCGGACCTCGCGCTCCAGCGCCACCATGAACAGATCCATGAGCAGGCCGACTTCCTTCTTCGGCCGGCGCCAGTTCTCGCTGCTGAAGGCGAACAGGGTGAGGACTTCGATGCCGCGCTTGCCGGCCACCTCGACCACCCGCCGCACCGCGTCGACGCCGGCCTTGTGGCCGGCGAAGCGCGGCATGTGGCGGCGCTCGGCCCAGCGCCCGTTGCCATCCATGATGATGGCGACGTGGCGCGGCACCTTGGCATTGGCGTCTGGCTGGTTGTCTGGATGAGCGTCGGACATGGATCAGGAATCTCGCCGCGCCGTGAGAATCACCGCCGGAGGGAGGAGGGTTCCCGCAGCGGGCGCATCAGTAAATGGTGTCAGGATGGAACGCCGGATCTCACAGTTCCATCAGGTCTTTTTCTTTGGCGGCGAGCAGCTTGTCGACCTCGGCGATGCGCTTGTCGGTCAATTTCTGGATCGCCTCCTCGGCCTGCCGCTCCTCGTCCTCGGTGATCTCCTTTTCCTTCAGCAGCGCCTTGATGTCGCTGTTGGCGTCGCGGCGGATGTTGCGGATCGCCACCTTGGCCTGCTCGCCCTCGTGGCGCACGATGCGGATCATGTCCTTGCGGCGATCTTCGGTGAGCGGTGGCAGGGGCACGCGGATCACGGTGCCGGAGGTGGCCGGATTCAGTCCCAGGTCGGAGGTCATGATGGCCTTCTCCACCGCGCCCACCATGTTCTTCTCCCAGGGCGTCACGGTCAGGGTGCGGGCGTCGGAGACGGTAATGGTGGCCACCTGACTGAGGGGGGTGGGATTGCCGTAATACTCGACGGTGACATGATCCAGCAGGCTGGTGTGCGCGCGGCCGGTGCGCAACTTGGTCAGCTCGCCCTTCAGCGCCTCGATACTCTTGCCCATGCGGATGTCGGCGTCTTTCTTGATCTCGTTAATCATGGATCCTTTCTCAACTCTGCGTCGATCACCTGGCGGGGTGATCCGGTTTGGAAACGGGTTGCCGCCGATTCAATCGACCAGCGTGCCTTCCTGCTCACCTTTCATGATGGCCATCAGGGCGCCGGGCTTGTTCATGTTGAACACCCGCACCGGCATCTTCTGGTCGCGGCACAGGGCGATGGCGGTGGCGTCCATCACCCCCAGCTTGCGCTCCAGCACCTCGTCGTAGCCGAGGTGGGTGTAGAGTTCGGCGTTCGGGTCCGTGGCGGGATCGGCGGAATACACGCCGTCCACCTTGGTGGCCTTGAGCACCAGCTGGGCGTTGATCTCGATGCCGCGCAGGCTGGCGGCGGAATCGGTGGTGAAGAACGGGCTGCCGGTGCCGGCGGCGAAGATCACCACCCGGCCCTTCTCCAGGTGGCGAATGGCGCGGCGGCGGATGTAGGGCTCGCACACCTGCTTGATGGGCAGCGCCGACAGCACCCGCACCGGCACATGCTGGCGCTCCAGGGCATCCTGCATGGACAGGGCGTTGATCACCGTGGCCAGCATGCCCATGTAGTCGCCATTGGCGCGGTCCATGCCGCTGGCGGCGAGGCTCACGCCGCGGAAGATGTTGCCGCCGCCGATCACCAGCGCCACCTGCACGCCGGCATCCACCAGTTCCTTGATCTCGGCCGCGGTGCGGTCGAGCACGGCGGGGTCGATGCCGAAATCGGCATCGCCCATCAGGGCCTCTCCGCTGAGCTTCAGCAGAATGCGTTGGTAAACGAGTTCACTACCCGCGGAGCTGCCCGTGCCGTCTGTCATCAGGCAGTGCCCTTGGCCTGCGCCATCACTTCCTCGGCGAAGTTCTCGGTCTTCTTCTCGATGCCCTCGCCCACCTCCAGGCGCTCGAAACCGACCACCGTGGCGCCGGCCTTGTTCACCAGCTGCTCGACGGTCTGATCCGGGTCCTTGACGAAGGGCTGGCCCAGCAGGGTCACCTCCTTGAGGTATTTCTTGATGCGGCCGCCGATCATCTTCTCGACGATCTCCGGCGGCTTGCCGCTCTCGGCGGCCTGGGCGGCGAAGATAGCCTTTTCCTTCTCGATCATCTCGGCGGGCACGTCGGCCTCGGAGACGCAGGCGGGATTGCTGGCCGCCACGTGCATGGCGATGTCGCGCGCCAGGGCCTCGTCGCCGCCCTGCAGCTCCACCATCACGCCGATGCGGCCACCGTGCAGGTAGCAACCCAGCACGCCGTCGGTGCTGCGCGAGACGAAGCGACGCACGTTCATGTTTTCGCCGATCTTGGCGATCAGGGCCTTGGTGGTATCGGCGATGCTCGCATCGCCGCCCACGATGGGGGTGGCCAGCAGGGCGTCGATGTCGGCCGGCTGCTCTTTCAGCGCGGTCTCGGCGACGCTGTTGGCGAAGTTGATGAAGTCGTCGCCCTTGGTGACGAAGTCGGTCTCGCAATTGACCTCGACCATCACCGCCTGCTTGCCGTCGTCGCTGGCCTTGAAGGCGATCAGGCCCTCGGCGGCGGTGCGGCCGGCCTTCTTGTCGGCCTTGGCCAGGCCGGTCTTGCGCATCAGCTCGATGGCGGCGTCGATGTCGCCATTGGTCTCCACCAGCGCCTTCTTGCACTCCATCATGCCGGCGCCGGTGCGCTCGCGCAGTTCTTTTACCAACGCTGCAGTAATTGCCATGGTTCGTTCTTCCTCGATCTCAATTTGTACAAAAGGCCCTGCATGCGCAGAGCCAGAAAAGTCAGGGGTCCACCGCCGGCCCGGTAGCCGGGCCGGCGGTGGCGTCTGCCGCAATCAGGCCGATTCGGCCGCCTTTTCCGCCTTCTCCTCGTCGACCTCGACGAAGCTGTCGTCGGTCGCGGAGGCGTCGATGGACAGGGCGCGCGCATCGACGATGGCATCGGCCACGCCACGGGTATAGAGCTGGATGGCGCGGATGGCGTCATCGTTGCCGGGGATGACATAGTCGATGCCGTCGGGATTGGTGTTGGTGTCGACGATGCCGACCACCGGGATGCCCAGCTTGCGGGCCTCGGCAATGGCGATCTTCTCGTGACCGACGTCGATGACGAACAGCGCATCGGGCAGGCCGTTCATGTCCTTGATGCCGCCCAGGCTGCGCTCCAGCTTGGCCAGCTCACGCTTCAACATCAGGCCTTCCTTCTTGGTCAGGCGATCGAAGCTGCCGTCGGCGGCCATGGACTCGAGTTCCTTGAGGCGCTTGACGGACTGCTTGACGGTCTTGAAGTTGGTCAGCATGCCGCCCAGCCAGCGGTGGTTGACGTAGGGCATGCCGACGCGCTCGGCCTGCTCCTTGATGGCCTCCTGCGCGGCGCGCTTGGTGCCGACGAAGAGAATGGTGCCCTTGTTGGCCGCCAGCTTGCCGAGGAAATTGGTGGCCTCGATGAACAGCGGCAGGGTCTTTTCGAGATTGACGATATGAATCTTGTTGCGCTCGCCGAAGATGTACGGCGCCATCTTGGGATTCCAGTAACGGGACTGATGGCCGAAATGGACACCAGCTTCCAGCATTTGACGCATGGTCACTTGAGGCATGTCTAAACTCCTGTGCGTGGGTTGGGCCTCCACGCGCCCCATTGACCAACCCCGGATGAAACACCCAAGGCACCCTGGAAAATGTGTCGGCGCGTGTGCGGATTTGTGAGACAGTGGCGGCGTTTTCGTCAAACGCCTGTCAAAGGTCTCGTTCGATTGCCTTAACGGCGCGGGCTTTATACCATAAACAACCTTTTGCAACAATCAGAAAACGCGCCCGAGCCCGGCTTCAGCACACCCGCCAAGCAGCCGACAAGCCCGTATACACACCCCCCAACCAGCGCCCGGCAACGGGCCGAGATCCCTGAATGAGTATCCAGATAAAGACCCCCGAAGACATCGAAAAGATGCGCATCGCCGGCCAGCTGGCCGCCGAGCAACTGCGCATGATCGCGCCCTACGTCAAGCCCGGCGTGACCACCAACGAACTCAACGACATCTGCCACGACTACACGATCAACGTCCAGCAGGCGATTCCCGCGCCGCTCGACTATCACGGCTTCCCCAAGTCCATCTGCACCTCGGTGAACCAGCAGGTGTGCCACGGCATCCCCAGCGACAAGAAGCTGAAGAACGGCGATATCGTCAACATCGACGTCACCGTGATCAAGGACGGCTACCACGGCGACACCAGCAAGATGTTCTTCGTCGGCGAGCCCTCCATCATGGCGCGGCGCATCTGCCGCGTGGCCCACGAATGCCTGGTGATCGGCATCGAAATGGTCAGGCCCGGCATCCACCTGGGCGACATCGGCGCGGCGATCCAGAAGCACGCCGAGGCCAACAACTGCTCCATCGTGCGCGAATACTGCGGCCACGGCATCGGCAAGCAGTTCCACGAGGAGCCGCAGGTGCTGCACTACGGCGTACCCGGCACCGGCATCATCCTCGAGCCCGGCATGACCTTCACCATCGAGCCGATGGTCAACACCGGCAAGCGCCAAGTGAAGGTGCTGCCGGACGGCTGGACCGTGGTCACCAAGGACCGCAGCCTCTCCGCCCAGTACGAGCACACCCTGCTGGTCACCGACGACGGCGTCGAGGTGCTGACCCGCCTGCCCGGCGACGACCTGTAATCCCCCTGCCCAGCGGTACCCCCATGAACGATATCTCGACGCCCGTCCGCGACTGGTCGCAATTCGACCGCCAGCTGGCCACCACCGACGCGCCCCTGCCGTTGTTCCGCCAGCAGCTGGCGGCAGCCAATGACGAGCTGCAGCGGCGTTTCCTCGCCGGCGAAGCGGTGGACACGCTGGTCCACGCGCGCGCCGGACTGATGGATCAGCTGCTGCGCCGCGCCTGGCAACGACTGGTGACGGCCGACGCCGACGACATCGCACTGGTGGCGGTGGGCGGCTACGGCCGCCACGAACTGCACCCCGGCTCCGACATCGACCTGCTGATCCTGCTCGCCGAAGACCACACCGCCGAGGCCTACGCCGAGGCCATCGAGCGCTTCCTGCTGTTCCTCTGGGATCTGAAGCTGGAAGTGGGCCAGAGCGTGCGCAGCGTGGCCGAGTGCACGCGCCAGGCAGAGCAGGACATCACCGTCGCCACCAATCTCATGGAGGCGCGCCTGCTGTACGGGCCGCGGGACCTGTTCCAGGCCATGAAAGCCGCCGCCGGACCGGACCGGGTGTGGCCCAGCGCCGCCTTCTTCCGCGCCAAGATCGAGGAACAGCAGGCCCGTCACCACCGCTTCCACGACAGCGGTTACAACCTCGAACCCAACATCAAGGAAAGCCCCGGCGGGCTGCGCGACCTGCAGGTCATCGGCTGGGTGGCGAAACGCCACTTCGGCGCCGAGACCCTGCACGACCTGGTGGGACACGGCTTCCTCACCGAACACGAATACCGCGCCCTCAACGAGGCGCAGAACTTCCTCTGGCGGGTGCGCTGCGGCCTGCACTACCTCACCGGCCGGCGCGAGGATCGCCTGCTGTTCGAGCACCAGCGCACCCTGGCCCGGCAGTTCGGCTACCGCGACAAGACCCACAGCATGGCCGTGGAGCAGTTCATGAAGGACTACTACCGCACCGTGCTGCGTCTGTCGCGCCTCAACGAGATGCTGCTGCAGCTGTTCGAGGAAGAGATCCTGCTGGCCGACGAGCCCGGCGAGCCGCTGCCCCTGTGCGAGAACTTCCAGGCCCGCCATGGCTACCTCGAAGCGGTCGGCGACGACATCTTCCTGCGCAAGCCCACCGCCCTGCTGGAGCTGTTCGTCACCATGGCCCGCCACCCCGAGCTGCGCGGCGTGCGCGCCGGCACCATCCGCCTGGTGCGCGACCACCGCTACCTGATCGACGAGGCCTTTCGCCGCAATCCCGAGGCCCACCGCCTGTTCATCGAGCTGTTCCGCCAGGGCGCCGGCCTCACCCACGAACTGCGGCGCATGAACCGCTACGGGGTGCTGGCCGCCTACCTGCCGGTGTTCGGCCACATCGTCGGGCAGATGCAGCACGACCTGTTCCACATCTACACCGTGGACGAACACACCATGTTCGTGGTGCGCAACCTCAGGCGCTTCACGGTGCCCGAATTCCACCACGAGTTCCCCCTGTGCAGCGACATCATCGCGCGCATCAAGAAACAGGAGGTGCTGACCCTGGCCGGCTTCTTCCACGACATCGGCAAGGGCCGCGGCGGCGACCACTCCCTGCTCGGCGCCGCCGACGCGGTGGAATTCTGCCGCGAGCACGGCATGGGCGAATACGATACCGAGCTGGTGAAGTGGCTGGTGGAAAACCACCTCATCATGTCCACCACCGCGCAGCGCAAAGACATCTCGGACCCCGACGTGATCAGCGAATTCGCCCATCGCGTGGGCAGCCAGAAGCGCCTCGACCACCTCTACCTGCTGACCGTGGCCGACATCCGCGCCACCAGCCCCAGCCTGTGGAATTCATGGAAGGACGCCCTGCTCGCCGACCTCTACCGCGCCACCTCACGCGCCCTGCGCCGCGGCCTGGACAACCCGCTGGCGCATCAGGACCTGATCCGCGAGACCCGCGCCCAGGCCCTCGGCCTGCTCACCCGCCGCGGCTGCGACAAGGCCGCCGTGCACGCCTTCTGGCAGGGCCTCAACGACGACTACTTCCTGCGCCACTCGGCGGAAGAGATCGCCTGGCAGACACGCAGCATCCTCGAAAAACCGGAGGGCGACGACCAGGCCATGGTACGCGCCTGGGGCAAGACCCACCGCGGCGGCACCGAGATCTTCGTCTACACCCGCGACCGCGAATCCCTGTTCGCCACCATCACCGCCACCCTCGAACAGCTCGGCCTGGACATCATCGACGCGCGCGTCATCACCTCCCGCGACCAATACGCCCTGGACACCTTTCTGGTGCTGGATCACAACGGCGAGGCCATCACCGACCCGCAACGCCTAGAGGAGATTCAGCAGCGTCTCACGCAGCAACTGGCCCGTGGGGAGCTACCCCCGCAGCAAAAGGGGCGCCTGAGCCGGCGGCAGAAATACTTCCCCATCGCCACCGAGGTCTGGTTTCGCGACGACCTGAACAACCGGCGCACCGTCATGGAGGTGATCACCAGCGACCGGCCCGGCCTGCTGGCGCGCCTTGCCCGCGCCCTGCTGGCCTGCGGCGTCTTGTTGCAGAGCGCCAAGATCGCCACCTTTGGCGAGCGCGCGGAGGACATCTTCTTCGTCACCGACGGCCAGGGGAATCCGCTCGACTCGGCCCAGTTCGACTGTCTGCGCGAGTCCATCAAGCGGCTTTTGGAAGAGTAAACCCAATCGTTGCATAAATTCCGCGCACAAACAGCGGGCGACACGGGATGTGGAATCGACCACGAGAATCAACGCAAAGAACGCCAAGGCGCAGAGGACGCAAAGGAAACCCTTTCACCTGAATCCGTATCTTCAGGGCGGATGCAGAGTGCAAGATATTGGTTTCACAGTGTTTTCAAAAAATCTTGGCTTCACCCATAGGTTAAGCGGGCGTTTTTTGGAAGCGCTGTGGAATCAAGGGCTTGTGCTATGCGCCGTCATGAAGGTACGGATTCAGGTTTCAATGAACCTTTGCGTCCTCTGCGCCTCTGCGACCTCTGCGTTTCATGCCATTCCCGGCGACAACCTCGGATTTCACGTCGTCTTACTTTCTGTCTATGTAGCTGGATCGCACTATCAGTGAACGCCTGCGGAAAGGGCGCCACATACAGTAACGCCTGGAAATACCGGGATGTGCGCAATTTTTGATCTGTTTTTTTGCAACTAACAGGTAAAACCTGAATCCGTAGATTCAGGCGGGACAGGCCGCGCCGGCGATCAGCGCAAGCCCCACGCAATACCGGCCGACTCGGCGATGGCCTTCAGCGCGCTCAAGCGCGAATCGAAGCGCGCATGGGCCTCCTCGCCCACCATGTCCAACTGCATTTGCAGATTGATGATCATTTCCGCTATGCGAACCCTGTCATCCTCGCTGAGCTGGTCGGCATTGGTTTCGTCCACCCCCTGCAAGGCCTCTTCCAGTTGGGAAAGAATAAGCTCAACATCTATCATCACAGTCCCTCAGACTACACCCGAAGCCATGGCCTCAAGCGGATACTCATCGTGACAGACCGCGTCCGCTGCGTATCTTTCAAACCTGCGACACAACCCTGTGGGTTGCACCTAGCTGCAAATATACAAACACTTCAAGGCAGATGCCATCCGTATTATCCCGACTCGGCGGCCGGCTCCGCCTGCTGGATGAATTCCAGCGCATTGCCATCGGGGTCGCGGCAAAACAACGCGGCGCGCCCGGAGCGGCTGCGGCCGATGGCCACCCCCGCCGCCGCCAGCCGGCTTGCCAGGGCGTCGAGATCTGCGACCAGAAAGGCCACGTGGCGGTCACGGCCGCCATGCGCGGGACGGCCCGACACCGGGTCCGGATTGGGCAGTTCCAGCAGATGGATCTGTTGCCGCCCGCCCAGTTCCAGCCACGCCCCGGGGAAACCCAGATCGGGGCGATCCGCGACCACCGCCAGGCCCAGGACATCCCGATAAAAGTCCAGCGAGCGGGCCGTGTCGCGCACGATGAAACTCACATGGGTGATGGATTGAATGGTCATTTCACGGTCTCCTGATATCGTCATGAACCTACGGATTCAGGCTACGGACCCAGGTCGCTGCCTTTCCTGTTGCATGGCCTCCGCCGCGCCGCGCGCCGCGAACCAGGCTCCCAGCACGATCAGCGCGCCGCCCAGCCATTCCGTCATCGTCACCACCTCGTCCGTCAGCCACTGCGACGACACCGCCCCCGCCACCAATTCGAACAACATGATGATGGCCGAGCGGTGCACGGGCATGTGCGACACGCCATAGACCACCGTCAGCCCGGCGAGGATGATGCCCACCCCGCCCAACAAGGCCGCGGCGCCCCACACCGCCGGACTCACGGTGGGAAACGCCAGCCCCGCCAGCCACAGCCAGACGCCGGCCACCAGCACCACGCCGCCCACACTGACGAACACCCGCAGCGATTCCGACAGATGTTGCAGACGCCGCACCAGCACGTTGGAGAGGGAAAAGGCCAGCCCGGCGCTGAGCGCCAGCCAGTCGGCCCGATCCTGCGGCCAGGGCAGGCCCAGGCGCGGATTCCACAGCATCACCACCGCCCCCAGGGTCGCCAGCGCCAGGGTCAGCCAGCCCGCGCGCGAGGGCCGCTCGCCCAGCCACCACCAGCCCAGCAGGGTGCTCCACAGCGGCGACAGGTAGAACAGCAACAGCACCCGCAGCACGTTGCCTTCCAGCATCGCCAGCACGAAGGCGGTGTTCATCCAGCCGCCGGCCAGGGCCAGCAGCAACAGCAGCCAGGGATATGCGCGCAGCTCGCGGCGTCGCGGCCAGGCCAGCAGGGCCGCCACCAGGGTGGCGGCACCGAAGATGATCCAGGTCGTCCACAGGCCGGCCAGGCCCGCCGCCTCCAGCTGCCGCAGCGGATACCAGATGCCGCCCCAGAAGGTGGCGGCAAACAGCAATGCCAGCACCGGCAGCCAGTTGATGGGGCTTCGAGAGGGGGTAATGCCGGAAGTGCTGCTCACTGATTCGCCGTGTATCCGTTGCCGTTCTTGGGTATACTACGCGGCCTGTTTTCACTGCCCGCCCCGCGCCGCTTCTCCAAAACAAAAAACCCGATGAACCCGGATCTTAACAGGCTACAGCCGTACCCGTTCGAAAAGCTGCGCCGGCTCAAGGCGGGTCTGCAGGCGCCCACGGACAAGCCGCCCATCGCGCTCTCCATCGGCGAGCCGAAGCATGCGCCGCCGCACTTCGTGGTGGAGGAAATGATCAGCCACCTGCATGGCCTGGAGAACTATCCACTCACCAAGGGCGGCCCCGCCCTGCGCGAGGCCATCGCCGCCTGGCTGCAGCGCCGCTTCGGCGCCCGCGTGGACGCAGAGACCCAGGTGCTGCCCGTCAACGGCACCCGCGAGGCCCTGTTCGCCTTCGCCCAGGCGGTGGTGGACCGCTCGACCGCCCCGCTGGTGGTGATGCCCAACCCCTTCTACCAGATCTATGAAGGCGCCGCTCTACTGGCCGGCGCCGAGCCGTGGTTCCTCAACACGCTGGCCGACACGGATTTCGTGCCGGACATCGAGGCCGTGCCCGCGGACGTCTGGCGGCGCTGCCAGCTCGTCTACCTGTGCTCGCCGGGCAACCCCACCGGCGCGGTGGCCGACGCCGACACCCTGCGCCGGCTGATCGAGCTGGCCGATGCGCACGACTTCGTGATCGCCGCCGACGAGTGCTATTCGGAGATCTACTTTGACGAGGCCGAGCCGCCGGTGGGCCTGCTGCAGGTGGCGGCGGACATGGGCCGCGACGACTTCCGCCGCTGCGTGGTGTTCCACAGCCTGTCCAAGCGTTCCAACCTGCCGGGCCTGCGCTCCGGCTTCGTCGCCGGCGATGCCGAGGTGCTGGCCAGGTTCCTGCTCTACCGCACCTACCACGGCTGCGCCATGCCGCCGCCAACACAAGCCGCCAGCACCAAGGCCTGGGGCGACGAGGCGCACGTGCGCGCCAACCGCGACCTGTACCGGGAAAAATTCGACGCCGTGCTGGACATCCTGCAACCGGTGTTGAAGGTGGAGCGCCCGCAGGCCGGTTTCTACCTGTGGCCGGAAACGCCGGTGAGCGACGAGCAGTTTGCACGCGATCTGTTCGCCCGGCAGAACGTCAACGTGGTGCCTGGCAGCTACCTGTCGCGGGAGGCCCACGGCGCCAATCCGGGCCGCAACCGCGTGCGCATGGCGCTGGTGGCGCCCCTGCAGGAATGCATCGAGGCGGCGAAGCGTATTCGCCGTTATGTCGAATCACTGAACTAACACTATTTAGAGGACTGAATAATGGCAGACCTGAAGCAAGTCATCGAAGATGCCTTCGAGAACCGCGCCGAGATCACCCCGCGCACCGTCGATACCCACGTCAAGGAATACGTCAACGAGGCCATCCGCCTGCTCGACAGCGGCGAACTGCGCGTGGCGGAGAAGATCGACGGCGACTGGGTGGTCAACGAATGGCTGAAGAAGGCGGTGCTGCTGTCGTTCCGCATCAACGACAACGAATTCATGAAGGGCGGCTTCACCAACTACTTCGACAAAGTGGTCTCCAAGTATTCCGAATACAACGCCCGCGACTTCCGCGAGGCCGGGGTGCGCGTGGTGCCGCCCGCCTCGGTGCGCAAGGGCTCCTACATCGCCCCCTCGGTGGTGCTGATGCCCTCCTACGTCAACATCGGCGCCTACGTCGATTCCGGCACCATGGTCGACACCTGGGCCACGGTCGGCTCCTGCGCGCAGATCGGCAAGAACGTGCACCTGTCCGGCGGCGTCGGCATCGGCGGCGTGCTGGAACCCTTGCAGGCCGCGCCCACCATCATCGAGGACAACTGCTTCATCGGCGCCCGCTCCGAGGTGGTCGAGGGCGTCATCGTCGAGGAAGGCTCGGTGATATCCATGGGCGTGTACATCGGCCAGAGCACCAAGATCTACGACCGCGAGACCGGCGAGGTCAGCTACGGCCGCATCCCCGCCGGTTCGGTGGTGGTATCCGGCAACCTGCCCTCCAAGGACGGCAGCTACTCCCTGTACTGCGCGGTGATCGTCAAGAAGGTGGATGCCAAGACCCTCAGCAAGGTCGGCATCAACGAGCTGCTGCGCGACATCTGAAACAACCAATCGCAGGAGCGGGCCATGCCCGCGATGGAAGGATAGAAAACAACCTCCATGTGGGAGCGACTTCAGTCGCGAAAAATGATGGTTCGCCAGGCTTCGCGGCTGAAGCCGCTCCCACAATTGTTTTTTCCTGGAATGGATTATCGTGGGCATGGCCCGCTCCTACGTTTCGCAAATTTGGAGAGCCGCATGACCACCCTCTACGGCATCAGCAACTGCGACACCGTGCGCAAGGCCCGCAAGTGGCTGGAGACGCACGAGGTGCCCTTCACCTTCCACGATTTCCGCAAGCACGGACTGGCAGAGGAGGATCTGCGAGCCTGGGCCGATGCGGCAGGCTGGGAGACCCTGCTCAACCGCCGTGGCGTCACCTGGCGCAAGCTGCCGGAGGCACAGCGCGAGGGCGTGGACGAAGCCCGGGCCATCGCCCTGATGCTGGACAACCCGACCCTGATCAAGCGCCCGGTACTGGTCACCGACGACGGCCAGGCCCACGTCGGCTTCAAACCCGGCTATTACGAAACCATTTTCCCGCGAGGCTGACGACGTGTCCGAAACCCTGCAACTGGCCAAGGCCCTCATCGCCCGCCGCTCCGTCACCCCGGAGGACGCCGGCTGCCAGGCGCTGATGATCGAACGCCTGCAGGCCATCGGCTTCCACGTCGAGCGCCTGCGCTTCGGCGAGGTGGACAACTTCTGGGCGCGGCGCGGCGACGCCGAACCCCTGTACGCCTTCGCCGGGCACACCGACGTGGTACCCAGCGGCGAGGAGTCCAACTGGAAGTATCCCCCCTTCGAGCCGACCATCGCCGGCGGCCTGCTCTACGGCCGCGGCGCGGCGGACATGAAGGGCAGCCTGGCGGCCATGGTCACCGCCTGCGAGCGTTTCATTGCGGAACACCCGGACCACACCGGCTCCATCGGCTTCCTCATCACCAGCGACGAGGAAGGCCCGGCGGTGAACGGCACGGTGAAGGTGGTGGAACACCTGGAGGCGCGCGGCGAGAAGATCACCGGCTGCCTGGTGGGCGAGCCCTCCTCCACCGCCCATATCGGCGACGTGATCAAGAACGGCCGCCGCGGCTCGCTGGGCGGCAAGCTCACGGTGCGCGGCGTGCAGGGCCACGTGGCCTACCCGCACCTGGCCAGCAACCCCATCCACCTCGCCGCCCCCGCGCTGGCGGAACTGGCGGCCGCGCAATGGGACACAGGCAACGAATTCTTCCCCGCCACCACCTTCCAGATCTCCAACATCAACGCAGGCACCGGCGCCACCAACGTGATCCCCGGCGAGCTGTCGGTGTGGTTCAACTTCCGTTTCTCCACCGAGGTCACCCCCGAGGAACTCCAACGACAAGTGGAGGCCATTCTCGACCGCCACGGCCTCGACTACGAACTGAAGTGGGAACTCTCCGGCCTGCCCTTCCTCACCCCCAGCGGCGAGTTGGTGGACGCCGCGGTGAAGGCCGTGCGGGCGGTCACCGGCCGCACCCCCGAACTCTCCACCGCCGGCGGCACCTCCGACGGCCGCTTCATTGCCCCCACCGGCGCCCAGGTGCTGGAGCTGGGCCCGCTCAACGCCACCATCCACAAGGTGGACGAATGCGTCAGCGTGGCCGACCTCGACCTGTTGTCACAGATGTACGAGCACATTCTGCAGGAACTGCTGCTGCGCCAGATCCGGCCTCCCTGCCGCTGATTCCCGACCTCTCGGGAGTTGGTGCGCAAGCCGGGGAACGGGAGCCGAGGCCGGACCACGATATCCAACGCAAAGAACGCAAAGGCGCAGAGGACGCAAAGATTTTCTGAAAAAATTTCCTTTGCGTCCTCTGCGCCTTTGCGAGCTCTGCGTTTCATTCCATTTCCCGGCGGTAAACCTGGAAAGCCTTTCTCCGTGCCTCCGTGCCTCCGTGCCTCTGTGGTGAAAAACAGCCGGATCAGTGATGCCGATGCCCGCCCTCGGCCAGCTGCAGTTGCTGCACGAAGGGATCGGCCTCCAGGTCGCCCAGGTCGGCGTAGTCGAGGTGGTCGTAGTCGCCGCTGTCGGCAAAGGACGGTGACACGGCCTCCCCCGTCTGCAAATCCAGCAGATGGATGCTCACCTCGCGGTCGCCATAGACACGTCTCACCAGGGCCGGCAGTTGCACCTCGGCCAGCCACCAGATCTCCATGTCGACGCCATTCACCTGGCCCAGGTAGCGCTCGGCCTGACGCCCCAGCACCGCCACCTGACCGCTGCGCGTCAGCTGCCGCAGCACGGCGGGATCGATCACGCCTGTCAGCTGTTTCCAATCGGGATAGCGTCCCAGGGAACGCAGGTCGCCCGCGGTGTAGTCCACGCTCTTGCGGGCCCCGGTAAAGAGGTGGCTGTACTCGATGGCGCCAGGATCGGCGCGCTGCCAGCGCTGGCGCTGGCTCTCGCCCGCGTTCCACACCTCGACCTGCCGCGCCGAGCGCAGCAGGTGCCAGCGATGCCGGCTGGCCTGTGGTCGCCGCGCCAGCTGGATGCTGCGGGTCTCGTACTGCGCGGCGATCAGGGGGACTTCCTTGCGCGCCCCGTCCGCGGCCTGGGCCTGGACGCCGAGCAACACGGCCCCCAGGATGACGGCCAGATAGATACCTGTCTTCATGGATTCATCTCCGAAATTCACGAAAAAAGACGGGAAGGGAGCGCCCGGCGCCCCCTTCCCTGTCACTTTGTGCAGCGGGCCTTTCGGCCCTGACTGCGTTCAGTCTTCCTCGTGGTGACGCGGCTTGCGCTCGGCACGCTGGAGCTTGCGATCCATGCGGGTCGCCTCGCGCATCACGTGATAGATGACGTTCTGCTCCTGCACGCCGTGCACCATGTACGCGCCCGGGCCACCGGCATAGATGGCCACGTCTTCGCCGGCATGGGTCTCGGAGGACAGCGGCACCAGCGCCTCCTGGTGGAAGCCCTGGCCTTCCGTGTCCACGGCGCTCAGGTCCGTGCGGCTGCCGGCGTTGATGGGCTCGCCGTAGACGGTATCGCCACCCACCTCAAGGTCGTGGAAACCACGGCCATTGGTGTAGCCCAGGGTGGTGTAGGGCATGCCGTCCTTGGCCAGCTGCGCGTAGGGATTGGGGTTGCCGGCGCTGTCGTTGCCCACCACCTTGCCGAGGATGGGATTGCCGCGCGTCGGGTAGCCGGCGATGGTGAACACGTGGCTGTGGTCGGCGGTCACCAGGATCAGCGTCTCCTCCATGTCGACGTTCTCCATGGCCGCCTTCACGGCATGGGAGAACTCGATGGCGTCGGTGAGCGCGCGATAGGCATTGCCGGCGTGATGGCCGTGGTCGATGCGGCCGGACTCCACGTGCAGGAAGAAACCCTTGTCGTTGTTGTCCAGCACGTCGATGGCCTTGACGGTCATCTCGGAGAGGCTGGGCTCGCCGCCGGCGTCCGTGGCACGGTCGAACTCGTACTCCATGTGCGAGCTTTCGAACAGCCCGAGCAGATGGTCCACCTCATTGGCGTCGATGGCCTCGAACTGTTCGCGGTTCCACACGTAGGCGGCGTCATCATAGTTGGCCAGCCATTCGGCGGTCAGGTCGCGGCCGTCCTTGCGCTTGCCGTTCTTGCCCTCGCCATCGACCTGCTCGCGCGGGATGAAGTGACGGCGTCCGCCACCCATGGCCACTTCCAGGCCGTCGCCGTAGGGGAACTCGATGAGCTGGCGAGCGATGTCCTTGCAACCATTCTGGCGCGCCTCGTCGGTGAGCTTGTCGTCGCTCTCCCAGTTGCGCTCCGGCACGTGGGCATAGGTGGCGGCGGGCGTGGCGTGGGTGATGCGCGCGGTGGTCACCACGCCGGTGGACAGCCCGGCCATCTCCGCCTGTTCGAGGAAGGTGGTCAGCTCGTTGCCGATGGAACTGGCGCAGTTGCCACGCTCCACGTACTGGTTGACGGCGATCACCCCGGCCTTGGACTTCACCCCGGTCATCATGGCGGTCATGGTGCCGGCCGAGTCCGGCGTCTGCTGGTTGGTGTTATAGGTCTTGGACAAGGCCACGTAGGGCAGCAGTTCGAAGGCGAGGCGGTTCTCCTCGCCGTTCTCGCCGCGCAGCTGGCCTTCGAGGATGCGCGCGGCGGTGGCGGTGGAGATGCCCATGCCGTCGCCGACGAAGAGGATCACGTTCTTGGCGCGATGCTTGTTCTTGTGCAGATGCCGGGCCTGTTTCACGGCCTGGGCGCCATCACGGTACCACTGCTCGGGTGACTCGGCCTGCGCAACATTACCCAATGAAAGGCCAATGGCCAGAGAGAGGGCGGATACGGAAAGACGGGGATGTTTCATGCGGGTGACTCCTGTGCGGTAGATAGAGAACACGGACAACAGGCGCACAGGGTAGAGAGGCTTTGGGTCAGAACGATGACGGCATTCTGAAGAATTTGTGACAGGGGCAGGAAGGCAGGAGGTGACAACGAAGCCACGGAGTGCTAAACGTTGAACTATTCAGCTCACCACAGAGACACGGAGGCACAGAGAAAGGCGCTTCAGGTTCATGCCGGGAATGGAATGAAACGCAGAGGCCGCAAAGGCGCAAAGGGCGCAAAGGAAATCCTTTCAGAAAACCTTTGCGCCCTTTGCGTTGGATATCGTGGTCCGGCCTCCGGTGCCAACGCCCCCTGATTCACCACAGAGACACGGCGTTCACGGAGAAATGAAATACCAGCTCGTCGGGGCAGGCCACATCGC
>JALSHB010000204.1 GCA_026982475.1 Chromatiales bacterium
GGTCAGCAGCAACAGCACCGCCCCCGTCAACAGCCCGGCGCGCCCGCGCAGGCGCCGCGGCAACAGCAGAAAATAGAGCAGCAACCCCAGCAGGCCGGCGCGCTCGACGCCCTGCGACCAGCCCGGAACCCGCACGAGTTCGCCCGTCTGCAGGGCATTCACCACCTGCGCCTGCCACTGCACCGGGGTCAGGTGCCCGCCGCCCGGCGCCACCACGTGATAGCTGAGATGCGGCGCGGTAATACCCAGCAGCACGATGCGGTCGCGCAGGGCCTCTTCCGGCACGCGGCCCTCCAGCAGGTGTTCGGCGGCAAACAGGGGCAGCGGCTCGTCCTCCGGCAGCGGACGGGGCCAGACCCGCAGGGCGGCGTCGGTGGCGAAAAAGGCGTCGCCCAGGCGCACCCCGGTCCGCCCCGTCGGCCCCGGCATGATCAGCGCCTCGCCGGCCGGCACGCCGCGCGCCTGCGCCAGCAGGTCCAGCGCGAAGCTGGGGCGATAGCGGCCATTGATGGCCAGCATCAAGGGCTCGGCGCGCACCGGCTCATTCTCCCCGGCCAGCGCCAGCACGCCGACGCGGCCGGCATCGAAGCGCGCCAGCGGCGAAGACTGCAACTGCCATGGCAGCCGCGGCGGCCACAGCAGCGGCGCGTACCAGGGCTGTTGCGCCGCCGCCAGTTCGCCGATCAGCTGCGCCGATTCGTTACGCAGGGCCAGCAGGCCACGGCGCTCCTCGGCCTCGCTGGCCGGCCAGGCCAGCACCACGCCGTCACGCTGCAGCAGTTCGCGGGCCTGTTGCGGCTGGTCGATGGGCAGGGCCAGGCCGATGGCCGCGACGCCGGCCTCGCGCAGCAGATCCACCATCTCCGTCAGCCGCTGTGGCTCCCAGGGCCAGGGGCCGAAATCGACGAAACTGGTCTCGTCCAGGGCGATGACGCTGACGCGGTGTTCCACCGCCGCCTCGGGCACGGCGCGGATCAGCCAGTGATAGAGGCGCGCCTCCACGGCCTCGCCCAGCGGCAGGTAGCTGGCTGCCAGCAGGGCCGTGCCCAGCAGGGTGATCCACAGGCGATGGCTGGCAAGGAATCTCATGGGATTTTGAAATAACGCCACTGCGGAAATGGATTCAGGTGCAAATCAAAGTCCGTGAGAAAGCCGTGCTTGTCGCCGGGAATGGCATGAAACGCAGAGGTCGCAGAGGCGCAGAGAACGCAAAGGAAACCCTTTTCAAAAACCTTGGCGTCCTTTGCGCCTCTGCGTTCTTTGCGTTGATTCTCGTGATCGATCAACATCCCGTGTTATCCGCTGGTTGCGTGCGTATGTATTCATGCAATGGCAGGAGCGGCAAGGTGCGCGCCAATCATCTATCGGCCAGTCTCTCGCGACCTTCACCCGCCACCTCCACCCGCGCCAGCAGCCACGCGCCGGCCACGAACAGCAGGATCAGCGACAGCATCCCGGCCCGGTGGCTGTCCAGGGCGACGCCGATGTAACCCACCATCAACGGCCCCAGCAGCGCCGCGAACTTGCCCAGCATGTTGTAGAAGCCGAAGAACTCCGCCGCCTTGTCGGTGGGGATCAGGCGTGCGTACAGGGAACGACTCAGGGCCTGGATGCCGCCCTGCACCAGGCCGATGCACGCCGCCAGCACATAGAACTCCCACGGCTCGCTGATCACCGCCGCCCACAGGGTCACGCCCACATACACGCCGATGGCGATGAAGATGCCACGCCGCGCGCCGATCCGCTGCCCCACGGCGCCGAACACCAGCGCCGCCGGAAAGCCGACGAACTGGGTGATCAGCAGCGCGCCGATGAGGTGGCCCTGTTCGAGACCGATGGCAAGACCGTAGTCCACCGCCATGCGCACGATGGTGTCGACGCCATCGATGTAAAGCCAGTAGGCAATGAGAAACAGGAACACCGGCCGCAGCGCCCGGATGTGGCGAAAGGTCTCGCACACCTGCCGGTAGCCGGCGCACGCCACCGCCCAGGCCGACAACCGTTGCGCCACCGGCGGCTCCTTCACCATCAGCAGCAGCGGCAGGGAAAACAGCGCCCACCACAGGGCCACGCTGAAGAAGGCGTAGCGCACCGCCTCCGCCGGGTCGGCCAGGCCGAAGCTCTCCGGCGACAGGGTCATGGCCACGTTGACGCCGAACAGCAGGCCACCGCCGAGATAACCCAGGGCATAGCCCAGGGCCGACACCATGTCCCATTCCTCCTCACGCGCCACCACCGTGAGCAGGGCGTCATAGAACACATTGGCGCCCATGAAGCCCACCGTGGCGGCCACGAACAGCGCCAGCGCCGCCGCCCACTGCCCCGCCCCCACGCCGCCCAGCAGCGCGGTGCAGGCCACCCCCAGCAGGGCGAACAGGAACAGGAAGCGCTTGCGCAGGCCACCGCGGTCGGCCATCGCCCCCAGCAGCGGCGCGGCCAGCACGATGAACAGACTGGCCACGGCATTGCCGACACCCAGCTGGAAGGTGCTGGCGGTGCTGTCCAGGCCGCTGGCCCAGTATTGCTTGAAGAACAGCGGGAAAAAACCCGCCATCACCGTGGTGGCGAAGGCCGAGTTGGCCCAGTCGTAGAAGGCCCAGGCGATCACCGGGCGGCTGAGATAGCGCTTCACCTGTTCATCCACCCGCCTTGCCCAGCAGCTTCTTGAAGCGCTTGTCCCACTTCTTGAAGCGCTTGCGGCAATAGTCGTCCAGCGAGGCATGGTCCGGAAAGAACAGCTCGAAGCCCTCCTCGGCGTCACTGTCGAACTCACATTCGTCGTTAGAGTAGCTGCGACAGATCACCGGCCGCGCCGCGTAGATGCCGCACTGGCCGCTGCCCGTGAGGTGCTCGCAGGGACTGTCCACCACCAGCATGAACCAGCCGTCGCAATCCTTGTAGAACTGGATATGACGGTGCGACACCTGCCACAGCAGGGTGTCGAAGTCCGCCATCGAACGTGGCGTGTCGATGTGCAGGGTGATGTACTGACAGCATTTGGCACCGACGCAGAGGCCGCACTTGTTCTCCGCCGTGACCTTCAGCGCCTTTCCCGCCTTGCCGGCCCTGTTGTCTTTCTTCGCCATCGACGTCCCCCCGGGGTGTGATGGCGCATGATAGCAAAACTGACAACTGGAAATGGCCACGGGATCATGCGATAACCTCCTCAAACCGCCTGGATGTCTTGCCATGCCCCAAAGCCCCGCCACCACCGAAACCTTCGCCGCCATCGACCTCGGCTCCAACAGCTTCCACATGATCGTCTGCCGCCTCAGCAACGGCGAGCTGCACGTGGAGGACAAGCTGCGTGAAATGGTGCGCCTCGGCGCCGGACTGGACCACAAGCGCAACCTGGATGCCGAAACCCAGCAGCGCGCGCTGGCCTGCCTGGAGCGCTTCGGCCAGCGCCTCGGCGGCATTCCGCGCCAGCGCATCCGCGCCGTCGGCACCAACACCCTGCGCGTGGCGCGCAACGCCGGCGATTTTCTCGCCCGCGCCGAACAGGCCCTGGGGCACACCATCGAGATCATCGCCGGCACCGAGGAGGCGCGCCTCATCTACCTGGGGGTGGCCCACGCCACCGGCGTCGAGGAAAGGCGCCGCTTGGTCATGGACATCGGTGGCGGCAGCACCGAGCTGATCATCGGTGAAGGCTTCGAGCCACGCTACATGCAAAGCCTGTACATGGGCTGCGTGAGCATGACGCGTCAATACTTCGCCGACGGCAGCATTACACCCAAGGCGCTGAAGCGCGCCGAGCTGGCCGCGCAGGTGGAGCTGGAGCCGGTGAAGGCCATCTACCGCAAGCTGGGCTGGGAAAAGGCCCTCGGCGCCTCCGGCAGCATCCGCGCCATTCGCAACGTGGTGCAGGCCGAGGGCTGGAGCGACGACGGCATCAGCCTCGACGCCCTCAAGACCCTGCGCCGCGCCCTGCTCGACGCCGGGCATAGCGACAAGTTGTCACTCAAGGGACTGACGGCGGAGCGCGCGCCGGTGTTCGCCGGCGGCGTGGTGGTACTGCTGGCCACCTTCAAGGCGCTGGGCATCGAACAGATGCGGGTCTCGGAAGGCGCCCTGCGCGAAGGCCTGATCCACGACCTGCTGGGGCGCGTGCACCACGAAGACGTGCGCGCCCGCGCGGTCAACAACCTGGCCCGGCGCTATCATGTCGACCTGCCGCACGCGCGGCAGGTGGCCGAAACCGCGCAGGTCTGCGCGGCGCAGGTGGCGGACGCCTGGTCGCTGGATGCGCAGGAAAGCCGGCAATGGCTGCAATGGGCCGCGCTGCTGCACGAGATCGGCCTCGACATCGCCCACAGCGGCTTTCACAAACACGGCGCCTATATTGCCGAGTTCACCGACCTTTCCGGCTTCTCGCGCAATCAGCAGCGGCTGCTGGCCGCACTGATCCGCAACCACCGGCGCAAACTCTCGCCCACCGCCTTCGACCACCTCGCCGAAAAACACCGCCACCGCGCCCGCCACTGGGCCATCCTGCTGCGCCTGGCGGTGCTGCTGCACCGCAGCCGCAGCCCGGAGGCGCTGCCGAAGATCAAACTGAAGGCCGGGGAAAACCGCCTGCAGGTAAAATTTCCGCACGGCTGGCTGGATACGCACCTGCTGACCCAGGCCGACCTGGCCCGGGAGGCGGACTATCTGCAGGCCGCGAATTTCTCCCTCACCTTTTCCTGAGCCCGCAAACCACCATGGCCCACGACCACGCGCACGACATCGACGCCATGGGCGACCGCCGCCTCGGCTGGGCCATCGCCATCAACATGCTGCTCACCGTGGCGCAGGTGATCGGCGGCATCGTCTCCGGCAGCCTGTCACTGATCGCCGACGCCCTGCACAACTTCAGCGACGCCGCCTCGCTGCTGATCGCCTGGGTGGCGCGGCGCATCGGCCGCCAACCGCCCGACAGCTTCAAGACCTTCGGCTACAAGCGCGCCGAGGTCATCGCCGCGCTGATCAACCTGGTCACGCTGGTGATCGTCGGCCTCTACCTGGTCTACGAGGCCGTGTGGCGCATGGTCGAACCGCAGGTCATCGAAGGCTGGACCGTGGTCATCGTCGCCAGCATCGCGCTGATCATCGACATCGCCACCGCGGTGCTGACCTACAGCATGTCGCGGCACAGCATCAACATCCGCGCCGCCTTTCTGCACAACGTCTCCGACGCCCTCGCCTCCGTCGGCGTCATCGTCGCCGGCAGCCTGATCCTGCTCTACGACTGGTACTGGACGGACACCGCCCTGACCCTGCTGATCGCCGGCTACGTGCTCTATCAGGCCGCCAGCCTGCTGCCCAAGACCATCCACATCCTGATGCAGGGCGCGCCGGAAGACATCGCCCTCGAAGACGTCATCGACGCCATGGAACGGGTCAAGGGCGTCGAAGGCATCCACCACGTACACCTCTGGCAGCTCGACGAACACAGCAATTCCGTCGAGGCCCATGTAGTGATCAGGGATTATTCTGAAACGGAAAAGATCAAGACGGCCTTGAAAAACGAACTGAGAAAGCGCTTTGCGATCACACATTCGACGCTGGAATTCGAGACCGACCGTTGCAGTGATGCGGAGAGTCCGTAAGGCCGGCAGGGCACCAGCGGGCCTGCGAGGATCATAGGCAGGCATGCCGTTATAATGCTAAAAGCTTTCGTGAATCATGGATGACATGGAACAATCCTGATGACCAGCAGGAACATAAGAAAATTCGTAATTATTTTTCTTGCCCTATCATTTACCCAAGGCCTTGCCTTTGCCGGAAAATCTCTAACGGTGCGGCCACAAATAGGGTATGGATATTCAGACTCAAAAACCCTCAATCGTGGCAGCATCTACCATGTCGGCATACGCATTCTTCTTGATGCTGGAGAAACGAAACGATATGGCCTAGAAGTTTCACGGTTCAATCGGTCAGACGGCGACAATTATACGTCTTCCGGCATCATTCTTGAGCAAAGGTTGTGGGGCTGGTTCAATATGTCGATCGGCACGATTGGTTATTTTGGCTATGGCCTCAACTCAAACAAT
This sequence comes from Chromatiales bacterium, assembly GCA_026982475.1. Lineage (GTDB taxonomy): Bacteria > Pseudomonadota > Gammaproteobacteria > SZUA-152 > SZUA-152 > DRQN01. The sequence continues at coordinate 6,039 of JALSHB010000204.1, forward strand.
GTGATTGGACTGACGACTAATCTAGGCTGGGAACCAGTCAGTAATGGGACCTTAAAGCCATTCGTCACTTATCGGAACGATGTGATCTTTTCCAGAGAAACTGACATTTCCCATTCCGTAAGCCTTGGGCTTGCGTTTGATTTCTGAAAATTCATCGCAGCCACCCCGCCTGGCGAAAACCAGCGAGATGCCGGTAAATCTGCGAGTGAAAAAGTTGCGCACGTCCCGGTATTCCCAGGTGTTTCAGTATGTGGCGCCCTTTCAGCAGGCGCTCACTGATCGTGCGATCCAGCTACATAGACCGGAACAAGACAACGTGAAATCCGGGCTTGTCGCCGGGAAAGACATGTAACGCAGATACCGCAAAGGCGCAGAGGACACAGAGGTTTATTGACAGGGATTTCTTTGCGTCCTCTGCGCCTTTGCGTTCTTTGCGTTGATTCCCGTGGTCGATTCCTCACCCCGTGCCGCCCGCTGTCTGCACGCGAATCTGCAACGATTGGATTGACGCAGCGTGGGCATGGCGGCCATAAAAAGCCTGCCCACCCCACGAAAGTCTCACGCTGTCCCTTCAGGCATTCTCCGCCAGATTCTCCAGCAGGGTCTGCTGGGCCGAGACCGGCTCTTCCTCGCCCGGCTGGGCGAGCACATAGCTGCCGTCCGGTTGCAGCAGCCAGGCCTGGGTGTTGTCACGCAGGTACAATTCCAGGTCACCAATGACGCGGTCGCGCAATTTTTTTGCCTCGATGGGGAAGCAGGTCTCGACGCGGTGGAACAGGTTGCGCTCCATCCAGTCGGCGCTGGCGCCGTACACTTCCGGGTTGCCGTCATTGCCGAAGTAATAGACCCGCGGGTGTTCGAGGAAGCGCCCGATGATGGAGCGCACGCGGATGTTGTCGGAGACACCGGGCACGCCGGGGCGCAGGGCACAGATGCCGCGCACGATCAGGTCGATCTGCACGCCGGCCTGCGAGGCCTGGTACAGGGCCTGGATGATCTGCGGTTCCACCAGCGCGTTCATCTTGGCGATGATGCGCCCCGGCTTGCCCTTTTCCGCCAGCGCCTGTTCGCGGCGGATCTTTTTCAGCATGCCGTCGTGCAGGGTGAAGGGGGATTGCAGCAGTTTGTGCAGTTTGATCACCTTGCCCAGGCTGGTGAGTTGGTTGAAGACCTTTTGCACGTCCTCGCCGATCACCTTGTCGCAGGTGAACAGGCCATAGTCGGTATAAATGCGCGCGGTGCGGCTGTGGTAGTTGCCGGTGCCGAGGTGGGTGTAGTGGCGCAGGCTCTTGCCCTCGCGGCGGATGATCAGCAGCATCTTGGCGTGCGTCTTGTACCCCACCACGCCGTACACCACATGCGCGCCGACTTCCTGCAGGCGGGTGGCCAGGCTCACGTTGGCGGCCTCGTCGAAACGGGCGCGCAGCTCCACCACCACGGTCACCTCCTTGCCGGCGCGCGCGGCGGCCACCAGGGCGTCGACGATGGCGGAGTTGGGGCCGGTGCGGTAGAGGGTCTGCTTGATGCTCAGCACACCGGGATCGGCCGCGGCCTGGCGCACGAAGTCGACCACCGGGGCGAAGGATTCGAAGGGATGATGCAGCAGCAGGTCCTGTTTGCGGATGGCATCGAACAGGCTTTCGCTGCGCTTCAGCGCCAGCGGCAGGCCCGGCACATAGGAGGGGAAGATCAGGTCCGGCCGGTCCACCAGGTCGATCACCGCCTGCACGCGATTCAGGTTTACCGGGCCGTTGACCATGTACAGCTCGTCACGGGTCAGCTTGAGGCGCTGCAGGAGAAAGTCGACCAGTTCGTCCGGACAGTTGTGCGCCACTTCCAGGCGCACCGTGTCGCCATAATGGCGCGCCGCCAGTTCGCCCTCGACGGCGCGCAGCAGGTCGTCGATTTCCTCTTCGTCGACAAACAGGTCACTGTTGCGCGTAACACGAAATTGATAGCAGCCCTTGACCTTCATGCCGTGAAACAGGTCGGCGACGAAGGCGTGCAACACCGAGGACAGAAACACGAAGTCGTTGGGGCCGCTGCCGGTTTCTTCCGCCGGCAGCTGGATCACCCGCGGCAGGGCGCGTGGCGCCTGCACGATGGCCAGCCCGCTGCTGCGGCCAAAGGCATCCTTGCCGCTGAGGGAGACGATGAAGTTGAGGCTCTTGTTGAGCATGCGCGGAAACGGGTGCGCCGGGTCCAGCCCCAGGGGGCTGAGTATGGGCTGCAGCTCCTCCTGGTAATATTCCCGCAGCCATTTTTCCTGGGCCTCGCTCCAGTCGTCGCGCTTGATGAAGTTGATGCCCTGTTCGGCCAGCCTGGGAAAGATGATTTCGTTGAGAACGCGATATTGTTCCTCCACCAGCTCGGCGGCGCGGGCGCGGGCCAGGCGCAGGGTTTCCTGGGCCGACATGTTGTCGGGACCGGCCTGGGTGGAGCCGAGCTTTGCCTTTTGCATCAGGCCGGCGACGCGCACCTCGAAGAATTCGTCCAGGTTGGTGCTGGAGATGCACAGGTAGCGCAGCCGTTCCAGCAGGGGCACGGTTTCCAGTTTGGCCTGTTCGAGCACGCGGGCGTTGAATTCCAGCAGGCTGAGTTCGCGGTTGATGTAGAGTTCGGGTTGTTTCAGGTCGGTGGTGTCCAAGCGGGTTTCCTTTATCTATCAATGGAAAAATGGAAAAAATCCTCTTCTGTGGGAGCGGCCTCAGCCGCGAAGGGCTTACCCCTGTTGTTCGCGGCTGAAGCCGCTTGTATGTTCTTTCCTGATAAGCCAAAAAGGGTTTATCGGGGGCGGAGGGACCAAAGCCGCATCTGGCTGTTTCAGCACAGACCGTGGGAGAAATCGTCCCGTCTCCACC
>JALSHB010000205.1 GCA_026982475.1 Chromatiales bacterium
GGTAACCGCGCCCCAGCGCCATCACCTTGAATAGCTCCCCCATGTCGCCCGGCAGGGTCAGGGTGCGCACCTGCTGGGCCAGGCGCAGCTGTGCGCGCTCGTCGTCCGACTGCGCCAGTTCGGTGATGCCGTTGGCAAGCAGGAACAGGCCCTGGGTGTTGTATCCCAGCACGTCCAGGCCGGCGTCCACCGCGGCCTCGGCGACGGCGGTAAAGTCCACGTGGGCGGTAATGTCCTGCAGGCCGGGATAGACGAAGGGATCGTCGTGGGCGCGGTGGCGATAGTGACACATCAGGGTGCCGCGGTCGCGCTGCGGGTGGTAATACTCGTGGCGGGGAAAGCCGTAGTCGATCAGCAGCGCCACGCCGGCCTGCAAGGCGCCGGCGAGGGCGGCGATCCAGCCACCGGCGGCGAGATTCAGTTCCGAGGTATAGCCCGCGGGGAGGCCGTCGGCCAGCGACGCCAGGCGGCGCGCCAGTTCCGCGTCCGCCACCTCGCGCTCGCACCACTGGAAGCGCGCCTCCCGCCAGGCCACGCAGCGCTCGCGCGGGCCGTCGGCATGGACGCGGAACAGGTGCACCGGCAGGGCGTCGAGCAGCTCGTTGGCCAGCACCACGCCGCGCAGGCCGTGTTCGGGCAGGCGCTCCAGCCATTGCACCCGGTCGAGCAGCTGTGGCACCTTCCGTGCCAGGGTTTCGCGCTGGCGCTGGCGCAGGTCGGCGCTCAGCTCCAACAGAAAATAGCGCTCGGGCAAGGTATCCAGCGCCGCCAGTTCGGCCAGCAGGTCCGCCGCCATGACGCCGGAACCGGCGCCCACTTCCAGCACATCGCCGCCGCCGAGGTTTTCCAATACCTCGGCCGTCTGTCGCGCCAGGCAACGGGAAAACAGCGGCGAGATTTCCGGCGCGGTAACGAAGTCGCCGGCGGCGCCGAACTTCTGGCTGCCGGCGCTGTAATAGCCCAGGCCGGGGGCGAACAGGGCCAGCTCCATGTAGCGCGCAAAGCCGATCTGTCCGCCCGCCGCGTCGATCTCGTCGGCGATCAGGCGGATCAACGCCACACTGTGCGCCTGCGCCTCCGCGGCCGGCTCGGGGAGGCGCGCCAGGGCCTCGCTGGCCTGCCGGATGGCGTGCCGGGAAGGGGCGCGGGAAACGGGGGGATTCATGCTGGGCAAGGTCGGCGCAGGTGGGTTACAGTGTTGAAACAGTCTCGGAGGACAAGCCTTGGATGATACCACACAAGCCAACAGCGGCTCGCTGGACGGACGCGTCGTCCTGATCACCGGCGGCGCCCACCGCATCGGCGCGCACACCGCGCGCACCCTGCACGCCGAGGGCGCGAACCTGGTGCTGCACTACCGCAGCTCGCGCGACGCGGCCCAGGCCCTGCAGGCCGAACTCAATCAGAAACGCGCCGATTCCGTGGTGCTGGTGTGCGCCGACCTGCTCGACGAGGCCGCCCCGCCCGCCCTCATCGGCGACGCCTTCTCGGCCTGGAAGCGCCTCGACGTGCTGATCAACAACGCCTCCACCTTTTATCCCACCCCCGTCGGCACCGCCACGACACGGCAGTGGGACGACCTGTTCGGTTCCAATCTCAAGGCGCCCTTTTTCCTCGCCCAGGCCGCCGCGCCGCACCTCAAGGCCAGCCACGGTTGCATCGTCAACATCGTCGACATCCACGCCGACCGGCCGCTGAAGCGCTACCCCATCTACAGCATGGCCAAGGCCGGGCTGGTGATGCTGACCAAGGCCCTGGCCTGCGAACTGGGGCCGAAGGTGCGGGTCAACGCGGTCGCCCCTGGCGCCATCCTGTGGCCGGAGACGGACATGGACGAGGTCACCAAGCAGCGCATCATCAACCGCACCTTTCTCAAGCGCCAGGGCAGCCCCGAGCATATCGCGCGCGCGGTGCTGTACCTGATCCGCGACGCCGAATACACCAGCGGTCAGGTGTTGACGGTGGACGGCGGGCGCTCGTTGAACAGTTAAGGAAATGGTATGGATGACGCCGCGCGGAGCACCACGGGATGCGCGACACCGCAGAACGGCGTCACGAGTTAGCCGCTTCCAACCACAACAAGAAGTCCACGTCTCACCGTGAAGCCCTTCGCCGAATCCTGCGAACAGAACAAACGCCCCATCCTCGCCGTGCTGCGCGAGGAATTCGCCCAGGCCGCCACGGTGCTCGAAATCGGCAGCGGCACCGGCCAGCACGCCGTGTTCTTCGCCCGCGAGCTGCCGCACCTGCAGTGGCAGACCAGCGACCGCCTTGAAAACCACCCCGGCATCATCGCCTGGCTGAGCGAGGAAGGCGGCGCCAACGTGCACCTGCCGCTGGCCCTGGACGTCAATCACGACCCCTGGCCACGGCACCGATACGATGGCATTTTCAGCGCCAACACGGTGCACATCATGGACTGGGAGGCGGTGGAAAACCTGTTCGCCGGCATCGGCGGCGTGCTCGCGTCCGGCGGGCGTTTCTGTCTCTACGGGCCCTTCAACGTCGACGGCCAGTACACCAGCGAGAGCAATGCGCAGTTCGACGCCTGGCTGAAACAACGCGACCCGAAGAGCGGCATCCGTGACCGCGCGGCGCTGGACGAACTGGCCCGCAAGCAGGGCCTGCGGCGTGTCGCCGACCACGAGATGCCGGCCAACAACCGCATTCTGGTGTGGCGGCGGGAGGACTAATCCTTCAGCTTTTCGGCAATCTCGCGCATCCGCGCGATATCGATCCGCGCCTCCGCCGACTGCTGATTGACCAGTTCGAAGAAGGGCGTCAGTTCCTCCAGCAGCGCCGGCAGATGCGGCTTGAGGCGGTGCAGATTGCCGTGACGGATCATCGCCAGCGCCTCGTCCATGCGCGGGCGGATCTTGTCCACGCTGACGCCGTCATCGGCGTGTGACACCTTGTCCGCGACGCAGAAGCGGTTGCGACCTGCCTGCTTGGCGCGGTACAGACGTTCGTCCGCCACCTCCAGCAGGGTCGGCAGGTCGTCGCCATCGAGGGGCCGCAGGGCGATGCCGAGGCTGATGGTGACGGGGATCCGCCGGCCATCGAACTCGATCACCAGGGACTCCACGGCCTTGCGCAGGCGCTCGGCGAGGACGATGGAGGCCAGCCGGTTGGTGGCCGGCGAGCAGACCACGAATTCCTCGCCGCCGATGCGCGCCACCGTGTCCTCCTCGCGCAGATTGTCCGCCAGGGTCGCCGCCACGCGCCTGAGGATTTCATCGCCGGCCGGGTGGCCGTGGTTGTCGTTGACCGCCTTGAAGTGGTCGATGTCGATCATCAGCACGCAGAAGTAGTTCTGCTGCCGGCGCATCAAGGACAGCTCCTTGCCGGCGATCTCGTCGAAGAAGCGCCGATTGGCGAGGCCGGTCAGCGGGTCCGTGTTGGCCTGCGCGCGCAGTTCGCGCTGGCTGGCCTCCAGCTGGCGGATGGTCTGCGCCAGCTTGAGGTGGGCGCGCAGGCGCGCCAGCAGTTCGATGCGGTCGCTGTCCTTGGTGAGAAAGTCGTTGGCGCCGGCGTGAAAGGCGCGCTCGCGGGCGGCGGTGTCATCCGCGCCGGTGACGACGATCACCGGCAGGTTCTGCATGCGCGCGGCGGGGTTTTCGCGCAGGCGCCGGATCAGGCCGTAGCCGTCGAGGTTGGGCATGGAGAGATCGGTGATCAGCAGCTCGATGGCCGTCTCCGTCAGCAGCCGCTGCCACGCGGCCTCGCCGTCTTCCGCCTCCAGGGGGCGGAATTCGTCCTGCACCGCGCGTTTCAGCGAGATGCGAATCGTCGGTGAATCATCGACGATCAGGATCAGCGGCTTGTCTCCTTCCGCCACGGCGGTGTTTTTTGCAACCCCCTCGGTCATGCGCGTCCGCCCCTCGATGTATCTTGCCAATACCTACCACGAAAATGGCACGGGCCCCAATGCCGGGCCACGCTTGTCAAACGCTTCCCACAATTGCGCAAAGCTTTCACCCGTCTGCGGGTGGCGCAGATCCGGCGCGATCTCGGCCAGCGGCCAGAGCACGAAGGCGTAGCGCAGGATCTCGTCGCGCGGCACGTGAAAACGCGCCGTGGTGATGATCTCGTCGCCATACAGCAGCAGGTCCAGGTCGAGGGTGCGGGGGGTGAACTTCTCACCGCCGCGCCGGCGGCCGTTGCGGTCCTCGATGGCGGCCAGGGTGTCCGCCACGGCGTCGATGGACTGCTGCGTCTCGAAGCCCGCCACCAGGTTGTAGAAGGCGTCACCGACGAAGCCCACCGCCTCGCTCTCGTACACCGACGACAGCCGCAGCTCGCCGTATTGGGCGCGCAGATCGGCGACCCCGGCGCGGATGCTGGCGTCGCGCTCGACGTTGCTGCCGATGCCGACGAACACCTGTGGCATCAGCCCCGCACTCCCCGCTCGATGATGATGCCGACATCGCCGGCATAGCGCACCGCGCCCTTCTTGTTCACCCGCAGCCGCACCCAGGTGACGTCGAATTCCGTGAGCACGATCTCGGCCACCCGTTCGGCCAGGGTCTCGACCAGCTGGAAATCGCTGTTGCCGACGAATTCGATCAGGCGCTTGGCCACGGCCTTGTAGTTGAGGGTGTCTTCGATGGCGTCCGAGGCGGCGGCGCGGCGGATATCCGCGCCCATGTCCAGATCGAGGATGATGGACTGCTTTTCCTTGCGTTCCCAGTCATAGATGCCAATGATGGTTTCGATGGTCAGATCGTGTAGAAAGATGATGTCCATGCGTTGTTCTGTCGGATTGATCGGCCCCGCCTGGGAGGCGGGGGCTTTTCCTCGGGACTATAGCGGTTTGCCCTGAGCCACACCAGCGCGGGATAATGATCCCATGATCGACATCGCACTGATTCTCGGCGCCTATCTCGCCGGCTCCCTCTCCGCCGCCATCATCACCTGCCGCCTGATGGGTCTGCCCGATCCGCGCACCCAGGGTTCCGGCAATCCCGGCGCCACCAACGTGATGCGCGTGGGCGGCAAGAAACCGGCCGCCATCACCCTCGCCGGCGATGCCGTCAAGGGCCTGCTGCCGGTGCTGCTGGCCCAGGCCCTGGGTGTCTCCGAGGCGGTGCTGGCGCTGACCGCGCTGGCCGCCTTTCTCGGCCATCTGTATCCCGTGTTTTTCGGCTTCAAGGGCGGTAAGGGCGTGGCCACTGCCTTCGGCGCGCTGATCGGCCTGGCCTGGCCGGTGGCGCTGGGCCTGCTGGGCGTGTGGCTGCTGATGGCCAGGGTATTCCACATCTCCTCGCTGGCGGCGCTCACGGCGGCGTCCCTGTCGCCGCTGTTCATGTGGTGGCTGCGGCCGCAGCCGGAACTGATCGCGGTTTCGGTGGTCATCAGCGTCATGCTGATCTGGCGTCATCGCAGCAACATTCGCCAGCTGCTGGACGGTTCGGAGAAGTCCCCGTAGCCCGTAGACCGAAGACGGCCAAGGAACCACCCCGCAGCACCAGAAAGCAGGCGCTTGAGGCGAGCTGGCGGGGGGATCGCTCCTACGGTTGTTCAGGCACTTCCGGCGAAGAGATTCAAGCCGCCCGGCGAGGGACCCGATACAGTAGACAGATACACGGTTTTTTGGAGGTGTCCATGCGCGATATCGAACTGCAACCCACGGCCGCCGCCCACTGGCATGCGCTGGTCTGCGAGGCGGAGCAAAAGGCCCACCACGAGCTGGGTGAAGACGTGCAGAGCTACCTGGTCTTCCTCCTGCAGCGCTTTCTCAGCAAGCCGGAGATCGCCTCGCGCATCCTCGCCCTCGACTATCTGGCCGGCCTGCTGGCGGCGGGTCGCCGGCAGCACGACCAGCTGCGCGACGTGGGCGACATCTGCCTGCTGCACGCCGGGTTCTATCCGCGGCGGGCGCGGCGCCGGCGTGTCTCCGTCGGTTATTACGTCGACCTCGGCATCGGCGCCTATCACCAGTTGCACAGCGCCGCCAGCCACTCCCTCGGCCGCCTGTACGCCCAGCTCAGCGAGCGTTTCGTGCCGGCCATGGACGTGCTGCAGACCATGCGCGACCTGGGCGCCGAGCAGCCCGCCCTCGACCCGCTGGCCGCCTTCGATCTGTGGGAAAACACCGACAGCCAGCGCGCCCGCGAGGCCCTCACCGACATCAGCACCGGCACCCTGGTGCGGCCCGTCGGCCGGCAGCGTCACTGATCCGGCGCCCGGCCTCAGGCGCTGGCCGGCTCGCTCTCCTCGGCCTTGGGCCAGGCGGTGAGCACGGCCTTCACCAGGGTCGCCAGGGGGATGGCGAAGAATACCCCCCAGAATCCCCACAGCCCGCCGAACACCAGCACCGCGACGATGATCGCCACCGGGTGCAGGTTGACCGCCTCGGAGAACAGCAGCGGCACCACCACGTTGCCGTCCAGCGCCTGGATGATGGCGTAGGCCAGCATCAGGTAGGCGAATTCGGGACCCCAGCCCCACTGGAAATAGGCGATCATCGCCACCGGGATGGTGACCACGGTGGCGCCGATGTAGGGGATCACCACCGACAGCCCCACCAGCACCCCCAGCAGGGCGGCATAGTTGAGGCCCATCATCACGAAGGTGATGTAACTGGCGCCGCCGATGATCAGGATCTCGACAAACTTGCCGCGGATGTAGTTGCCGATCTGCAGGTCCACCTCGGCCCACACGCTCGCCGCCAGCTCACGCTGGCGCGGCAGGTAGGAGCCCACCCAGGCGACGATCTGGCTTTTGTCCTTGAGGAAGAAGAACACCAACATCGGCACCAGGATCAGATACACGGCCAGGGCGATGAGGCTGGGAATCCAGGTCAGGGAGATGGACAGCAGGCTCTGCCCCAGCCCCGCCAGCTCCTTCTGCAGGCTGTTGACGATGTCGCGCACCTGCTCTTCCGTGAACAGCTGCGGATAGGCCTCCGGCAGGCGCATCAGCAGCTGCTGGCCGGCGTCGAGGTAGTGCGGCAGATCCTTGGCCAGCTGCGCCACCTGCCGCGACAGCATGGGCACCAGCCAAAGCATGAGATACGTGAACACCACCACGAACAGCAGGAACACCAGGATCACCGCCGGCAGACGCGGCGCGCCTCGGCGTTCCGCCAGCTGCACCACGGCCTCCAGCAGATAGGCGATCACCACCGCCGCCAGCAGCGGCGCCAGCATCTTGCCCATGTAGAAGACGACCACGAAGCCGCCCACCAGCAACAGGGCCAGGATCACCGTCTGCGGATTGGAGAAATTGCGCTCGAACCAGGCGCGCAGCACGTTCATGACGGCTGCTCCGCCCGCCATTCGGCATAAAAGCGCGCGAACACCGCTTCCAGCTCATCGATCACTTCGCCGATGTCCCGCCCCTGCATGACATGCTGGGTCATCAGCACCGAGGTCTCGTTGAGCAGGCCGGCACGGTCCTCCAACATGAAATAGGAGGCATTGAGGCGTTTGATGGCGGCGATGACGCTTTCCTGTGCGGGGCGGGGAATGGGGCGCGGCTCGGGCAGGGGGGGCGCCTCGGCCGGCTCTTGCGTTGTCTGGGCGGCGAGAAATTCGGCGAAGGACAACAGCGTCTCGCGCTGCCCGGTGGAGAGGCGCCCGAACAGCGACAGCAGCGTCTCTTCCGTCGCCGTCAAGGTCTTGCGTTTAGCCATCGAAATCTGCACCGCCACGGCCCGACACCGCTCCCGGGGGATGAATCAACCGGCATCCTGATGGTCGATGCAGTAATTGCGCGCGAACTCCAGCAGCTCGTCCATGGCGCACTGGCGGAACTTGTGCTTCTGGTGGACGAAGGAGAAGGGGCGCTCCAGCGGCGTATCCAGCTCCAGCACCTCCACCGAGCCCAGCTTGATCTCCTTGGCCAGGGTGGCGCGGGAGACGATGCTGACGCCGATGCCGGCCTCCACCGCGCCCTTCAGCGCCTCCAGGCTGCCCAGCTCCATGATCACGTTCATCCGTGCCGGATCGACACCGGCCTGGCGCAGATAGTCGTTGATCACCTCGCGCGTGCCGGAGCCCTCTTCGCGGCAGATGAAGGGATAGTCGAGAAGGGCCTTGACCGGCACCGTAGCGTACTTGGTCAGTTCATGACCGGGCGGGGCAATGGCCACCAGGCGGTCGGTGCGGCACTGCTCCACCGCCAGGTTCTTGTTCAGCACCGGCGCCTCGACCACGCCGAGGTCGATGATGTTGTTCTCCACCATCGACACGATGCCATCGGTGTTGGAGACCTTCAGACGGATATTGACGTCCGGGTACTTGGCCTTGAAGTCGCCCAGCAGGGCCGGGAGCATGTACTCGGCGACGGTGGTGCTGGCACCGAGGATCAGCACCCCGCTGATCTCGCCGGTCAGTTCGCGCACCGAGTTTTCCATCTCGTCATAGAGGTGGAAGATCTTCTCGGCGTAGACGTAGACCCGCTTGCCGGCCTCGGTGAGGCTGATCTTGTTGTGGGTGCGGTCGAACAGGCGGGTGTTGAAATATTCCTCCAGCTGGCGCACCTGAAAGGTCACCGCCGGCTGGGTCATGTGAAGGGTATCTGCGGCTTTGGTGAAGCTCAGCAGGCGGGCGACACTATAGAACACGTGCAATCTGCGATCGGCCATAACAGCGTATTAACCCTTTCTGATATTCAGCGTTCCCGGATCATAGCAATTAATCCCGGTGATAGAAATATTGGCCAATTTTATCGATCAGGGTCAGGGAGAGCCCTCGCCGACGACAGCCTCTTCCCCATGGTGCGCCGGCCCGGAAAGGGGGTACCCTGAATCGCGGGTTGGGGGCCATGTCACTGTTGCCCCGGCGACGATATTGTCGCCGGGTCAGTAAATAACAG
>JALSHB010000206.1 GCA_026982475.1 Chromatiales bacterium
ACTGCCCCGACTGCGCCGCCAAGGTGGAACGGGTGGCGGGTGGCCTCGACGGCGTCGAGGATCTGCGCGTGGACTTCACCGCCGGCAAGCTGTCGGCCCGGGTGGCCTCGGCGGAGGCGGCAAACCGGCTGCGCACCACCGTGCGCTCCCTGGGCTATACCCTGCGCGACGCCTCGCAGCCGGTCACCAGTGTTCTGCGGGTTGAGAATCTGGATTGCTCGGAAGAGGTGGCGCTGATCGAGAAGGTACTCGGCCACCTGCCGGGCCTGGTGAGCCTCGACGCCAACCCCGTCACCCGCCGATTGACCGTGGTGCACGACCCCGAACGCCTGCCCCAGAGTCAGATCATCGCCGCCCTGGCCGAGGCCAAGCTCACCGCCACGCCCTTCGGCGAGGCGCGGGTCAAGGGCGGCTTCTGGGCGGAAAACGGCGCCCTCGTCGCCATGCTCTCCGCCGCCGTGCTGGTCGCCGCGGGGCTGGTTCTGCACCACCTCCTCGGCGCCGGCGCGCCGTGGGAGAAACTGGCCTTCGGCGGCGCCATCGTCACCGGCGGCTGGCCCATCGCCCGCAAGGCCTGGGCCGCGGCGCGCCACGGCGCCATCGACATGAACGTGTTGATGAGCGTGGCGGTGATCGGCGCCCTGTTCATCGACGCCTGGGACGAAGGCGCCATGGTGGTGTTCCTATTCTCCCTCGCCCAGTGGCTGGAAAGCCGCTCCATGGACCGCGCGCGCAACGCGGTGCGCGCGTTGATGGAGCTGGCACCGCCGGTGGCGCGGGTGCTGCGCGACGGGCGCGAGGTCACGGTGCCGGTGGAAACGGTGCGAATCGGCGAGATCATCCGCCTGCGCCCCGGCGACAAGGCGCCGCTGGACGGCGAGGTGGTGGACGGCCATTCGGCCCTCAACCAGGCGCCCATCACCGGCGAATCCCTGCCGGTGGAAAAGGCCCCGGGCGACACCGTCTACGCCGGCTCCATCAACGGCCAGGGCAGCCTGGACGTACGCGTCACCCACCTCGCCGCCGACACCACCCTGGCGCACATCATCCACCTCATCGAGGAGGCGCAGGCGGCGCGCGCCCCGGCACAGACCTTCATCGACCGCTTCGCGCGCCTCTATACGCCGGCGGTGCTGGTGCTGGCGGCGCTGATCGCCGTGCTGCCGCCGCTGCTGTTCGGCCAGGCCTTCGACGACTGGTTCTACCGCGCCCTGGTGCTGCTGGTGATCGCCTGCCCCTGCGCGCTGGTGATCTCCACCCCGGTGGCCATCGTCTCCGGCCTGGCGCGTGGCGCGCGCGCCGGTGTGCTGATCAAGGGCGGCCTGCACCTGGAGAACATCGGCCACCTGCGCGCCCTGGCCTTCGACAAGACCGGCACCCTCACCGAAGGCCGCCCCCGGGTGCAGGACGTGGAGCCACTCAACGACACCCCGCCGCAACAGCTGCTGCGCATCGCCGCCAGCCTGGAGGCGCGCTCCGAGCACCCGCTGGCGCAGGCCATCCTCGAACGCGCCGCCGAGGCCGGCGTCACGCCCAGCGACGTGAGCGACTTCCAGGCCCTCACCGGGCGCGGCGTGCGGGCGTGCATCAATGGTCGCTATTACCAGTTGGGCAACCATCGCCTGTTCGAGGAGCGCGGCCTCTGCAGCCCCGCCGTGGAGGCCGTGCTGGACCGCCGCGAGGCCGAGGGCAAGACCGTCATCATCCTCGGCGACGAACGGCGCGTGCTGGGCCTCATCAGCATCGCCGACCAGCCGCGCGCCAACGCCCGCAAGACCATCGCCCGCCTGCGCGCCCTGGGCATCGAACACATCACCATGCTCACCGGCGACAACTATGGCACCGCCCGCGCCATCGCCGCGCGCCTGGGCGTCGACGAGCCCCGCGCCGAGCTGCTACCCGCCGACAAGGTGGACGCGGTGCGGACGCTGGTGGCGCGCTTCGGGAAGGTGGGCATGGTGGGCGACGGCGTCAACGACGCCCCGGCCATGGCCGCCGCCACCACCGGCATCGCCATGGGCGCCGCCGGCAGCGACGTGGCGCTGGAGACCGCCGACCTGGTGCTGATGGGCGACGACCTCGCCCGCCTGCCCTTCGCCATCCGCCTGTCACGCGCCAGCCTGCGCGTGATCCACCAGAACATCGCCGTGGCCCTCGGTCTCAAGGCCATCTTCCTGGCCCTCGCCATCCCCGGCTACGCCACCCTGTGGATGGCGGTGTTCGCCGACATGGGCGCCAGCCTGCTGGTGATCGCCAACAGCCTGCGCCTGCTGCGGCTAAGGGATCGCTGAGCGGTTACCGCCCTGCACAGGGCGTGCACAACATTTATCACTACCTCTGTGACCGCTGTGGTGAAGATTCAACTCTGCTTTTCACCACAGAGGTCACAGAGATTCACAGAGATTGAAAAGTGCCATTAGGAAAATCCGGTAACCCACTGTAATTACTGATCATTCAACTTTCCGCCGAATCAGGTGGATTGACCCAGGGCCACCAGGTCAATACAATACCGGGCCTTTCTCGCGGTCTTTCCACAACGAAATTCGTGGCCCGCGTCACAGCTACGACCAACCACTGGCATCAGCCATCAAGTCATCCCTATCGCACGCCGCTATACCTCCGCCACATCCCTGTTGTTCCTGCCCCACCGGAAGGTTCGCGGCCGTCACACAACGGCAACGAAAATGTGGAAGCCTGCATATTTTCACGACCTCAGAGACCCATTGACCCACACATGAACGACGCGATCAGCACCCCCCGCAAGCCCACCGTACTGGTGATTCTCGACGGCTTCGGCCTCAGCCCCGGCAAGCAGAACAACGCCATCGCCCAGGCCGATACGCCAAACCTGGACCACTGGTTCGCCCACTACCCCAGCACCACCCTGAGCGCCTCCGGGCTGGCCGTGGGCCTGCCCGACGGGCAGATGGGCAATTCCGAGGTCGGTCACCTGACCCTGGGCTGCGGCCATGTGGTACGCCAGGACATGGTGCGCATCGACGACAGCATCGCCAACGGTGAATTCTTCACCAATGCCCCCCTGCTCGCGGCATTGCAAAAGGCCGCCCAGACGCAGCGTCCCGTGCACCTGCTGGGCCTGGTCTCCGACGGCGGCGTGCACAGCCACATCCGCCACCTCGAGGCGCTGATCCGCCTGTGCGGTCAAGAGGGCGCGCGCCCCCTGCTGCACATGATCAGCGACGGCCGCGACACCGCACCCAAGTCGGCGCTCGACTACCTGCAACGCATCGAGCCCCTGCTACGCGACAACGGCGGCGCCATCGCCTCCGTGACGGGACGCTTCTACGCCATGGACCGCGACCAGCGCTGGGAGCGCACCCAACTGACCTGGCGCGCCCTCGCCCGCGGTGAAGGCGAGCAGGCCAACAGCGCCGAGAGCGCCATCAAGGCGGCCTGGATCGCCGGCGACACGGACGAATTCATCCGCCCCACCCTGCTGCCGGCCTTCGAGACGGTGCAGGGCGGCGATCAGCTGATCTGCTTCAACTTCCGCAAGGACCGCCCCAAGCAGATGGTCGCCGCCCTCGGCAGCGCCGACTTCGACGGCTTTGCGCGCGACGGCGTGGCGCCCGCCGAGGTCACCTGCTTCATGCAGTACGACGCCCGTTTCGACATGCCCTACGCCTTCGAGCACGAGCACCCGGAAGTGACCCTCGCCCGCACCCTCGAGGCGGCCGGCCTGCGCCAGTTCCACTGCGCGGAGACGGAGAAATACGCCCACGTCACCTACTTCTTCAACGGCGGAGAGACCACCCCCTGCGCGGGCGAGACCCAGCAGCTGGTGCCCTCGCCGCCCGTCAGCACCTACGACCAGCAGCCGGAAATGAGCGCCGCGCGCGTGGCCGACACGGTGATCGAGGCCATCGACTCGGCGCAATACGACTTCATCGTGGTCAACTTCGCCAATGGCGACATGGTGGGCCACACCGCCGTGCGCGAGGCGGTGATCCAGGCCGTGGAGGCCCTGGACCGCGAGGTCGGGCGGGTCATCGAGCGCGCCGTGGAAAGCGGCTACTCGGTGATCGTCACCGCCGATCACGGCAACTGCGAGGAGATGGTCGACCCGGTGACGCAGACGCCACATACCCAGCACACCACCTATCCGGTACCCTGCCTGGTCATCGACGAGCAGCGCTGGGCGCTGTCCTGTTCCGGCAGCATCGCCAACGTCGCCCCCACCGTGCTGCAGTTGATGGGCCTGGAAAAACCGGCGAAGATGACCGCCGGCTCCCTGCTGCTGAAGTCCTTTGACAGCACCAGCCACAGCCCGGCCCTCGAGGGCGCCGCCTGAACACCTCAGGCAAATTATCGGCTTTTAGCCCTATCCAGTTGATAAACCTCAATTTCAACAGAGAACAGCCCATGAACTTTGTCCCCCTGCGCAACAGCAAGCCGCACCCCAAGCTGACCGAACTCCCCCCCCTCGGCCTGGATGCCGACAGCATCGCCGAAGACTTCCGCCGCTACTTCAGCCACACCCTGGGGCGCGACCGCCACTGCCGCTCCACTCACTACCCCTACACCGCCCTGGTGATGGCCCTGCGCGACCGCATCATGGAACGCTGGAAAAACACCCGTTACGCCTATGAGGAAAATGACTCCCGACGCATGCATTACATGTCGCTGGAATTCCTCATGGGCCGCGCCCTGGGCAACGCCATGATCAACCTCGGCGTCAAGGACGAGACCACCCAGGGCCTGTACAAGCTGGGACTGGACCTGGAAGAGATCGCCGAGGCGGAACACGACGCCGGCCTCGGCAACGGCGGCCTCGGCCGCCTCGCCGCCTGCTTCCTCGACAGCTGCGCCACCCTGCAGCTGCCGGTGCTGGGCTATGGCATCCGCTACGAATACGGCATGTTCCGGCAGAAGATCGAGCACGGCTACCAGATCGAGGAACCGGATCACTGGCTGCGCGACGGCAACCCCTGGGAACTGGAGCGCCCCGAATTCACCCAGCGCGTGCACTTCGGCGGCCGCAGCGAGCTCTACCAGGACGCCGAAGGCATCACCCGCAGCCGCTGGGTCGACACCCACGACGTGCTGGCGGTGCCCTACGACCTGCCCGTGCCCGGCTACCGCAACGGCACCGTCAACAGCCTGCGCCTGTGGAAGGCCGCCGCCACCGACGAGTTCGACCTGGGCGAATTCAACGCCGGCAGCTACCCCGAATCGGTGGCCGCCAAGAACGCCGCCGAACACATCACCATGGTGCTCTACCCCAACGACGCCAGCGAAAACGGCAAGGAACTGCGCCTGCGCCAGCAATACTTCCTCGCCTCCGCCAGCCTCAAGGACACCCTGCGCCGCTGGGTGCGCGACCACGGCGAAGACTTCAGCCAGTTCGCCGCCAAGAACTGCTTCCAGCTCAACGACACCCACCCCACCTGCGCCATCGCCGAACTGATGCGCCTGCTGGTGGACGAACACCGGCTGGGCTGGGACGAGGCCTGGGACATCACCACCCGCACCATGGCCTACACCAACCACACCCTGCTGCCCGAGGCGCTGGAGAAATGGTCGGTGCGCCTGTTCGAGAGCCTGCTGCCGCGCCTGCTGGAGATCATCTACGAGATCAACGCCCGCTTCCTCGGCAACGTCGCCTGCCGCTGGCCCGGCGACACCGAGCGCCTGCGCCGCATGTCCATCATCGAGGAAGGCCCCGAGCCGCAGGTGCGCATGGCCTACCTGGCCATCGTCGGCAGCTACTCCGTCAACGGCGTCGCCGAACTGCACTCCCGGCTGCTGCAGGAAGGCCTGTTCCGCGACTTCTGGGAGCTGTGGCCGCACAAATTCAACAACAAGACCAACGGCGTCACCCAGCGCCGCTGGATGGCCTGGTGCAACCCCGGCCTGAGCACCCTGATCGACGCCACCATCGGCAAGGAATGGGTCACCGACCTGCCGCAGCTCGCCAGGCTCGCCCCCCACGCCGACGACGCCGACTTCCGCCGCCAATGGCGCGACATCAAACAGGCCAACAAGGCGCGCCTCGCCGAGCTGGTGGAGGCCGAGCGCGGGGTAAAATTCAACACCGACGCCCTGTTCGACGTACAGGTCAAGCGCATCCACGAATACAAGCGCCAGCTGCTCAACCTGCTGCACGTCATCCATTTGTACGACCGCATCAAACGCGGCGACACCGACAACTGGACCCCGCGCTGCGTGCTCATCGGCGGCAAGGCCGCGCCCGGATACGCCATGGCCAAGCTGATCATCAAGCTGACCAACAACATCGCCTTCATGGTCAACAACGACCCCATGGTGGGCGACAAACTGAAGCTGGCCTTCCTGCCCAACTACCGCGTCACGGCGATGGAAATCATCGCCCCCGGCACCGATCTCTCCGAGCAGATCTCCACCGCCGGCAAGGAAGCCTCAGGAACCGGCAACATGAAATTCATGATGAACGGCGCCATCACCATCGGCACCCTGGACGGCGCCAACATCGAGATCCGCGAAGAGGCCGGCGACGACAACTTCTTCCTGTTCGGCCTCACCGCCAGCGAAGTCGAGGCGGCGCGACCGCACTACGACCCCAACGCCATCATCGACGCCGACGAAAACCTTAAGCGCGTCATGCAGCTGCTGGAGAGCGCCCACTTCAACCAGTTCGAGCCGGGCCTGTTCGACCCCATCATCGCCGCCATCCGCAGCCCGCACGACCCGTGGCTGGTGGCGGCGGACTTCACCAGCTTCGTCGAGGCCCAGCAGCAGGCCGCCGAAGCCTACCGCGACGAAGAACGCTGGACGCGCATGAGCATCCTCAACACCGCCGCCAGCGGCAAATTCTCCACCGACCGCACCATGCAGGAATACAACGCCGAGATCTGGAAACTGCAACCGGTCCCCGCCCTGCCGGTGAAATAACCACAATTGTCCATCCCAGCAATAATGCAGGAGCGCCTTCAGGCGCGAAAACCGGACGTGAAAAAACCTTCGCGCCTGAAGGCTCCTACAACGGCAGGTGGCCTGGGCTGGTACAGCGAAGCCCGGCCTTTTTCCTATAATGGGAGACATGGCGCACACACATTCCTCACCCAGCCCCGTCCGCCTGCTGCAACCGGTCATCCGCATCGCCCGTCAGGCGGGACGGCGCATCATGGAAATCTACCGGCGCGCCTACGAGGTGGAAGAAAAGTCCGACAAGAGCCCGCTGACCGAGGCGGACCTGGCCGCCCATCACCTCATCAGGGAGGGCCTGGAGGCGCTGGCCCCGGCCCTGCCCTTTCTCTCCGAGGAGTCTCCGCCCATCCCCCATGCCGAGCGCGCCGGCTGGCGGCGTTACTGGCTGGTGGACCCCCTCGACGGCACACGCGAGTTCATCAAGCGCAATGGCGAGTTCACCGTCAACATCGCCCTCATCGACGGCCACGAGGCGGTGCTCGGCGTGGTTCACGCGCCGGCACTGGACACCCTCTATTACGCGACCCAAGGCGCCGGGGCGTGGAAGCAAAACGGCCCGGACGAGCCGCGGCGGATCCACGTGCGCAGCCGTTGCCGCGAACGCATCGTGGTGGCCGGCAGCCGCTCGCATCCGACGCCGGCCTTCGAGCGCTTCCTGTCCCACCTGCCCGACTACCAGCTGATCAGCATGGGCAGCGCCCTCAAGTCCTGCCTGGTGGCCGAGGGCGTGGCCGACATCTATGCCCGCCTCGGGCCCACCTCGGAGTGGGACACCGCCGCCGCCCAGTGCGTGGTGGAGGAAGCCGGCGGCTGGCTCACGGACACCCAAATGCGCCGCCTGCGCTACAACACCAAGGACGATCTGCTGAACCCGGATTTCTTTGTATTTGGCGACCGCCGCGTGGACTGGTCGCGGTTTCTTTGAGGACTCAGTAAACGGCGATACGCTCGTCCGCCCTGCGTGTAACGTCCACCAGGGCCGGGGCGATCTCGACGTGGTGGCGCGTGGCGGCGCTCTCCAGCGCCCGCAGGGGGGGTGGCAGCCGTTGCAGTTCGGCGAGGGCGTGGGCGCGGCTCTCCGCCAGGCCGGGCTGGGCCAGGCGTTGGCCGGCCTGCATCACCGGCTGGATCAGCGCCTCGCCGTCGCGGGCGTCGTCGGCGCTGGTGAGGCAGTCATGGGCCAGGCGGCCGTCGGCGTCGTAATGGCGGTAGACCTGCTTGCGCCCGGCCCAGGTGGCCTTGCCCTCGGAGCGCTTGCGGCGCGGGATGCCGGCGTATTCCTGCAGTTTGTAGGCGCAATCCAGGCTGGGGGCGTCGCTGGAGACGTCCAGGCGGGTGCCGACGCCGTAGCCGTCGATGGGCGCACCGGCGTCGATGAACGCGTGCAGGCGGTATTCGTCCAGGTTGCCCGAGGCGAAGATGCCGGTGTCCGCCAGGCCGCCCGCATCGAGGATGGCGCGCACGCGGCGGGCGTGCGCGGCCAGGTCGCCGCTGTCGATGCGCACCGCCTTGATGCGGATGCCCTGCGCCCGCAGGCGCGGGGCGATCGCCACCACCTTGCGCGCGCCGGCCTCGGTGTCGTAGGTGTCGATGAGCAGCACCACGTTGTCCGGCTGGGAGTGGGCGAAGTGCTCGAAGGCCTGCGCCTCGTCGTCGTGGGCCTCGATGAAGGAATGGGCCATGGTGCCGAAGATGGGGATGCCGAACTGCCGCCCCGCCAGCACCGTGGCGGTGCCGCTGAGGCCGGCCAGGTAGCCGGCGCGC
>JALSHB010000207.1 GCA_026982475.1 Chromatiales bacterium
CTGGTCTCCACCACCTTGACGCCGCCGACGACGTTGACGAACACGTCCTGGTCGCCCACCGCGATGCCGCCGTGGCGATGCAGCACGGCCAGCAACATGGCCAGGCGATTCTGCTCCAGGCCCACGGCGAGGCGGCGTGGGTTGCCAAGGCTGCTGTCGTCCACCAGCGCCTGGATCTCCACCAGAATGGGCCGCGTGCCCTCCCACACCACCATTACCACGCTGCCGGCGGCGGGTTCGTCGGAACGCGAGAGAAAGATGGCCGAGGGGTTCTTCACCTCTTTGAGGCCCTGCCCGGTCATGGCGAAGACACCCAGCTCATTGACTGCGCCGAAGCGGTTCTTGGTGCCACGCAGGGTGCGGAAGCGGCTGTCGTCGGAGCCTTCGAGCATGATGGAGCAGTCGATCATGTGCTCCAGCACCTTGGGGCCGGCCAGGGTGCCGTCCTTGGTGACATGGCCGACGAGGATCAGCGCCGTGTTGCTCTGCTTGGCGTAGCGGATCATCTGCGCCGCGCTCTCGCGCACCTGCGCCACACCGCCCGGGGCGGAGGCGATGTCCTCGACATGCATCACCTGAATGGAGTCCGCCACCATCAGTTTCGGTTTCTGTTTTTCGGCCACGGCGCAGATGTTTTCCACGCTGGTCTCCGACAATAACTGCAAGTTGTCGGCAGGCAGACCGAGTCGGCGGGCGCGCATCGCCACCTGTTGCAGGGACTCCTCGCCAGTGACATACAACGCCTTCATGTCCTGCGCCAGGCGGCACAGCACCTGCAACAGCAGGGTGCTCTTGCCGGCGCCGGGATGGCCGCCGATGAGCACCGCCGAACCCGGCACAAGCCCACCACCCAGCACGCGATCGAACTCCTCGACGCCGGTGCTGATGCGCGGCACGCCGGCGAGGTCGATGTCGGCCAGGGTAGTGACCTCGGACAGGCTGCCGGCATAGCCCTGCCGCCGGGCCGTGTGGCTGCCCCCACCGCTGGCTGCGCCGAGGCGCACCTCGCTGAGCGTGTTCCAGGCCCCGCAGGCGTCGCAGCGCCCCTGCCACTTGGCGTAGTCCGCGCCGCAATCACTGCAGACGTAGGCGGTTTTGCTCTTGGCCTTAGCCATCGATGTAGTCCTTTTTGACACGTGAGGTCAGGCCGCAGAACAGCTCATAGGCGATGGTCGAGGCATGCCCGGCGATTTCTTCCGCGGGCAGATCGGCGCCCCACAGGGTGACAGGATCTCCGACCGCCGCCTCGGGCAGGCCGCGCAGGTCGATGCAGATCATGTCCATGGAGACGCGGCCGATCAGCGCCGCGCGCCGGCCATTGACCAGCAGCGGCGTGCCGGAGGGCGCATGACGCGGATAGCCATCACCATAGCCCATGGCCGCCACCCCCACGGGCATGTCCTCGGGGCACACCCAGCTGCCGCCGTAGCCGACGGCGTCGCCCTTTTTGCAGCGGCGGACGCTGATCAGCTCACTGTGCAGGGACATCACCGGCCGCAGGCCGCGCTGCCGGCCGCGCTCACCGAGCATGGGCGAGACGCCGTACAGCATGATGCCAGGCCGCACCGCATCGCCATGGCTATCGGGCCAGGCGAGGATGCCGGCGGAGTTGGCGATGGAAACGGCGGTGGATGACGACGGGCGCACTGCCGTGAACCGCGCCAGCTGCCGCCGGGTGGCGTCATCGTTGCAGTCATCGGCATTGGCGAGGTGCGTCATCAGGCCGGGCTCGGGAGCAATGCTGGGACAGGCCCGGAGACGCCGCCAGGCCGCGGGCAGGGCCGCGGCGGAAAACCCCAGCCGGTGCATGCCGGTGTCCACCTTGAGCCAGGCGGGAATGGAAGGCGTCTGCGTGGACAGCGACTCCAGCATGGCCAGCTGGTGTTCTCCGTGAACCACTATTTGCAGTTGGTGGCGCCGGATCAGCGGCAACTCGTCGGCGTGAAAGAAGCCTTCCAGCAGCAGGATGGGGGTATCGATGCCGGCCTCGCGCAGGCGCAGCGCCTCTTCGATGCAGGCCACGCCGAACACGTCGGCCTCCGCCAGGGCCCGCGCCACCGGCAGCAGGCCATGGCCATAGGCATCGGCCTTGATCACGGCGATGATCCGCTGCGCAGGCGCCGCGCGGCGCACCTGCCGAAGATTGTGCCGAAGCGCCGCAAGGTCCATGACGGCTCGCACCGCGCGGCTCATGCAGGATCCCTCATGGCCGCCCGTCAGGAATAACCATCGTCGTCGGAATAGACGTCATGGATGAAATTCTCGAAACGGGTGTACTGGCCGAGGAAGGTCAGGCGCGTGGTGCCGATGGGGCCGTTACGCTGCTTGCCGATGATGATCTCCGCGGTGCCCTTGTCCGGGCTGTCCTCGTTGTAGACCTCGTCGCGGTAGATGAAGATGATCAAGTCGGCGTCCTGCTCGATGGCGCCCGACTCGCGCAGGTCGGACATCACCGGGCGCTTGTTGGGCCGCTGTTCGAGGCTGCGGTTGAGCTGCGACAGGGCGATCACCGGCACATCCATCTCCTTGGCCAGGGCCTTCAGCGAGCGGGAGATTTCCGAGATTTCGTTGGTGCGGTTTTCCGACGAGCCGTGCACCTGCATCAACTGCAAATAGTCGATCACGATCAACCCCAGCTCGCCATGCTCGCGCGCCAGGCGGCGCGCGCGGGCGCGCAGCTCGTTGGGCGACAGCGCCGGGGTGTCGTCGATGAACATGGGCGCCTCGGCCAGCAGGCCCACGGCCGAGGTCAGGCGCGGCCAGTCGTCGTCCTCCAGCTTGCCGGTGCGCACGCGGTGCTGGTCTATGCGCCCCAGCGACGAGAGCATGCGCATGGCCAGCGACTCACCCGGCATTTCCATGCTGAACACGGCGGTGGGCAGGCCGGACTTGATGGCGGCGTGCTCGGCGATGTTCATGGCGAAGGTGGTCTTGCCCATGGACGGACGGCCGGCGACGATGACCATGTCGCCGCGCTGCAGGCCGGAGGTCATTTCGTCGAAATCGTTCCAGCCGGTGGGCACGCCGGTGATGGGATTGTCCTGCTGGAACAGGGTGTCGATGCGATCCACTGCCTTCACCAGCAGGTCCTTGATGGCGGTGAAGCCCTGCTTGCCGCGCGCACCCTGCTCGGCGATCTGGAACACCTGCCGCTCGGCGTTGTCGAGCAGCTCCTCGGTGCTGCGGCCCTCGGTCTGATAGGCGCTGCTGCTGATCTCGTTGCCAACGCTGATCAGCTGGCGCAGCACCGAGCGCTCACGCACGATGGCGGCATAGGCCGCGATATTGGCGGCACTGGGGGTGTCCTTGGCGAGGGTGCCGAGATAGGCCAGGCCGCCGGCGTCCTCCAGCAGGCCCTGCTTGTCCAGCCATTCGGACAGGGTGATCACGTCGAAGGGCTCGGTGCGCGCGGCCAGGGCGGCCACGGCGCGGAAGATCAGGCGGTGATCGCGGCGATAGAAGTCCTCTTCGGTGACGGCATCGGCGATCTTGTCCCAGGCGTTGTTGTCCAGCATCAGGCCGCCCAGCACGGACTGCTCGGCCTCGACGGAATGCGGCGCCACCTTCAAGGCCTCGGTGGCCACGTCGATGTTTCCGGGGGGGTAGGCTAACTCTTGCATGATCGGAATATCTTACCTGAAGCAGGCCCCAGCGGGCCGAAAAAACAACAAAAAAAGGCCGGCGATGCAACCACCGCCAGCCTCTCTTGACGCCACCGAAGGGACTTATTCGGGGACGATTTCCACCGTGATGGTGGCGACCACGTCACTGTGGAATTCGATGTCGATGTCGAACTCGCCCACGTGACGCAGGGCGCCTTCCGGCAGGCGGATCTCGCTCTTGCTGACCTCCACGCCGGCCTCGGTGATGGCGCTGGCAATGTCGCTGGTGCCGACGGAACCGAACAGCTTGCCTTCCTCTCCCGCCTTCTGGGCGATGGTGACGCTCAGCTCGCCCAGGGCGGCCTTGCGCGCCTCGGCAGCGGCCAGCTTTTCGGCCGCGGCCTTTTCCAGCTCCGCGCGTCGGGCCTCGAACTTGGCCACGTTTTCCGGCGTTGCCGAGACTGCCTTGCCCTGAGGGATCAGGAAGTTACGGCCATAACCGGCCTTGACATTGACCTGGTCGCCCAGATCACCGAGGTTGTTCACTTTTTCCAAAAGAATGACGTTCATCGTTCAAGTCTCTCTCAATCCTGCATTCATCCAATGGCCACCCGTGGCAACGGAGTTGTCACTCCCCCGACGCGCCCTGCCCCGCAAGGCGTTGACGCAGGTCAACCCAGGTGTCCAACAAACCCACTGCCGCCACCGCCAGCATCAGCTGGGGCAAGACGACAAAAGCCAAAACATACAGTCCGATCAGCCAGCCAACGTGCAGCTTTTTCATTGCCACCACCGCATGCGCCAGGGCCAGGCCCTGCAGCATGTACAGGCTCAGCAAGACGATCAGCATGTCGCCCGCCATGCTGGAGATGGCGCCCATCTGCACCACGTACAGCAGCACCAGCACCACCGTGATGGCCGACAGCGAACGGCCCATGCGCAGCTGCTGAAACTCGTCGCGGAAGCCGCCCGGGTTGAACAGCTGCGCCTGCCAGCCCCGCGCCAGGAACAGGCAGATAATGGCGTTCAACACCATGCCCGCCGCCATCATCCCCGTCATCACGTGGGAGATGCTCACCAGGGCCGACTGTATGACGTCCTGATCGGTAAGACCGGCCTCCGCCATCACGGGATCGAAGATCTGCTGCAGGATGCCCAGCCACCATGCGGCGACATCATCCACCAGCAGATACACCAGCAACACGCCCAGCAGTCCCAGGGCACCCGCCAGCATCAAGGTCAGCGACAGCGAGCGGCTGGCGCGCAACAGCGACCCCAACAGCCACAACGGCAACCACAGGGCCGTCAGAAACATCATCGCCGGTGCCGGGTTGCCCAGCGAAAAGACCGCCAGCAGGCCCACCGCGAGGGTCGCGCCGGCCATCAGCACGGCGCCGGCCTGCATGCCGTGGCGCAGGGTCACCAGGGCCACCGCGGCGCCGCTGAGGATACTGAACGGCGGCAAGAGCAGCGACAGCACGGCAAAACCAACCGTCACCAGCATGGCCTGGCTCTGACCGCGCAGAATAAACGAGGCCAGCGCCTTCATGGTGCGAGACCCGCGCTTATCCGGTTCATGGCTGCACGGCCGGACGGCGCACCGTCCGGCCAGCGATTACTTGTGAGAATCGCTGTAAGGCAACAACGCCAGCGCGCGGGCGCGCTTGATGGCGGTCGCCAGCTGGCGCTGGTACTTGGCCTTGGTGCCCGTGATGCGGCTGGGCACGATCTTGCCCGACTCGGACACATAGGCCTTCAGGGTATTGAGATCCTTGTAATCGATCTCCTTGATGCCTTCGGCCGTGAAACGGCAATACTTTCTACGACGGTAAAAACGTGACATGACTCTATCCTCTCAACGTAAGCGGATCAGGCTTCGGAAGCGGCATCGGCAGCCGCTGCGCTGTCCTTGGCGGCCGGTGCGGCCTGTTCCTTGGCGGCGGGCTTCTCGGCCGCGGCGGGACGACGCTCACGGGATTCATCTTCCCGCGACTTGGCCAGCGGCGAAGGCTCGGTAATGGCCTCCTTGACGCGCATCACCATGTTGCGCAGCACGGCATCGTTGAAGCGGAACGCGGTCTCGATCTCTTCCAGGGCCTTCTCGCCGCACTCGATGTTCATCAGCACGTAGTGGGCCTTGTGGATCTTGTTGATGGGATAGGCCAGCTGACGGCGGCCCCAGTCTTCCAGGCGGTGAACCGTGCCACCGTCGCTTTCGACGAAGTCTTTGTACTTTTCGACCATGGCGGGCACCTGGTCACTCTGGTCAGGGTGGACCAGAAACACGATTTCGTAGTGTCTCACGAGCACTCCTCTTGGGTTATTTAGCCTCCCGCAGGCATTGCGGTGAAGCAAGGAGGTTAATCCGGATTTTTCGAGCCGCGAATTCTACGCCATGGGCCGCGTGAACACAAACGGGCTACGGATAAGTGGGGTATTGGCGAACAAAATGCGGGGCTTCAGCCGCGAATGCCGCTGCGGGTGAAAAAATCATCGCGGCCCGGGGGTCCGCTCCTGCGGCTGGATCGGATGTAGGAGCGGACCCTTGGGCCGCGATTTTCTCCTTCCACCGCCCTGCGGTGTAACGCAACCAGCCGGTTGATGTTGTCGCGTGCGGTGTGGCGCTGAGCGCCACGGGAACATCCGCTGGGATTTTTACCTGAACCTGCGGATTCAGGTACTACTCAGCACCCACGGGCCAGCGCAATGAAGTCCTGCAGATAGGCCGTGTCGAACTCCGCCCGACGCACGGCGGCATGCAGCGTGCCCTTCAGGCCGCGCGGGCCCAGCGGCCGTGTCGCCAGGGTGCCGGCCTGCTCGGCCTCGCGCAGCACCCAGTCGGGCAGCACCGCCACGCCGCGGCCGCTGGCCACCAGCAGCAGGATCACCGAAGTCAGTTCCGACTGGCGCACCGCCGCCGGCTCCACCCCCGCCGGTTGCAGAAAGCGGCTGAACACGTCCAGGCGCTGGCGATTGACGGGATAGGTGATCAGGGTCTCGCCGGCCAGGTCCGCCGGCTGGATGCGCTTCCGGCGCGTCAGCGGATGGTCGGCGGGCATCACCAGCAGGGCCTCGTAGTCGAACAGTTCGGCAAACTGCAGATCCGAACTCTTCACCGGGTCGGAGCTGATCACCAGGTCCACCTCGCCCTTGCGCAGGGCCGGCAGGGCCTCGAAGCTGACACCGACGCGGATATCCACCTCGATCTGTGGCCACTGCTGGCGGTAGCGGTTGAGTACCGGCGCCAGCCATTCGAAGCAGGCATGGCATTCGATGGCGATGTGCAGCCGCCCCAGTTCACCCCGCGCCACGCGCTTCAGGTCGTTCTCCGCCCCCTCCACCAGCGGCAGCACCTGCCGCGCCAGCTCGATGAGTTTCTCCCCCGCCGGGGTCAGGCGCAGGGGCTTGCTGTTGCGCAGAAACAGCGGTGCCTCGAAGTAGTTTTCCAGCGACTTGATCTGGTGCGACAGCGCCGACTGGGTGACGTGCAGGCGTTCGGCGGCGCGCGCCAGATTGCCCGTCTCACGGATCGCCAGCAGGCTGCGCAGGTGTCGGAGTTCAAGAAACATGGTTCATCGGCTTGTGACTCGAAGGGATTGTCCCGCCATTTCCGTGGCTCAGCGGTTTTTCACATGACGAAATGGAACGCAGAGAACGCAAAGGCGCGGAGGACGCAAAGAAAACTCATTGAAAAACCTTTGCGTCCTTTGCGTCTCCACGTTCTTTGCGTTGATCCTCATGGCCGTTTCAGGACCTCATGTTACAGGCCCCGCCCCCGGCCACACCACAATGAATTCATAATGTTTATGAGAAACATGAGATTTACTCAACACCGTTCGAAGCGGATACTGCACCGCGATTCGCGCGAAAGCAAGCCGCGCACGACCCATCGCCAGCAACGAGAGAACAGCCCATGACCACTACCCACAACCTCGGATTTCCCCGCATCGGCGCCCAGCGGGAACTGAAAAAGGCACAAGAGGCCTATTGGCGCGGCGACATCGACGCCGAGCAACTGGCGCAGATCGGCCGCGAACTGCGTGCCCGTCACTGGCAGTTGCAGGCGGACAAGGGGCTGGATCTGATCCCCGTCGGCGACTTCTCCTTCTATGACACCCTGCTCGACCTCACTGCCACCCTGGGCGTGGTACCGCCGCGTTTCGGCTGGCAGGGCGGCGAGGTCGATCTCGACACCTATTTCCGCATGGCCCGTGGCCGCGCCCCCAGCGGTGCGCCGGCGGCGGCCTGCGAGATGACCAAGTGGTTCGACACCAACTACCACTACATCGTCCCGGAACTTTCGTCCGATCAATCATTTGCGCTATCTTCCTCACACCTGTTCGAGCAGGTGGCGGAGGCCGTCGCGCTGGGCCACAGGGTCAAGGCCGTGCTGCCCGGTCCGCTGACCTGGCTGTGGCTGGGCAAGACCCGGGGCGGTGATTTCGACAAGCTGACGCTGCTGGACGCACTGATTGGCGTCTACGGCGAGATCCTGCAGCGACTGCGGGAACAGGGCGTCGAATGGGTGCAGATCGACGAACCCATCCTCGCCCTGGACCTGCCACAGGCCTGGCGCAACGCCTTCGAGTCTACCTACACCCGCCTGCAGGTTCCCGGCCTGAAGCGCCTGCTGGCGACCTATTTCGGCCCCTTGCAGGACAACCTCGACCTCGCCTGCCGCCTGCCGGTGGACGGCCTGCACCTCGACGCCGTGCGGGCGCCACGGGAAGTCGCCATCGCCCTGGACAAGCTGCCGGCCTACAAGGTGCTGTCCGTCGGCATCATCGACGGCCGCAACATCTGGCGCACGGATCTCGACGCCGCGCTGGCAACCCTTTCGCCTATCGGGAAACGGCTTGGCGAGCGGCTGTGGATCGCACCCTCCTGCTCGCTGCTGCACGTGCCGGTAGACCTGC